>JBBQEG010000592.1:0-1506 GCA_038320495.1 Opitutales bacterium | reverse complement strand
TTCGCGGACCGACGTTAGGTATTCGTCGAACTTGCTCTGGTCGGACGGATTGAGCCGGCGCTGCAGGTCCTTCGCCTGGCCAGAGACGAGATCCATGATGCTTTCGCCCTGGCGGAGTTTCAGCACCTGCGACTCCACCTCCTCGGGGCTGCCATTGAGAAACAGCTTGCGGAACACCTGCGACGGTCGCGTATGGCCGGGGATTGGCACGCCGGCACGAGTCCAGGAGAGCGACTGCTCGCCGTTGGCGGTGAGCACGAGCGAGGGGAAGCGCGTCTCGCGGCCGATGTAGTCGGCGGCGTATTGATCGAGCGAAATCGAATTCTTGAAGCTTGAGCCGCCGGGATGAGGCGCCGCGGTGAGGAAGCTTTTCTCACCGGCATGGCCGCCGTCGACTTCCGGATGCGATACGCCGGAGAACACCGTGAGGTGCTCGCGCAGGTCCTGCAGCACCTCGAGATACCGAGACGGCTGGTAGTCGCGCCCGGTGCCTTTGGGCACGAAGTAAGGGAGATGCAGCCCCAGGTTGTTGCAGATGCAGACCATGCGGCGCGGCACATTCCGCGCCGGCGTGGTGGAGGGTCCCGCGGCCTGCAGCCCACGGGGAAAGACCGACTCGAGGAACGGCAGCGCCAGCGTTACGCCGGCGCCACGAAGAAACGTGCGGCGCGAGAGTGTGGACATGGGAAAGCGGGGGTTACTTGCGTCGGAATAGTTCGCTGGCGACGACCTCGTGCAAGAGCGTGCGGAAACCGTCGCGCGCCCGGCCGCGGGCGACAATGCGCTCGACCTCGGTGCGATCCGCGAAGGACACGGGAGCGCCCGTGCCATACGTGAGCAGCTTCTCGACTACGCAGCGGACGATCGCATCGGGGTCCCGCAGCAGTAGCTGCTTGAACTCGTCGATGTCGCGGAACTTTGCGCCGTCGGCGAGCAGGTCGGAGGCATCGACGGGCGGCCCCCAAGTCCATTTCTGGACCGGCGGCGGAGCCGGCAGGAAAATCAGGCTAGTATCGGCTTTAGTCGGATCGAGCACCCGATAGCGGTCTCGCCACGCTCCGGTGACATCGAAGTTCTCGAGCGCCATGCCGGGCGGATCGATCTTGGCGTGGCACGATGCGCAACTGCCGAGAGTGCGGTGCTGCTCGAGTTGTTCGCGAATCGTGGTGGCGCCGCGGATATCGGGTTCAATGGCGGGCACGCCGGGCGGCACGGGATCGGGCGGAGTGCCGAGAATGCGTTCGAGGACCCATTTGCCGCGAATCACCGGCGACGTGGTGGTGCCGTTCGCGCTGACTTTGAGTATACTGCCCTGGGTGAGCACTCCGCCCCGACGCGAGTCAGACGGCAGCTCAACTCGCCGCAGGTCGATACCGTGCACGCCAGGGATACCGTAGTGACGCGCCAACCGGTCGTTGAGCATCGCGAAATTCGAGTCGACGATGTTGCGCACGCTCAGATCGGCCGTCAGCAACTCGCGAAAAAAACCGTGCGTCTCCTGGACTA
>JBBQEG010000591.1:0-1510 GCA_038320495.1 Opitutales bacterium | reverse complement strand
CGCATGAACGCGATATCGCGGACGATGGTCTTGCGCGAGACCTCGAGCGACTTGACCAATTTCGTGCAGTTGACGAGGGCACCGCGGCGGAGTTCGTCGTGAATGCGGAGCATCCGCTCAAGCGGGGGGCGGGAAAGTTGGGCGCGGGGAGTCTCAGGCATGGTTTCTTTTTCACACAATCTGGAGGGTGGGACAAGCAATGACCCACCCGCGCGCTATGATGCGCGCCATGAACTCATCCCTCCGCGCCAACAAGAAATGCTTCGTTCCCCTGGCCCTCAGCTGGTCGCACGCCGGTGTGCCGTATCGCGTCACGCCGTGGCCGGAAGTCCGGTTCGAGCGACTTTACGGTGACGAGTGGATTGTCACCTCGCCGACGGAAGACGCCATGGCTTCGGCCGCCCAGACGTGCGGAGTGGCGGCATGGAGGCCCTATCTGGAGTTTGTGCCGGCGGAAGTGCGGGAGTTTCTTGCCCGCTTTTCTTTTGCCCGGATGGAGGCGCTGCAGGTCGTGGCGCGTTGTCCGGGGTTGCTCGCCGCGCTCGCCGAAGTCCCGGCGCTCACGGCCTTCCTTGCGGCGCATGTCAACCTGCGGGGTACGTCGGGCGCCTGCTGGGAGGAGATCAACGCGATCTTCGAACGGAGCGATGTCTTTGGGGTGTTGGAGTGGCTGGGACTGCCGGCGTCCCGTCAGACCCTGGGAATTCTGCAAAACGTCGTCGAGCCGGATGTGTCGAAGCGTTTTCTGGAACCACTCCGCACGCTCCTCTGGGAGCCGCAGACGATTTTCGCTCTGCAGCGCCTGCCGGCGATCACCGATCGTCAACTCTCGCGCTTCTGTCACCCGCTCGCGGCTTAAGGCGCGAGGACGGTGTTCTCACGTAGAAACTCCCGTTCGCACCGGAGGGCGCGCTCAAGGTCGGCCCCTACTCGGAGTCGAACGAGGATGGGGACCGCCGCTCAACGCGGTAAGTCGCCGCGCCGTTCTTTCCACGTGCGTGTGCTCATATCGCCGAGCCAGCGCTGATAGATCTTTCGGTCGAGGTTGATCTCCGCGGTGGCCACGGGCGACTCTTTGGTCGCTTCGCTCACGACTTTACCGTCGGGGGTGACAATCCAGCTGGGGAAATCGTAACCCGAGGAGACGATAAACGCGTGGTTCTCGATCGCGCGGGCTCGGAGGAGCGTTTCATTACCGCCCCAGATCGGGATGAGCACCAGCTCGGCACCTTGTAATCCCAGTGCGCGCCACGGCTCGGGGAATTGGATATCCCAACATACCATGATCCCGACTTTGCCGAAATCGGTCTGAAACGTTGGATATGTTTCACCCGGCGTCAGGCCGGCTTCCCATTCTTCGCGCGGCAGATGGGTCTTGCGATAGCGACCGGCGACGTTGCCGGTGCGATCAATCAATACGGCCGTGTTATAGACAGCCGGCGCCTCGCGTTCATAGATTCCGGCGACAATATAACTGTTTAATTCCCGAGCGAGGACGCCCAAGCGCGCG
>JBBQEG010000590.1:0-1560 GCA_038320495.1 Opitutales bacterium | reverse complement strand
AACGCCTCGCACTCGTGGAGCAGTTTCTCACCGCCGCACTGCGTCCAACCGGTACGGGGACCGGGCGCAACTAGGCTGCGGGTGACGCCGAAGCGGGAACGCTGAAATAATTCGAAACGTTCCGGATAAAATCACCGATCCGCTCGCGATTTATCCAATTTTATCCGTCATGGTGTCCTGATCCGTGTTGGCTGCTGCCCCGCCTCTCTTACCCCGCTGGAATCCAATCTTTCGTTTACCCCGCTCCACGCCCCTTTTTCACGCATATCTTTCTCCGCCACGCCCTCCGATTTTCTTTATGCCTGCCTCGCCCCGCATCTCCCACCCTCGTTCGTCGCTCGCGCCGCTGACCCGACGCTCGGTGCTCAAGCACGGCCTCACCAGCATCCTCGCGTATGGCCTCGCACCGAATTTTTTTCCCGCCCGTCTCTTTGGAAAAAACGCGCCCAGCAATCAGCTCACCGTCGGCGTCGTCGGAACGGGTCTCATTGCCTCCAGCCACATTGGAACGATCACCGGCCGTGATGATGCCCGCATCCTCGTCGTGTGCGATCTGATGCGGAGCAAAGCGGAGAAGGCACGCGACCGCATCGACGCCGCCCATGGCAAAGCCACAGCCAGCGGCACGTCGCGTGGGGTCGAGATCGCCCGCACCCACGAGGAGCTGGTCACGCGGCCGGACGTGGACGTCGTCTTCGTTTGCACACCGGACCACTGGCACGCCGCCGTGGCCAAGGCCGCTATGGTGGCCGGCAAGGACGTCTATTGTGAGAAGCCGCTCACGCTCACCGTGCGGGAAGGTCGCGTGCTGGTCGATACCGCCCGGCGTTACGGGCGTATCCTGCAAACGGGTACACAACAGCGCTCCAACAAGTCCTTCCGCAAAGCCGCGGAAATCGTGCGCAACGGCTGGATCGGAGACTTGCAACTCATTCAAACCCGGTTGGGGAATTTTCCACCCGCACTTGCTTTCCCGGCCGAACCGGTTCCCTCCGATTTCGATTACGATCGCTGGCTCGGGCCCACTCCGTGGCGTCCCTATCACCCGCAACGGGTCAAAGGCGACTATGGCGGCGGCTGGCGCTGCTTCCTCGAGTACGGCAGCCGCAAAAACGGCGATTGGGGCGCCCATCATTTTGACATCATCCAAACTGCCCTCGGCATGGACAACTCCGGCCCGGTTGAATTCATCCCGGTCGGTTTCGAAGGCTGCAAATATCAGACTCACATCTACGCCAATGGCGTGCGCGTCGAGCGGAACGAGGACGGTTTGAAACCCATGATCGAGTTCCGCGGCTCCAAGGGTAAAGTCGAGGTGTCGCGCAACGATGAGTTCGCGACGACCCCGGGCGAGCTCGCCACCCGCCCCTTGCGCGGTGAGGACATTCACCTCTACGCGAGCGACAATCATCACAGCGATTTCTTCAACGCGGTGCGCACCCGGCAGCGCCCGATCAGCGATGTCGAGGCCGGCCATCGCAGCGCCAGTATCTGCCATCTCAATGGCATCGCAGCACAACTCGGCCGCGCCATTCGCTGGGACCCCAAGAAGGAAGAGAT
>JBBQEG010000589.1:0-1675 GCA_038320495.1 Opitutales bacterium | reverse complement strand
GCTGTCGCGCTCGGCCGTGCCGACCGGATCGGCCAGCTGTTGTGCGGCCGTGCTTAAGATGCGCGCCCGGCGACGCCCTTCGCCCTTGGTATCCGTAATTTCGCGACGCATGCCCGCGAGGAATCCGTTGCGACCGAAACGACCTTGGGTCATCAGGTAGTAGGCAGTGATGACCTCGTTGACCTTGGTGGAGGAGGTTCGGCGGTTGTTTTCATGGTAGTACTCATCTTCCTGCCAGAGGGTCGGATTCGTGGGCTGGCCATTTTGAATGAATTCGGCGCCTTCCCACATGGGAATTTGACGGCCGGTGTTGAGCGTATCCGACATGATGATCGAGGGATCGGTCGGGAGGGCCGTAGTGCCAATATAGCTCCAGCGACGATTGCGGCGTTGTAACTCGACGTCGTGATCGCGAACGGAAGCCCCGGTCTTTAGAAACGCCGTAAAGGAATTAATGGGCAACCGATAGCGGAAGTTGGCGCGCGCTTCGCGAATGAGATCGATATCGAGGTTGCCCGACTGGGTGCTCAGGCCGTTGACCCTGGGACGATAATTATTGGGATCGGTAAAATCCAGGCCACCATTTTGGATGAAGCGGGGATAGAGATCCGACTGCGTGCGATCCAGAATCCAACCCACACCGGTCTCGCCATTGGGGCCGCGGATATTGTTTGTGGCCGAGCCAGGAGAACCATTAGGTCCAATGAATGGCACATTGCCGATCCGGTTGACCAAATTACCTTCGGAACCTAGATAGCGATAACGAGTGCGACTCACCAGCGCCGCCCAGTCGATCTCCAGCGGGCCGTAATTGTGCTCACCGCCGACATCCATGTGGCGGAGGCGTTGATTACGATTGATCAAATTGGAGGTCACGTCGATCAACGCCGTGGCCGTCGTGGCGGAAGTGGCGTTAGCCGCGGTGGGATTGGCCCGAACCACGGTGATCCGATTGTCGAATGCGCCGGGCACGATTCCGGTCGTGATGCTCGGTACCGTGGTGGCACTTCCGGCAAAGGCACGCACTTGATACTGGCGGCGCATGGGCTCAGGCGCGTCATTATAGATCAGGTTCAACTTGAACAGATTGTTACGATTGAGACGATAGTCCCACTTCGTACTGAGGCTCCGCTGCGTCCGATTGTTGTAATTATCCTGGGTGCGGTAATCCCAGAGATAGGCGGGCTGGTTGTTGGTCTGCTGGAAATCGCGATTGGTCCGGAAAAAGCCGAAGGCATTTTCGCTGTAGAAACCGTTCACGGAGACCGCGAGGTTTTCCGTATCACTGCCGAAGACCGCGAACTTTTCCTGGTACGACAAGTTGAAGAGCCCGTGTGTCCGATGTTTTTCGCGGAGCGGCACGTGGTCGGTGAAGGACGGCGCGGTGCGCGCGGTGAAGTTATAGCTGACGCGGCGCTTTTCACGCATTGAGAGCGGCGAGCGGGTTTTGAAATTCACGCCGCCACCGAGTGAATCGACACTGCGATCCGGAGTCTGGCCCTTGGTGAGCTCGAGGGACTCGAACATGTTGCCAGTGAAGGCGGTCATGCGAGTGCTGCGATTCTGTGCGCTAAAGGAAGACATGCCGCCGCCATCAATCGTGATGGAGGTCATGCCGGAACCCATGCCGCGGACGCTGATCTCTTCCACGACTTCATCGCCTGGATTGGCGAAC
>JBBQEG010000588.1:0-1744 GCA_038320495.1 Opitutales bacterium | reverse complement strand
TCATCGCCTTTTCGATCGGAGCCTCGATGAGTTGGAGAATCACCGGCTGGTCGGCGCCGAACATCGCGCCGGACGCGATGCGGAAGAGGAGCGAATAACCAATCTGACCGGCAGCTCCGGTAACAGCGACGCGAATGGGGGTTTTCATAGGAAGGGAATTTTTAGTCCACGGGACGCCCGGAAGACACGGAAGAAATGCGAGAGAGATGGGAATATTAGGGAGGCCCAACAACGCTACAAGGGAGAGCGGGAGTGAAGCGGGAGCGATTCGAGGTGTCCTTGAAACGCGGTGTGAGTAGCGGGCGCCCCGGTGTTTACTGGGCCGGAACGGGTGTCGCCGGGGCGAACCGCGGTGCGAGGGCGGCGTGGACCTCGCGGATCAAAGCCTCGGTGGTGGCCCAATCGATACAGCCGTCGGTGATCGACACGCCGTAGCGCAGATTCTCTTTGGGTTGTGGGAACGGCTGGCTTCCGGACTCGAGATTGCTTTCGACCATCGCGCCCATGATGGAGGTATTGCCGGCGGCAACTTGCTGGAGCAGTTCGCGCACGACCTCGGGTTGGCGCGCTGGCTGTTTGGCAGAGTTGTCGTGGGAGCAATCGACCAGAATCGCTTTGGGCAGGCCGGCCTTTGCCAGCAGTTCTTCGGTCTTGGCGATGTGGGCGGGGGAGTAATTCGGCCCGGCGGTGCCGCCGCGGAGGACGATGTGGCAGTCAGGATTGCCGCGGGTGACGATGGCGGAGGCGGCTCCGTCGAGATTGATGCCGAGAAACGTTTGAGGATGGGCGGCGGCCTTGATCGCGTTGATGCCGGTGGCGATGGAGCCGTCGGTCCCGTTCTTGAAACCGAGCGGCATGGAGAGGCCGCTCGCCATCTGGCGGTGCGTTTGGGATTCGGCGGTGCGCGCACCAATGGCGGACCAGCAGATCAGGTCGGCAATGTATTGCGGCGTGATTGGGTCGAGCAACTCGGTCGCGGTGGGAAGTCCCAGGTCGAGCACTTCGCGTAAGAACGTGCGGGCGGTGCGGAGGCCGGTGGCGATGTCGTGTGAGCCATCGAGGTTCGGATCCATGATCAGCCCTTTCCAGCCGACGGTGGTGCGCGGTTTTTCAAAATAGACGCGCATCACGATCATGAGGCGGTCGGAAACTTCTCGGGCCAGCTGGGCGAGTTTTTGGGCGTAGTCGCGGCCGGCTTTGAGATCGTGAATCGAGCACGGGCCGATGATGAGGAGGAAACGCTTCTCATCCGTGAAGATCAGACGGTGAATTTCGCGCCGGGTGCGCGTGACGAATTCCGCCTGGGTATCCGTCTTGGGTAGGTCCGCGAGGAGGGCGGAAGGCGACGGCAGGGCGCGCGTTTCGACGACGTTGATGTCGGACGTTTTCTGCATGGAGGATCAGATTGGCGCCGGGCGGCGGTATGGGGCAAGCTCGCACTCGCGCGCGGGAGTGAGTACCGCTTTTGCGGATCGCGCACCCGACGAACGACGGCGCGGACGCGAGCGAATCCCGCTTGCGAGCTCATGGGCGGCCATCGGTCAAGCGTCCACCACGCATGATAGACCGGAATGATTCGTTGGCTGCCGGTTTGGTCGCTTCGCGAACCCCGGAAAAAAGATTGGCCGGCCGCTTACCCCTAAGCGGCCGGCCTTTGCTTTCTTAGTTACCCCAAAACTCCCGCTAAGCGGGAGAAGTGTTAAACTTGATGTGGCAGACAAAGCCACTTTGATACCCTTTAGTC
>JBBQEG010000587.1:0-1770 GCA_038320495.1 Opitutales bacterium | reverse complement strand
GGAGTGAAAGACGGCTTCAAGGCCGACTTCATGGAGTTCGGCTCCCTCGTATGCTGACCCGTTCCGCGCCTCCGGGCAGATGAAACGCCTTGGCCCTGGGAACGGGCATTCCCAATTGGCGGCGATGATGTATCGGTCGCTCTCGGGTCCACGCTGGATAACAACCAAAAATCTATGGCTCGTCCTGTCGTCCTGATCACGGGTGCTTCACAAGGAATTGGTGCGGCCATCGCGAAGGTGTTCGCGGCCGAAGTTCCGGGCGTTCGGCTCGCCCTCACGGCGCGAGATGCGAAGAAGCTTCAGACCGTCGCGCGGCTGTGCGCCAAGGCCGGTTCGCGCGTGCAGGTTGCAGTGTTTCCTTGCGACGTGAGGGACGAAGCCTCGGTCGCCGCCATGGCCGCAGCGGTTGGCCAGCGCTTCGGGGTTGTGGATGTGCTCGTGAACAACGCGGGGAAATTCGTCGGCGGACCCTTCACAGAGATGACGGTGGCGGCCTTTGACGAGATGATCGCGGCGAATCTGCGCAGCGTGTTTCTGGTGTCGCGCGCGTTTGTGCCCGCCATGATTACGCGCGGTCGCGGTGATGTATTCAACATGAGCTCGATCGCGGGATTCACCGCGTATCCGGGCGGGGCGGGTTACTCGGCGGCGAAGTTCGGCGTGAGTGGATTGAGCAAGGTAATGCGAGCTGAACTGCGCGACAAAGGCGTGCGGGTGTGTTGCGTGTATCCCGGAGCGACGGTTTCGCCGTCATGGGCGGGCAGTGGCGTCGACGAAGCGCGGATGATGCCGGCGGCGGATGTCGCGCGGGCGTTTCTGGATGTGTATCGGCTTTCGCGGCGAACCGTTGTGGAGGAAATTGTGCTGCGGCCGCAAGGTGGGGATATTTGAGCCGAGCCAGCCGGTTCGCTTGGGTCACTCCGTTGCCTCTGGGGAGTAGTTTGGGATTTCGGTTCGGGCGCTTTCTTAGGGCCGAAAGCGCACGCGCTTCTCGCGGTGGCTCGGTAGGAAGACCAGTGTGGTCCGGCGGGTTCCGTCGCGGACGTGCACGGAATTGATCTGGTTGGAAAACTGATCTCGCAGCATTGCGTGATGGATCGTGGTGCCATCGACGCCCTGCGGAAGCGGCGCTGCGAAATAAAACCAGAGTTCATTGGCGCCTTCTTTGATCTCGCGACCGATCCAGTGCAGCGTAACGCGGGAGCCGTCCATTGTTTTCACCGTGAAATACTCCGCGAGATAAGCGCGGGTGAGGGCGTCGAATTCCGCGGCGGGCGTCCGTTCGAGGGAAATAGTTCTTTTCTCCCGCGCCGTGAGGGCCGCCTCGAAGTCGTCGGCAAACACGCGCAGGGCAACCTCGAGATTGCGTGCGGTGGGGTTGTAGTCGGCTTCGGCAATCGACGTGTGAATCGGGTGCGCCGCCGCTTTCGCACCGAGCGCGAGCAGCATGATGACGAACGCCATTCTCCAGGTTGGTGACAACCGGAGCGGCAGCGAAAGCAAAATGCGCAGGCCAGAGTATAAGCGGGACGAGTGGAGAGACGGGCTAAGCATTTCGACTTCAGCGTGGTGGGGAGGAAGCGTTTGCTCGGGTCAAGGAGTCGCCGCGGCCGGGGCGGCCTTTGTGTCCGCGGCGGGTTTCATCATTACCCGCATCGGGGTCGTGCCGCTTTCTTGTTTATATAGCTGGAACATGTTTGCCATCATTCGACGGGCCAGACGCTATTCTCAATAGCGCAATCCGCCAGTTCGTGGCGCGAATCCAGGATG
>JBBQEG010000586.1:0-1868 GCA_038320495.1 Opitutales bacterium | reverse complement strand
TGCCGGAGCCGGCGCGTCGCCGCCTGCGGTGTAACCGGGCGGCCAGCGGAATTCAGCGGCTCGGGCGAACTGATCCAGCTGCCGCTGTAACTGCCCGGTGAGTTCGGCCTGGCTCGTCGCGAGGTTGTTTGTTTCGTACGGATCCCGCTGCAAATCGAAGACTTCCGTCCAGTCATTCCTTCCTGGATACGTGATGACCTTGTGCGTGGTGGTACGGAGCGCGAGCACGGTGGGCGCACGGAAATTCGCTTCACGGAAATACTCATAGAAAAACGCCGTGCGCCAGTCTGACGGCGCGCGGCCCTCGAGCACCGGGCGGAGGCTGCGACCCTGGGCGCCGGGCAACGGCTCCGCGCCCGCGTAGTCGAGCAGCGTCGGACCGTAATCGAGATTGAGCACCATCGCATCGTTCGTGCCGGGGCGTGAGGCGGTGACGCCGCCGGGCAGGCGAATCAGCAGCGGCACGCGCAGGCTCTCGTCATAGGCGGAGCGCTTGTCGCCGAGCCCGTGCTCGCCGAGATAATAGCCATTGTCACTCGTGAAAACAACCAGCGTGTTCTCCGCGCGACCTGTGCGCTCGAGGGCTTCGAGCAGCCGACCGACCGCGGTGTCGATTGCAGTGACATGGCGCATGAAATCGCGATGCGTCTCGAGCTGAGCCGGCGGCGGCGTGTTCTCTTTCTTCTCTTTGGGTGCCGTGTCACCCGGGTTCGCGTTTTCATTATAGATGGCGGCGAGGCTCGTATTCGGAGTCGGGCGGGAAGCTTCGCCGCTATATAGGTTCTTGACGCGTTCCGGCAGGTTGTCGCCGCCGCGTGGGCCATGCGGGCTTTTGAAACCGAGCCAAAGGAAGAGCGGTTTTTCCCTGGGTTGCTGCTGGACGAACTGAATCGCGTAATCGGTCGAGACGTCATCGACCCAGCCTTTCGTTGGCGTTTCGGTGCCATTGACGAGAAACGGACAATCGAAGTAGCGGCCCTGGCCGACGAAGCTCGCGACGTGATCGTAATAAGGACGTTCCCGCTGGTCGCGCATGTACCATTTGCCGAAATAGGCGGTGGTGTAACCCGCCGCCTGGAGGTGCTTCGCAAACGTGATGGTTTGAGGCGGGAGATGGGCGCCGTTGCCAATGATGTCGGTCAGGTGACCGTGTCGTGAGGTCATGACGGCGGCCCGGCCCGGCGAGCACAGCGAGGTGACGACAAACGACTCGCGAAACCGCACGCTTTTTGCAGCCAAGGCGTCGAGATGCGGTGTCTGCAGCCACGGGAAGCGCGCGGCCTCGCCCTGCTCGCGCTGTACCACGCCGAGGGTGTCCCAGCGAAGATCGTCCGCGTAAATAAAAATGATGTTCGGACGCGGAGCGACGGCGGCTTTTGCCATCGGGAGGAGCAGGAGGAGTCCGGTGGTGAGGAGCGAGAGGGCGGAACGAATTTTCATGGGATGAGGCGTGGGGTATTTAGCGGCGTGCCCGGGACCCGGGCGGGTGCGCCGCCTGGAGTTGCTGCTGAAGCTGACGCGTGACGGTCGCGTTGGCGAGGGCGACATTGCGCGTTTCCTCCGGATCGGTCGCATGATCGTACAGCTCGGTTGAGCCATCGCTCCACTCGGTGTAACGCCAGCGATCAGTCCGGATGGAATCACCGCGTGCTGCGCCGCGGGTCACGAGCGTGAAGGCCGCAGGCTTTCCTGCCATCGTCGGATCCCGCAGAATGGGCCGCAGGCTCCGGCCCGCGAGTCCCGCGGGCGCCGGAACCTGGCATGCGTCCGTAATTGTTGGATACAAGTCGACAAACTCGGCCAGTCCGCGGGCGACGCCCGGCGGCACTCCTGGCGCGGCCATGATGAGAGGCGCGCGTGCGCTACGC
>JBBQEG010000585.1:0-1924 GCA_038320495.1 Opitutales bacterium | reverse complement strand
GAAGTTCGCAGACGGCCGTCAACTCGGCGCGCACCGGAAAGTCGACCAGGGCAAACCACCGGGCGAGAGCAGAGGCGGCTTCGCGGCCCATCAGGCCGCCACCGATGATTCCGATGCGGACAGGATCGGCAGATGCGGTGGCGCTCATGATTGTGGAAGGAAGCGATGGAGGGCTTCGTCGGCGCTGAGCCGATCGTGAACGACGCCCATTAACGCGCGCGTGATGCCGGCGGGGTTGGCGTGTTGAATGATATTGCGACCGTAGACAATTCCGGCGGCGCCTTGCTCAAGCAGAGCCGCGGTGCGGACGAGAATCTCCCGCTCGGTGGTTTTGCCGCCGCCGCGAACCAATACGGGAATTCCGCCGGCGGTTTGTACGACTTTATGATACAGGGAAACGTCGTCTGTTGGATCCGCCTTGATGATATCGGCCCCGAGCTCGACCGCCTGCCGAACGAGCGGGATGATTTTGGTCGCGTCCCCGTCGACCATATAGCCCCCGGCGCTGGCGTTGGGCCGGAAAACGAGCGGCTCGATCATCAACGGCATGTTATAGTGATCACAGGCGGGTTTCAACTGGAGGATATTGCGAATGCACTGGTCGGTGACCTCGGGCTGATCGGGAATGCGAAACAAGTTTACCACGACGCAGGTGGCATCGACGCGGACCGCTTGCAGCACGGGTTCTTCGATGATCCGGGAATAGAGGGCGCGCGGAAGCTGCGTGCCATAGACATTGGCGACATCGGTGCGGAGCACGAGCGCGGGCTTGCCGCGTTGGGGCAGCATTTGCAGGTGACGCGCCTGACCGATGGTCAGCTGGATCGCATCAGGCGCGGCGTCGACCAGAGTGGCGATCGTCCGCGGCATATCTTCGATGCCGGCGAGAAAAGACGCTTCGTTGAAAAAGCCGTGGTCGATGGCGACGTCGAAGCAACGGCCGGTCTTCGGGTTAAAGAGCCGGTGAAGGCGGGGAGTTTTCATAGAGGGTTTTTAGACGAGACAGAATTTGACGTTCTCCGACCCCAGCTTGAGCCGGGCTTCACGCGGTAGTTGTTGATTGGTGACAAAGGACGTGAACGCGCTCCAGGGCGCGAAGTGGACCGCTGCGGGTCGATTCCATTTCTCTGCGTCGGCGACCAGAATCCGCATACCGGAACGACGCAGCACCTCGGCCTTGATCGCGGCTTCATGAATCTCCGTGGTGTAAGCGCCGCCGTTGAGGTCGAGCCCGGATGCGCCGATCACGGCGGAGTCGAAGCGGAGGTGCGACAACCACGTCTGCGCGAGCGCACCGGTAAGGGCGAGGGAGACCTTGCGGCCCTCACCGCCGATGCTCGTGATCGTGGCATGCGCTTGCGTGGTGTAGACGAGAAGCGGGATCGAGTTGGTGAAGATGCGGAGATTGGGGCGCTCGATCAGGATGCGGCCTACCTCGAGACAGGTGGTGCCGGAGTCGATGAAGACATTTCCCTCGTGCGGCAGGAGATCCGCAGCCTTCATCGCGATGCGGGTTTTGATCCCCATCTGTCGGTTGGCCTTGGCGCGGAAGTGGGGCTCGCTTTGGAAAAAATTAGCGGGGAGCAAACCACCATGCGCGCGGGCGACTTTGCCGCCTTCTGCAAGCAACACCGCATCGCGACGCGCGGTGGCGTGGGAGACATTGAACCGCTGTGCAATTTCGCCGATCGCGACCCGGCCCTGCTCCGCAAGCAGTCGGAGAATGGCGCGATGTCGTTCGGCTGTGAGCATGTGCGTGTGGGAATAAAACGCGTGCGTTAGCGTTAAAACCGAGACGCTGAGCCCGGAGCACGTGACATGGCAATGCTCGTGAGCACGCTCGCTCATTTCGCGCAGAAGTGAGCAGGGCGTCGGGTCAGCGTTATCGTCGATCCGAAACTTGTGCGGAGTGCGGGTCGTGGAT
>JBBQEG010000584.1:0-1952 GCA_038320495.1 Opitutales bacterium | reverse complement strand
CACGTGCTGCGGCTCGGAGGCCAGGTCCATCAACTCCGGCGCGCTCGTCTGCAGTTGGTACGCCATCTCATAACTCGCAACGCGAGCCGCGATCTCCGGATCTCCGTGATCACTGAGCGCCGCCTCATTCAGCTGCCGCAGCGCATCGAGGGACGAACGCTGGGTCGCCGCGTCAAAGCCCGCCGGATTCGACAAATACAAGATCGGATCTCCCGCGCTGCGAAACGGCACGCCGCCATAAACCGTCGGCATGAAGCCGCAGCCGTAATTACTCGTGCCCCCACTGGTGCCTTTCGCACTCGTCAGCACGACATAGCCGGGCAGGTTCTCGCCTTCGCTACCGAGACCATACAGCGTCCACGATCCCAGGCTCGGTCGGCCGAACTGTTGCGATCCGGTATTCATGAGAATCTGACCCGGCGCGTGATTGACCGCGTCGGTTTGCATCGAGCGCACGAGGCAAAGCTCGTCCGCCACTTTGCCGAGATGCGGCAGCAATTCCGACATCTCCATACCCGCGCCGCCGTAGTTCTGAAACTTGAACTTCGAGCCCAGCAGCGCCGAGTTCGGTTTGATAAACGCGGCGCGGTAACCTTCGAGCAGCGCGGCCGGCGGGAGCTGTCCGTCGCGTTTGGTTAACTCCGGCTTGGGATCAAACAGTTCCAGATGACTTGGGGCGCCGGCTTGAAACAGGAAGATCACGCGCTTCGCCTTGGCTGCGAAATGGGGCGCGCGGGCCATCAGTGGATTCGCCATCGGCACCGGGGCTGCCGTCGCCGCTCGTTGCAACAACTGGGTCAGCGCCACGCCGGCGAGCCCCACGCCACAATCCCGCAGGAACCAACGACGAGTGAGCAAACGGGCGCGTTCAGCGTGAAGGTCGGAGTGAGCGTTCATGGCGTTCAAGATTTATTGAGGGTCTCATCAAGGTTCAGCAACACGCGCGCTACGACGGTCCAGGCGGCCGCATCCTGCGGGGTCGTTCCAGGCGGCAACGCCGGCATGAGCGAGGCATCGCCGGTCGCCAGCTCGCGCGCATTGAGCCAGCCTTCAGCGAGCCGCGCGCGCGTGTCGCGCAACAGCGTCGCAATCGGTACAAGTTCCGCCGGCTTGATCGGGCGCGAGGTGCACAGGCGATAGGCAAAGTCCGCCCGCTCGGCGTCGGTACTCCCGCCTTCCCGGAGAATGCGCAGCGCGAGCGCCTGCGCGGCCTCGACGAAGATCGGCTCATTCAAACTCGTCAACGCGGCCAACGGCGTATTCGAACGAGCCCTACGGACGCATGCCAGGTCGCCATTCGGCGCGTCGAACACCGCGAGCACCGGATCCGGCATCGACCGTTTTCGGAACACATACAGGGCCCGGCGATAGCGATCCGATCCTGTCGCCGGAATCCAATAGGTCGGCTTCGTGTAGTTGTACTCCAATACGCTCGCGGGAACCGGCGGGAAAATACTGGGGCCTCCGACCTGCTCGGTCAGCAAGCCGGCGACCTTCAGCGCGGTGTCGCGCAGCACTTCCGCCTCGAGACGGAAACGCGGCCCACGCGCGAGCAGCACATTGCGCGGATCGCGTTCGAGCAGCTCCGGCGTGGGACGCGATGACTGACGATAGACCGCGCTGGAGAGAACCGTCCGCAGCAGCCGTTTCTGGCTCCAGCCGTGATCCATAAAGTCAACCGCCAGCCAGTCCAAGAGATCTGAATACACGGGAATGGGCGCGCGCGTCCCAAAATCCTCGGGCGTCTCCGCCAGACCCTGGCCAAAGACCGCTTGCCAGACGCGATTCACCGCGACCCGCGCGGTCAACGGTGAGCGGCGATCAACGAGCCACTCCGCGAGCCCCAACCGGTTGCGTGGTCGGTCGGCGGGAAACGGATGCAGCGCGGCCGGCGTACCCGGCGCCACCACGTGTTTGGGCTGCTCCCAACTGCCGCGATCCAGCAGGCGGGT
>JBBQEG010000583.1:0-1970 GCA_038320495.1 Opitutales bacterium | reverse complement strand
CCGAAGGGCCGGCCCGGATCGATCACCGGACTGATCGGGCTGGTCGGGCTCGCTTCCGCCGCGAGCAAGCCGTCACGCGCTAACAGTTGGGCGAGGCCCAAACACCCCGCCGAGCGACCGAGATCCGCCAGAAAGGAACGGCGGTTTAACAAGCGACGTCCGTGGAGACTGGGATTCATGGCAGAAACAGGAATTCGTTGGAGTTGAGCAACGCCCGACAAACCGTGGAGAACTCGTCGGCCTGAATCGTCGCCAGACAGGCGGCGAGTTCGTTGGCCCGCGGCGGCCGCGCGAGCGTGAGAAGAAACAAGCGCTCGATTTGTCGAGTCGGGTCGCCGCCCACATCCTCGACGATGCGGTTCGCCAGCCGACGGGACTGCTCGATCGTGAAACGTCCATTGAGCAGGTTCAGCGCCTGCAAAGGCGTGGTGGAGTTTCCGCGCTTCGTAACCACTTGCCCGCAATCGGGCAGATCGAACGCCTTGAACATGCCATCGTCCGAGCCACGCATCTTCGCGAGGTAGATCATGCGCCGCCACGACGCCGGACCCGGATCGTCCTTCGGCTTCCATTCGTCGAAGGCACCCTTGGGCCCATAGATGTTCACCCCCGGACCACCCATCTTCAAATCGAGGGAGCCGCTGACCGCGAGCATGCTATCGCGAATGGTCTCCGCATCGAGTCGATGCGGCGGAAAGCGCCCCAGCAAGCGCGACTCGGGATCAATCCGCAGCGCGGTTTCGACCGGCCGACTGGATTGGCGATAGGTCGCGCTCGTCACAATCAGCCGATGAACCGCCTTCAAGCTCCAGCCTTTCGTCACCAACTCGCGGGTCAGCCAGTCCAGCAATTCAGGATGCGTCGGCCGGCTGCCCACGGCACCGAAATCACCCGGCGTATCCACAAGTCCGACACCAAAGTGATGTTGCCAGAGACGGTTCACCGCCACCCGGGCAGTGAGCGGGTTTTCGGGGCTGGCCACCCAGCGCGCGAAGGCGACGCGCCGGGCACTCTCCGGAGTGTCGATCGCCATTTCTTCGCCACCCAGGATCTCAACCGCGCCCGCCCCGACCGCCTCGCGCGGCTCTTCCGGATCACCCCGCATGAGCACATGCATGGCGTCGGGCTGCGCCATAAAGCGCCCGGCGAACACTTGCGGCCCCCGGCGAAGTGCGATGAGCCGGACATTTAGTTCATTGATTTCCTGCTCGAGCGCGAGACGTCGCGCCGCCTCCGCCGCGCTCAATCCATCCCAGCGCTCCTCGTCGGCGAGCGTCTGCCATGCACCGCTTTCGCCTGCGGCCTCAATGCGCCAGCGCGACGCGAGGTTCCGGCCATCCGCGGTCGCCTCGCGCAGCGGCTGCGTCCGGTTCCGGCTCCAGCGGATGTGATCGATTCGATGGGGCTGGCGAAACTCGATTTCCACCCAGGTGCCACGACCTTGCAGCGAAACCCACTGCGAGTTCTTGCCGAACTCGGCATCGACAATCAACGCGGCGTGGGACGCGTGCGGCACGTATGAGTCGGACGTCGTGACGGTGGGATTCCCCCGATTCTTCGACGCCACTTGCTGCGGAACAATGCCGCCGTCCGCGGCCGTAAACACCTCGATGCCATCGAAAGCCACCGGGCTGTTTTCCGCGTCCGTGGCGGTCACCGTTAATCGGATACGCCGGGCTTCGACCGGACGGAAGTGATCGCTATATTTACCCTGGTCGTGCTCCCGCACCGACGGGAAATCGCGCAGTTCTTGGCGCACGAACGCCGCGCGCGCTTCCGCCTGAGCGAGTTCCGCCAGACGCGGTTTCTCGGACTCTTTGCGCCAGGGGCGATCTTCAAACGCGACCCCGGCAAACGTCGCCGTCATCCGATAGTAATCGCGCTGCGAGATCGGATCGAACTTGTGATTGTGACAGCGCGCGCAACTCACGGTGAGCCCCAGCATGCCGTTGCCTACGTTCTGAACGACT
>JBBQEG010000582.1:0-2060 GCA_038320495.1 Opitutales bacterium | reverse complement strand
CGCTGCTCGCGGGGCGGCGCCTCCCGATCGCCCACCTTGAGCCGCAACGTCACGACGAGCTCGATCCCGACGATCGCGTCGGCATAGCGACCCACCAACTGCCGGCCATCGGTGGCGGCCGTTCCGGCGGCATGACTGGTAGTGAGTGGCGCCAGCACGGCAAGCAGGGCGGCGGTGAAATACGGGCGGCAGGCGTTCATGGTTGGGATTGGATCGGCTTGAGGTTGATCTCGACGAAAAGGGTTTGTCCGCGACGGCGCACCAGCAGCACCCACCAGTCTTTCTCCGCCGCATCCGCCCGGGCCTGTTTCAACTCTTCCAGGTTGGTGATGCGTTTCCCGCCTGCCAGCTCGATGACATCATCCGACCGCAAACCGGCCAGCGAAGCCCAGCCCGCGGGCACTGCACTCTCGACGAGCACGCCCGTTGTGTCCGTCGGAAGCTGCAGGCGCACACGGTCGTCGAACGCAATCTCGCGCACCGAAAACTCCAACTGGCTTTCATTCCACCACGGCAGTTCGGCAGCCGGCCGTGGCTGTTCCTCGAGCATCACCGTAACGTTAAGCGTCTGCCCTTCGCGCCAGATGGAGAAAACCGATTCGGTGCCGGAGCGATACTGCCGGATCTGCCGGGCGAGGACATCCGTGTCCTCCGGGCGACGCGCCGATACGGGCGTACCATCCAGCGACAGCACCACATCGCCCACCTTCAGCCCGGCTGCTTCGGCTTTGGTGCCGGGGTAAATCCGGGTGAGGCGCGCCCCGCTTTCCGCTTTGATTCCAAGCCGCTGCGAAAGTTTGGGTGTGAGCGGTTGCGACGACGCTCCCAGCCAGGCCTTCAGCGCCTGCGGCGTTTGGTTGCGCTCCTCTTCCGTGCGGAGATCGATGACAGAGTTTAAAATGGCCCCATCGCGGCGAACACTGGCCAACACGGTCCGCGTGCCTTTCGGCGCGTCCTTCAACAAGGAATCCGTGAGGGCGCGGAGTTCAGTGACATTACCCACATTTTGCCCGTCCACCGCGATCACGACATCCGAACGCCGCAGCGTCGGCTCGCCCTGGCCGCTCGGGCCGGCCGGGCGGATGTTTTCCAACCAAACGCCACGTGTATCCGGCAATCGCTCGTCGCGCGATAATCGCTGGGTCACATCGCGAACCACCGCTCCCCACCCGCGCAACTCGACGTTATCCGCTTGCGCAGGCTCCCGCGGCGTTAGTTTCAGGCGGGCGGTTTGCTTCTGACCGGCCCGAATAAATTCGACTGCGAAATCCTGTCCGGGAACCCCGCTCGCCTCGAGGCGATTGAAGTGCGCCACCGCCTTCTCCTCCGCGCTTTCGATCGGATGCCCGTCGCCCGCCACGATCAAATCCCCCGGCTGCAAACCCGCATTCGCAGCGGGGGAGCCCGCCGCGACATCGCCCACGATCACGCCCGGACCGCGCCCGTCCGACTCCAGCCGCGCCTGGACGTTGAGGCCCGACCATCCGCGAAGAACTCGCCCATGTTTGATCAAACTCTCCGACACCGTGCGCGCGAGGTTACCCGGAATCGCACCGCCGAGATTGAAGACTCCGATTTCATTTATGCCCACGATCTCGCCCCGCTCGTTCACGAGCGGGCCGCCGCTATTGCCGCCAAAGATCTGCGCGTCATGGAGGATCCAGCGCACCAACGCACCGACGTTTTCCCCGCGCAAATAAAAGCGCCCCGCCGTTTGCTCCGGCAAAATCAACGAGGGATTCGCCACCACTCCCCGCGTCACCGACTGTGACAAAAACCCGGGGCTTCCAAGCGCGAAAACGACATCACCCGCCAGCAACTTGTCCGAGTCGCCAAAGGCCGAAACGACCAGCGGAGGCGCGTCTTTCGGGCGCTGCGACAAGTCGATCTTCAGAACCGCGAGGTCGGTCAACGGATCCTGTCCGACGCTCTTCGCGTCCAAATGCGAACCATCGTAAAGGTAACAGCGGAAATAATCTCCGTCCTCCGTCACGTGACAGTTGGTCACAACATAGCCGTCGGGAGAAATGATCACACCACTGCCGGCGGTCCACTGCTTG
>JBBQEG010000581.1:0-2071 GCA_038320495.1 Opitutales bacterium | reverse complement strand
TTTCGCGCCAGCACCGCCGCCAGTCGCGGCAGATCCGCCCCCGTGCTGTCGGCACATTCCGAAAGGAGCAGCGGGAATCCATGCTGCACGCCCGCGATGCCGCCCCAGACGTCGAAGAAGTTGGGCGAGGTCTTCAGATCCGCCGGCGCCGGGGAATGATCGGAACCAATGGTGTGGATTCGGCCGGCCCGGAAGTCGGTCCACAACGCCTGGCGCCGCTTTTCATCGCGAATCGGGGGCGCGCATTTCGCCGTCGCACCAATGCGCCCGACGTCCTTGTCGTTTAACAATAGATAATGCGGACACGTTTCCGCGGTGACATCGACGCGCTGGTCGCGAGCAGCCTCCACGAGAGCGACGCCTTCCGGGCTGCTGACGTGCACAATATGCAGCGCGCACCCCGTCTCGCCCGCGAGGTCGAGCGCCAGACGAATCGCGGCGAGCTCCACCTCAACCGGTCGCGAATCGAGCCAGGCACGCGCATCCGTGCGTCCGCGCGCCTTTTGATGCGCGGTGAATTTCGCCGCCAGCGTTTCGTCTTCCGCATGCACCGCCACGAGGAGGCCAAGCTTGGCGGCGCGCTTCATGCCTTCACGCAAGGTCCGCTCGTCCACCCGTGGAAAACTCTCGATTCCGCTGTTCGACATGAACGCCTTCAGCCCGACCGCACCGGCGTCCCGCAGCGCCGCGAGTTTGTCGAGATTGAGGGCCGTCAGGCCACCCCAGAGCGCAAAATCGACGCACGACGTCTGCTCGGCAAGCCGGCGCTTTTCGCGAAACGCCGCCCCATCCAGCACCGGCGGTTCGGAGTTCAGGGGCATGTCGAAAAACGTCGTGCCGCCACCCGCCGCCAGCGCCGCCGAGCCCGTCGCCAAGCCTTCCCATTCCGCGCGACCGGGCTCGTTGAAATGCACGTGCGCATCAATAAAGCCCGGAAACACAAAGCGGCCTTCCGCTTCGACAATGACCGGCGCGTCGTCGGAGATCTCGGGAGCGACCCGCACAATCCGACCTGCGACAACGCCAAGATCCGCGCGGGTTAGTCCGTCCGGATTCACCAGGGTGCCGCCACGGACAATCAGTTCGAGTTCACTCATAACCCGAGCCTATGCCGAGTCAGTGCGTCTTGGCGCGCTGAATCTTAGCCGCGACTGCAACGGGCCGCTCGCGCAAGGCGAGACGTTCGAGAAACGCGATCATTACCTGCAGAGCGACAGCGATGTCGGCCGGCAACGCGTATTCGTCGGGGTGATGACTCAAGCCGTCCCGACATCGCACAAAGAGCATGGCGACCGGCGTAAGTGCCGATAGGACGACAGCGTCATGGCCGGCCCCGCTCACCAGCGAAACGCTTCGGCGCTGCACCGCCTGCACACTCGCGTCGAGCAGGTCGCGTAACTCCGGCGAACACACCACCGCGCCGTTGTCCTGCGTCACCAGCCAGTCGCACGTCAGCCCGCGGCGCTGCGCAATCGCGGTTGCGGCGACGCGCACCTGTTGCAAGGCCGCGGTCCGGTCCGCATCCCGCGGATGCCGGAGATCAAGGGAGAGCACGGCCTCGGCCGGAATCACGTTGGGCGCGCCCGGCCGCACGGAAATCGTCCCAACCGTCGCGACGAGTGGCGGCTGGCTCCGCGCCACCTGCTCGATGGCCAGGATCAGCTCGGCGGCGCCGGCGAGCGCATCGCGGCGTAATGTCATTGGCGTGGTTCCCGCATGCCCGGCTTTTCCCCGGAACGTGAAACGCCCGCGGGTTTGTCCCGCAATTTCAGATACGACGCCGACCGCGAGACCTTCCGCCTCGAGGACGGGCCCCTGCTCGATATGCACTTCGACGTAACCCAGAAGGTCTCCCGGCCGATGCGCCGGCCGGGGTAACGCCAAGCGGCCGCCATCGTGGTGGGTGAGCGCCTCGCGGATGCTGACGCCGTCCGCATCGCGCAGCGCGAGATCCCTGAAGCGGAGCTGGCCGGTATAGCCTTTGCTGCCGAGATAGGCGCTCGCGAAACGCACGCCTTCCTCCTCGGAGAACCCCAGCACCTCGACGGCAAACGGCAGCACGATCCCGCGC
>JBBQEG010000580.1:0-2087 GCA_038320495.1 Opitutales bacterium | reverse complement strand
ATCATGAATCGCACAGTCCATTTCCACCAGCGGGATGTCCTTGCGCCAGTTTTCGCGGATGGCAAGAAAAGCAACAAGACTACGCGGTGGCCATGGAGGAAACGAACAACGACCCGGTCACGAAAACGGACATCCGCATATCGGAAACGTCCGAGCGCGGCGGAGGCCGCTACGCAAGGATTCCCTTGACCACGTGGCCGTGCACGTCGGTGAGACGGAACCGTCGCCCTTGGAACTTGTAGATCAGCTTCTCGTGATCAATCCCCAACAGATGCAGAAGCGTCGCATGGAAATCGTGGACGTGGACCGGATCCCTGACGACGTTGTAGCCGTAGGCATCGGTTTCCCCATACACCGTTCCGGGTTTCACGCCTCCGCCCGCCATCCAGAGGCTGAAGCAGCGCGGGTGATGGTCCCGCCCGAAATTTCCAGCCGTTAGTTTTCCCTGGCAATAGTTGGTGCGGCCGAACTCGCCACCCCAGATGACGAGGGTGTCCTCCAGCATGCCTCGCTGCTTGAGGTCGCTCACCAGCGCGGCGGACGCCTGGTCGGTCTCCCGGGCGAGGACGGGCAGGTTTTTCGGAAGGCCGTCGTGGTGGTCCCAGTCCTGATGATAGAGCTGGATGAATTTCACGCCTCGTTCCGCGAGGCGGCGGGCCATCAGGCAGTTCGCGGCGAAGGTGCCGGGATCGCGGGAATCGGGGCCATACGCATCGTACACATGCTCGGGCTCGGCGGCGAAGTCGGTGGCCTCGGGGACCGAAGTTTGCATGCGGAAGGCGAGTTCGTGCTGGGCGATGCGTTCCTGGATCATGCCGTCGGGCGTGCCGATGAACTGGTGTTCGTGGAGTTCGCGCAGGCGGTCAATCACCCGTCCGCGGCCGGCGCGGTCGATCCCGGCGGGGTTGTTCAGATAGAGAACCGGGTCATTGCCCGAGCGGAGCCTCACACCCGAGTGACGGGATGGCAGGAAGCCGCTGCCCCACAGGCGAGCGGCGAGCGGTTGGCCGGTCTTGTTTTTGGATACGAGCACGGTGAACGCGGGCAGGTTCGAGTTCGTACTGCCCAGGCCGTAGTCGATCCACGCTCCGATGCTCGGGCGTCCGGGGAGTTGGCTGCCGGTCTGCAGGAAGGTCACGCCAGGGCCGTGGTTGATGGCGTCCGTTTGCATGGAGTGGATCACGCACAGATCGTCCACGATCTTCGCGGTGTGCGGCAGCAGTTCGCTCATCCACATGCCCGACTGGCCGTGGCGGGAGAATTTGAAGGGCGAGCCGACGAGTGGTAGCGCGCTCTGATTTCCCGACATGCCGGTGAGCCGCTGGCCGCCGCGGATCTCGGCGGGGAGTTCGGTGCCGTGTTTCTCGTTGAGCAGCGGCTTGTAGTCGAACAGATCCATTTGCGAGGGGCCGCCGGATTGGAAAAGGAAGATGACACGTTTTGCTTTGGGAGCGAAATGAGAGGTCCCTAACACACCGCCACCCGGTGTTCCGGCAGCCAGCAGATCGCTGAGCGCCAGTCCGCCGAGACCGAGACCAAAGCGGTTGAGGAAGCGGCGGCGGGAGAATTTCGCGAAGTCGGAGTTCATGGATGTCTGTTGGGTTTCAGCGCCGCACCACGCAGCCGTCGTAGTCCAGCAGCGCGTTAATCAAGACGGCGGCTGCGGCGACCTGAGCGGGATCGAGTTTTGCATCGGGCGGACTCGCACCGGTGCTTAGAAATTGCTTCACCCGGCCTGGTTCGGCCTTGAATGCTTCGAGTTCATCGCGATGAAGCCGACCGAGAATGCCCTGTTCGCGCGAGTCCGGTTCGCGACCGGTCAGGGTGAGGAATGCCTGCCGGACGATCTCTTCCGTCGACCCGGAAGTATCGCGAACGAGCTTCTCTCCGAGCAGCCGGGAAGCTTCGACATATTGCGTTCCATTGAGCACCACCAGAGACTGCAGCGGGGTGGCGGTCACATCGCGCCGGACGGTGCAGACGTCGCGCTTCACCGCATCGAAGGTGAGCATCGCGGGCGCGGGGCCAGTGGTTCTCCAGTATGTGTAGAGGCTACGCCGGTAGAGGCCCCCGCCGAGGTCGGGTTT
>JBBQEG010000579.1:0-2187 GCA_038320495.1 Opitutales bacterium | reverse complement strand
GGATGACGCGCCGGCTTCCGAGGTAACCAAATACATCGTTGGAATAACCGGCGACCCAGACGGCCGCAGGGCCTTTCAACTCGGACTTCAAACGCAGCGCGTAGTCGACCACAACCTCGCCGCCAATCGCCACCAGCGTGATGTCGCTACCGAAGCGCACGACTTGGACCGGACAGGCAAGCGGCGCCGGTTTTTCTCCGCGCTGCTGGTTCTCGGTCAGCCGCTGCGCCCGCGCCACCACGGCAGGCGTATGCGCCGGAGTTTGGAAGCTCTTCAACTGCTCGATCGAAAGCGGCGCGTATTCTAATTCCGCATACGCGAGGGCGGAGCGCAGGGGACCGGCGACGGGGCGTTGCCGGGCGGCGAGCGCGGAAGACACGGCGTTGGCCAGCGCGCGCCCGTGATCCTGCACCAAGTCCTCGGGAGGATGACCCGGCACCATGTCGCGCCGCGGATACGGATTCTGATCACCTCCGCAGCCCGTCATGAAGAGCGCGGTCGCTCCGGGGTAACTCGCTTCCAGATACTGTTGCGCAGAGCCGGCGTAATCGCCGCTCAGCTGACTGCCGCTCAAGGTGGTGTTGTGACACGCATAGCCGAAGAGCAGCGCGCGGATTTTTCCATCGTCGCCGCTCACTTTCAAAACCGGCACATCATGGTCCACCGGGCCCTCCGGATACGGGTTGTTGGAGAACTTTCCGTTCGCCTCCGGGCGCCGGCGATTCATCGCAAATCCGGCCCGGGCCTGACTAAACTCCAGCTTGGCCGCGGCCGGATTCTGCAGGCTGGCACCAATCACTTCGACCACCGTCTGCTCGAGGAAGCGGGCATACTGATGCACGGCCGCAATCTGCGCCGGGTTCGCCATCCGTCGGAAGCCGACCTCCAGTTCCATGCGATCGGGTGAAACCTGCGGGCCGCAATGCGTGTGCGAGGCGTTCAGCAGGATCTCGTGCGGCTTGAGCTTAAATCGGGTCGCACATTCGCGTTCGACGTGTTGCCGCAGCGACGCCGGAATGCCGATCAGGTCGAGCGTGACGATCACCATGCGGCCACCCCGGCCGTCATCCAGGGCCAATGCCTTGGTGAACAAATCCTGACCGACCCCGCTGGACGGAGCGGTGCGATTGGCGTAGCCCGACATCCAGATCGGCCCCGCCGGCGTCAGCTTGCGCGTGGCCACGCCCGCCCTCCACGGCTCGGCCGTCGGCTGCGCGACCAGGGGAGCCGCCAGCCAAACCAGGCTGGTGAGCAAGACTACGGCGCGGAGTGAAGTTTTCATCGTTTGATCCCCGGTGAAACAGACATTCCTGTCTGTCCTGCTGTCTGTCCTCATAATCTGAATACAGTAAAAATAACCAGTCTAACCACCCGCGCGACGCTGCCACGCCCGGTTAAAGCCGCTTGATCTGAACCGCCTTGAACTCGACGGGGTCGTTATGCCCGGCGAACCCGAAGAAGCCGCTTTTCCGGTCCTTGCCGGGATGGGGCTTGTTATCCATGACGGTGGCGAGATCGACGGTGCTGACATCGGCATCGAGGATGACGGTGCCGTTCAGTTCCACTTTGAGACGCGAGCCGTCGACGGTGACTTCCTGAAAATTCCATTCGCCAATCGGGTGCTGGTAACCGCGGGCCGCGGCGATCATTCCGTACACAGAACCGTGCGCCTGACGAAGGTCGATTTTCCCCTTCACCTTTTCGTAGTTGTCGTCGAGCACCTGCAACTCGGTCATGCCTTGGTAGGCGGCGTTACCGGTTCCTGGATACCGAATTGCGAGGCCGTTGTTGCCTCCGGGCGGTAGCTTGAAGTGAAGCCGCGCCTGATAGTTTTCGAGCTCCTGATTCCAGTAGGCGACGCCCGCTTTTCCCTTTTGCCAGACGATCGCGTCGTTTTGAACTTTTACTGATTCCAAAGCCCCCGCCCATCCGTCAAGGTTGCGGCCGTTGAAGATCGGCTGAAATCCTTCGCCGCCGCGGGAGGCCAGGATGCGATTGGATTCCTCGGGCCCGATCTCGCGGACGAAGACATTGCGCCAGCGGATTTCGCCCCCGTGGGTTTGCAGCTGAATCGGACCTTGCGGCGGGATCGGGCGACGCTGCGCGGCGGGGAGCTTGATATCATAGTGGTTTTCCAGGATGGCGTGATCGACGACGTGTCTATTGTTCAGCCACACGCTCACGCGG
>JBBQEG010000578.1:0-2200 GCA_038320495.1 Opitutales bacterium | reverse complement strand
TTGTGCGCTCGGGCCCACCGCCACCGCCGCCGAAACCAGACGGCCGAATATCGTGCTGATCTTCGCCGACGATTTGGGCTGGAAAGATGTGGGTTATAACGGAAGTGATTTTTACGAGACCCCGCACCTCGATCGGATGGCGAAAGAAGGCATGGTATTCAACAATGCCTATGCGGCCGCCGGTAATTGCGCGCCGAGCCGGGCGTGTTTGCTTAGCGGCACCTATACTCCGCGGCACCACGTGTATGCCGTCGGGAGCACCGATCGCGGCCCGAAAGCGTCGCAGCGACTCGTGCCGGTTCCAAATCGCAACGGCCTCGCGAAGGACAACATCACGATGGCCGATGCCCTCAAAGCCGCCGGTTATGCGACCGGTCACTTTGGCAAATGGCACTTGTCCGGCAAAGACGGCGCACTCCCGCGCGAGCAAGGATTCGACGTCTCGTTCGACTCCTTCGGCGAGGGCGAAGTCACCGAAGGCTCCGAGGGGAATAAAAAAGGCCCTCCCGCCGATCCCAAGGGGGTGTTCACTCTGACCCGACAGGCAATGGCCTTCATCGAGAAAAACCGGGACCGGCCGTTCTTCTGCTACCTGGCGCACCATGCGATTCATACCCCGCTACAGGGTCGGCCCGAGACCCTGGCGCATTTCAACGCCAAGCAGCCCGGCGTCCAACACTCCAATGCGCTGTATGCCGCCTGTACTTACGATCTGGATGCGAGCGTCGGGATGCTACTGCAAAGGCTGAAGGAACTGAACCTCGACGATAACACCCTCGTCGTTTTCACCAGTGACAATGGCGCGCTCCAAACTTCATCGCAGGAGCCGTTGCGCGGCAGCAAAGGCGGCTACTACGAGGGCGGTATTCGCGAGCCGTTTCTAGCCCGGTGGCCCGGTGTCATCCAGCCCGGCAGCGAGTCGCACGTGCCGATCATCAATGTTGATCTCTATCCCACCTTCCTCGCCATCGCCGGCACGAACGCTCCTGCCGGAAAAACCCTCGATGGCGAAAACTTGCTGCCGCTCTTCAAGGCCCAGGGAACGCTTTCGCGCGACGCGATCTTCTGGCACTTTCCGGGTTACCTGGATAAGCCTGTGATCCGCGGCCGTGACTCCGATGTTCGTCTCGGATTTCGCTCGCGCCCGGTCAGCGTGATTCGCAAAGGCGATTGGAAGCTGCACCTGTTTCATGAGGAATGGCAGCTCGATGGCGGACGCGCGAAACTCGACGCAAACCAAGCCGTTGAACTGTATAATCTCCGGAGTGATGTCGGCGAACGCCACGACCTTGCGACCTCGAATCCCCTGAAGCGCGACGAACTGCTCAACGATCTTTTTGCCTGGATCGAGCGTTCCCACGCCCTCCTCCCGAGTGAGCGAAACGCCGCGTTCGACCCCGCCGCCGTGACGCCTCGTGGCAAAGGCAAACGCGGTCAATCCAAGTCGGGTGGCGAATGAACACCGCGCGTATCCAGCCCGCTTTGACCCGGAGTCGTCCCAAGTCGCCCGCGTTCATTTTCGGCTCACCGCTAATTAAATTCTCCATCCTATGAAACTCGCCGCCTTTATTGCGTTGGCTTCCGTGTTGATCGCACCCCTGCGGGCCGCGGAAAAGCTCAATGTCGTTTTCATCCTCGCCGATGATCTCGGCTGGGGCGAGCTCGGCAGCTACGGTCAGAAAAAGATTCCGACGCCGCACCTCGATCGACTCGCCGCGCAGGGCATGCGCTTCACCCAACATTACAGTGGCGCGCCAGTGTGTGCGCCCGCGCGTTGCGTACTGATGACCGGTAAACACTCCGGCCATGCGGAAATACGCGGCAATTTTCGCGTCGAGCAGGCGTTCCCGCAGTTCACCGAAGGTCAGTATCCACTTTCCGAGGACGCGGTGACGGTGGCCCAGGTGTTCCAGCAAGCCGGATACGCTACGGGCGCCATGGGCAAGTGGGGCCTCGGTCCCGTCGGCAGCACGGGCGATCCCAACCGCAAGGGTTTCGATCTCTTCTTCGGCTATAATTGCCAGTCCGTGGCCCACAGTTTTTATCCGCCGCATCTCTGGCGGAACGCCGAAAAGATCACGATCAACCACCGTCCGATCCCGGGCCATGCGAAACAACCGGAGGGCACGGTGCGCCTCGAAGATTGGATCGGCGAAACCTATGCGCCGAAGCTGATGATCGCCGAGGCGGAACGCTTCAT
>JBBQEG010000577.1:0-2211 GCA_038320495.1 Opitutales bacterium | reverse complement strand
AACATGCGCTATCGGCGTCCGCCCGACCCCGAATTGGGTGCACGTGTGGAAATGTTCCTGCGCAATGGCGAGGCGGCACCGCTGACGATTGGGCCGGACTTTCCAGCGCGCTTCGATGGCCAAACCTCTGGCGAGTTGCTCGCCAGCGGAGCATGGGCGTGGCACGACACGCCGGGTTCGCGGAGAGAATCCAGCCTCACACTTCCACCGGGTGCGCTCACGGTTATGACGTTCAATTCGCGCGGTGCCAAATGGGGTGCAGATACGGTTCATCAGTTGGAGTTCGGCGGGGCTCCGGCGAAAGTAATCGCTCTTTCGCTGGCCACTCCGCAGGCGTGGCTCTCGGCGGTGACGTTTCTCGGCGCGGGTGATTCGGTGACGCCGACGCGCGCGATCGTGCATGTCGCGAATGCATCGAGCCAGACGCTTACCATGCGGGCGTGCCGGCTCTGGATCCCCGCCAGCAATGCCGAATTTCGAGTGCTGCATCCGCAAGAGTGGGAGACGAAAATTGCGTACTTCCCGGCTACAAAGGTCATCTCCGCTGGCGAAAAAGGTGGTTTGATTCTGGAGACTGGTTCGCTCCCGCTGACCTATTGCGCAGTCGAAGTGCAGGCCACCGGGCCCGACGACAAACCCACTTCGCTCTGGGCACATCTGCGCATCAGGCGCGAGGCTTTCGATTTGAGCGGCGGCTGGGTGGCTTCCGAACTGCACAGCGGTAACTCACTTCAAGCCGAGCCTTACCTGAAGACGCTCCGTCGCATGCACATCAACGCGGGCATGCACGATACGGTGCCAGGCTACACGGACAACGAGACGCTCTACGCGAAATATCCGCTGAAATACATGAACCGCCTCCAGCCTTTCGAGCGCTACGACACGGATGCGGCGCTGCCCCGGATTCATGCGGTCGAGTTTCTCGGCGAACCGCAGTTCGGCGGCGGCCGCGCGGTGCCACCGCAGGAAGTGTTTACGAAGCTCGCGCCCTACGGCCCGACACGGATGCCGACCTCCGTCACGCTCAGTTCGGAACGCGAGTGGCGTTACTACGCCGGGCTCTCGGATTATCCGCACTACGACGCCTATCGCGTGACCGCGCCCGCGCCCGATAGCTGGACCAGCTACGATCGCTGGGGTGGTGAGAAAATCGGATGGGGAGCGCCACTGGAAACCATCGGCGACATGACCCGCTCTCTGCGCGATTTGAACCGCCCGCGCCCGATCGCCTATTGGTCGCAGGGCGCACACGATGGATGGGGTGGATGGTTCGGCTTTTCCGGACGCAAGCGGACCTCACCCACACCCGACGAGCTTCGCTCCCAGGCGTATCATGCGCTGGCTCACCGCATCACGTCGCTTTACTGGTTCAACCTTAGCTTGAAGTCGCTGCTCAAATTCCCCGACCTCATTGACCCCATCACGCAGGTGAATCGCGAGATCCGGCTGCTGGAAGATTTTTTCCTCGAAGGCGACGCCACTCACTACGAGCGAATCCTCCGCGACGGTCAGCCGGACTGGGATCTCGCGGTCATCGCGGGGCCGCGTGGCGCGGTGCTTTTCGCGATGGATCTCGCTTACAAACCCGACGCGGAGGCGAAGGTATTCAAGTTCGGTGCGCCGCGCGAAGTGTCACTCACATGGCCGGTGCCCGTCTATCTGGAGGCGGCGAAGACGCTGCTGCGCGTTGACGCGGACGGCATCACGCCAATGGAGCCCGAGCGCGCCGGCGGGCGCGTTTCGCTACGCACGCGGTGCGGGCCGGTGAACGTGTTTGTCCTTTCGCCCGATCCCAACGCCGCGGAACGACTCGAAACCCGCCGCCGCGAACTCATCACCTTTGAGGAGTCGTTCGACTTCGACCCCGCCCGCCGCGCGGCGGACCTCGAAACCCTGCGTGCGCTCGCCGGAGGCTCCCGATGAATCGCACGAGGACAAACCTGGGATTGCTTGGCTGGCTGGCTGCGTGTTTCGCGGCGGCGGCAATGGGCGGATTCTTCATGCCGGGCGAATGGTATGCATCCCTGACGAAGCCGTCGTGGAATCCGCCCGGCTGGCTCTTCGGCCCTGTCTGGACGGCGCTCTACACGATGATGGCCGTGGCCGCGTGGCTCGTTTGGAAGCACGGAGGATTCGCCGGGCAACGCAGGCCGCTGACGTTGTTCCTGGTGCAACTCGCGCTCAACGCCGCGTGGACGCCACTGTTCTTTG
>JBBQEG010000576.1:0-2212 GCA_038320495.1 Opitutales bacterium | reverse complement strand
CCTCGCGCTGTGCGCCCGCTTCCGCGGGATCTCCTGGTTGAGGCGTGCTCATGCGGGCCGGCGGGCGGACGCTTCCAGCCCGGCGAAAAACGCTTCGAGTTTGCGCATCCCGATTACGACCTGGCTCTCCACCGTGCTGATAGAAATGCCGAGCTCTTTCGCGATCTGCTCTTGGGAGATGCCATAAATTTTTCGCAACGTGATCACCTGCCGGCACCGGGTCGGCAGCGACTGGATCGCCTCAGCCATGAACTCGAGTTCCTCCGCCCGCGCTACCGTCGAGCTGACGAGTTCGCTGTCCTCCGCGAGTTGGAGTTCATCGAGGTCCGCGAGGCTGAATTGCCCCTGGCGAATGGATTTCCGCACGCTCCCTACGACGAGGTTGCGAGCGATGGCGAAAAGAAACGCCTTCGGAGCGCGCACTTTCCCAACCGCGCGGGCTCGCAGAACGCGCATGATCGCCTCCTGCACCACGTCGTCGATATCCCGCTCGTTCGGATACTGACTGAGCAACCAGGCGCGCAACATCGCGACGTGCGGTTGCACGTTTTCTTCATACCAAAGGTTGGTTTCCGGCGGCATGGGGTGAGGTCCGGTCGGGGGGGGAACTGGACAGCAAGGCTGACGGCGGCGAAATGCAATTCCCGATTTCGCGTTGTTGGCGCGATCGCTTGTGGTCGCGTTCCGGCTCACACGCTGTTTCGAATGGCGACTTGCTTGTGAGGGGAATGCAAGGCGCCGGGGCTACGCGAGAGATCGCGAATGGGCACGGCCTCTCCTTCCGCGTTGGCTCCATGCGTAATCCGCCTCGCCGTTGAAACGCCGGACACGCCCCTGAGCGAAACACGAGTTGGCTTATCGTTCAAAGGGGACTTAGCGCAGGCAGAAATGTCTGCATTTGGCGGAGCGCCTTGTCCCGTCCACTCAACCCCAATTAACCCACAATTAACGCAATCTGCACTCCGGGTCCGTGCACGCCTTCAATCAAGATGCCTTCGACATCCGCCGTCTTCGATGGCCCGGTGCACCAGAACACATTGCGATCCGTCCCAAGTGCGGCGACCGCCTGCGGCAGATCCGAAAAAATCGAAGCGCGCTCCACGACGGCGATATGCACCCACGGAGCCAGGGCCGCGAGTCAGCATTTCCGAGGGGCAGAACAACTTTCCCGCGCTGATCAAGGCGGCGGAAAAAGGCAAAGTCGTGACTGTCACCCGTCATGACGAACCCGTCGCCTGCGTGATCGCCTACGAGCGGATGAGCGCCGTGGCCGAGACGTTGGAAATCATGGGTAACCCGGCGGCGATGCGCGCGATCGCGGCGCACAAGGCCGGAAAGACCAAGTTCGGCCGCCTGGACGACATTCCCGGATGAGCCGCATCGTGCGGCCAGCGACTCAGGTGGTCGACTTTGCGAAGCGGCTCGCGCCGGAACCACGCCTCTCGTTCAAGCACGCCTTGCAAGTACTCCGCTCCGAGCGGGGCGACATCCGCGCCCTTGAAGGTGCCCTGGCCGGTTATTACCGCCTTCGCATCAGCCGGTTTCGGGCCATTTTTGCTTATGCCGCTGATGGTGCGATCGAGGTGGTGTTCATGGAAGAACGCTCCCTCGTATACGAAGTCTTCGAAGCCGAGTTCATCAAACGCCTGAAATCCTGACTACTGCTCAACGCTGGGCTGCATGATCGCGCATCCGCGATTCGCGAGTTAGAGCGCCCCCAATCGGCAGGAGTTTCGTGTATCCACTCCGAAGTGACACAGACATTCTTGTCTGTTCCAGGCCCGCTGCCTCAATATTCAGCTCAAAAACCCACTACAGTCCGGGCACCACAGACGCGCAACTCACCCGCGCGAATTCCTACTCAAAGAAGACGGTACCGCGCACCCCGGCCAAGCTGGTCTGGAGAAGATCCACCTGCCGGGCCCACGCGTCGCGCTGCGTTTCCTCCACGGCAAACTCGCTGCGCAGCGTGAGCTCGCCGACGACCTGCCGAGTTTCGGCGACGACAAAGTCCTCCAGAGGGGCGGTATAATAAGCGCTGGAAGCTGGGGATTCGTTTACCTTCTCTCGAGCACAATTCGGTCTCTTCACCACGGCCAGATGACCGGTCGAACATCGTACTCCGCCCCGCGCCTCGCGTCGCACGAATTCCGCTTTCCGCTCCGCCGTGATTCTGCCTTCAATGGCGCATGAGCCTGCCGCCCCGCTTCTG
>JBBQEG010000575.1:0-2320 GCA_038320495.1 Opitutales bacterium | reverse complement strand
AAGGAAGAAACCCGGGCGGCCAAACGCCGCGGGCAAACGTTTCCACCCCAAGTGCTCATCTTCGACCAGTACGCGGAAAAGCCCTGAATCCAGTAACCGGATACCGCCAAGTCAAACGCCGCGCCCCACCCTGTGGTCTCCGCTTCCTCACCCGCCGCTCCGGACGTCGTTCTCGACGTCCGGAATCTCGCCACCGCCTTCGACACCGATCTCGGGCGACTTGTCGCGGTCGACGATGTGAGTTTCAAAGTGCATCGCGGGCGCACACTGGGAATCGTCGGCGAGTCCGGCTGCGGCAAGAGTGTGACAGCCTTCTCCATCATGCGCCTGCTGCCGCAGCCGATGGGAAATATCATTCGCGGGGAAATTATCTTTGAGGGCCGCGATCTGACGAAACTTCCCATCGAGGAAATGCACGCCATCCGTGGCGGCCGCATCGGGATGATTTTCCAGGAACCCATGACGGCCCTGAACCCGGTGCAATCCATCGGCCGCCAACTGAGCGAGGTGTTTCTCCTCCATCGCACCAAGGACCAAGCCGAAGCCTGGCGGCGCGGCAGCGAGATGCTGCGCAAGGTGGGCATTCCCGCCCCGGAAACGCGCATGTTCGAGTTCCCGCACCAGCTTTCCGGCGGCATGCGTCAGCGCGTGATCATCGCGATGGCCCTCGCGTGCGATCCCGCCGTAGTCATCGCGGACGAGCCGACCACTGCCCTCGATGTTACCATCCAAGCGCAAATCCTGGAACTGATGCAGGGACTGCAACGCGAACTCGGCATGGCCATTGTGCTCATCACGCACGATCTTGGCGTCATTGCGGAAACGTCCGACGACGTGGTGGTGATGTATGCCGGCCGCATTGCCGAAACGGGCCCGGTGGACGCACTATTCAACCGTCCCTCCCATCCTTATACCCGCGGTCTGCTCGACTCGATTCCCGTGCTGGAAAATCAGCGGAAGACGAAACTCAACGTGATCGAGGGCATGGTCCCCGGGTTGAAAGATCTTCCGATTGGTTGCCGGTTTCAAAACCGTTGTCCGTATCGCATCGATAAGTGCTCCGAGCAACCGCCGCTCGAAGGCGTCGGCCCCGGGCACGAAACTGCCTGCTGGCGCTGGCGCGAACTGCCGGCCCGCTGATTCAAGCCCCTATTTATAACGCTGGCATGATTGCTCCCGACACCTCGCCCGCTCCGTTGCTCGAACTGCGCGATGTGCGCATGCACTTTCCGGTGCGCGAGGGGCTGTTCCTGAGTTCCCGGCGCTGGCTCAAGGCGGTGGACGGCGTCACCCTCTCGATTCAACCGGGCGAGACCCTGGGCCTCGTGGGTGAATCCGGCTGCGGCAAGTCCACACTTGGGAAATGCATCGTCCGGCTTCACCAGCCCACGAGTGGGCAGATCGTGTTTGAAGGCACCGACCTCGCCCCGCTTTCCGCCGGAGCATTGAAACCCCACCGGCGACACCTGCAGATGGTGTTTCAGGATCCGGTCGAGTCGCTGAATGCGCGCCACACCGTCGGCGAAATCGTGCGCGAACCGCTTGATATTCACGGTATCGGGGATCTGGCCAGTCGCAGGGCGCGGGTACTCGCGCTTCTGGATAAAGTCGGCCTCCCGGCCGCGGCGGCGGATCGTTATCCCTTTGAATTCTCCGGCGGACAACGCCAGCGCATCGGCATCGCGCGTGCGCTCGCCCTGAATCCGCGCCTGCTGATCTGCGACGAACCCGTCTCCGCCCTCGATGTGTCGATTCAAAGTCAGGTCATCAACCTCCTCCTGGATCTACAGCGGGAATTCGGCCTAAGTTATCTTTTCATCGCGCACAATCTGGCCGTGGTGAAACACGTCTCCGACCGCGTGGCGATCATGTATCTCGGGCGCATTGTCGAGGTCGCGCCGGCGGACGCGATCTATCGTGAGCCGCGACATCCATATACACGCGCATTGTTGTCGGCGATTCCTCGGCCCGTACCGAATCGTCGCCGCGAACGGATCGTGCTTCAAGGCGATGTGCCTTCGCCGATCGACCCGCCGTCGGGCTGTGCCTTTCACCCTCGTTGTCCGTATGCGACCGAACGGTGCCGCGTCGAGGTTCCGTACCTGCGGCCGGTGACTGACAGCCCTGGCCATCTCGTGGCGTGTCATTACGATTTACCTGATCAGGTCGACACCCGGGCGGCGCGTTAACGGCGGGCTGAGTGGGGCAGGTTTACGCCGCCGCCCAGAACAGGCTCTGTTCTCGCCTCGCCTCGTGGCGCAAAACCGGTTCTTCACGTGGATAGGAAATGAGGCTATGACTCGGGTTCATCCTTTGAACT
>JBBQEG010000574.1:0-2327 GCA_038320495.1 Opitutales bacterium | reverse complement strand
CGCGTTTGAGGAGCCACGGTTGCGTAACAAATCTGAGAACGTGCGGGATTGCCCGCGGCGACGCCTAAATCCGTTTGCGCGCGGGCTGGTCCCGGCTAGCCTTCGCGGGGATGAGCGATTTCGTCCAGCAGGCGCAGATTTCCGAGGCCCGGCAGGCATTGAATCGCCTGCGCACCAACATGAAGGTGACGATTCGCGGCAAGGATGATGTCGTCGACCAAGTCTTGATTTGTCTCGTCGCAGGCGGGCACCTGCTGATCGAGGATCTCCCGGGCGTGGGCAAAACCACCCTGGCTTATTCACTCGCGCGCTCGATGGATTGCGCGTTTTCCCGGATCCAGTTTACGAGTGACCTGCTGCCAAGCGACGTCATCGGCGTGGCGATTTACGACGAGACGGTGAAGGACTTCGTGTTCAAGCGCGGGCCGGTTTTCGCCAATGTGGTGCTGGCCGATGAGATCAATCGAGCCACGCCCAAGACCCAGTCCGCCTTGCTCGAGGTGATGGATCGCGCACGCGTCACGACGGACGGCGAATCCCATGCGGTGGGCAGTCCATTCATGGTGTTCGCAACGCAGAACCCCATCGATTATGAAGGCACGTTTCCGCTGCCGGAAAGTCAGATGGATCGGTTTCTGATGCGCCTGCGCATGGGGTATCCGCTCGCGGCGGACGAACTCGAAATTTTGCGCACCGCCCGCGGCGGCTATGATGCGATTGCGTTGAACCCGGTCGTGACGCGCACGGAGGTGCTGGCCCTGCAGGCGGTCGGCCAGCAGGTGTTTGTGGAGGACAGCGTGCTGGACTTTATTCTCGCCATCGTGACGGCGACTCGGACCGAGTCGGAATTTCGTGCGGGCGTCAGCGTGCGCGGTGGCCTCGCGTTGCGGGTCGCGGCGCAAGCGCGGGCCTTGGTCTTCGGACGTGATTTTGTGCTGCCGGAGGATGTGGTGGAACTCGTCGCGCCGGTCTTTACGCATCGGCTCGCGCTCGCCCGGCAGACGAGTGACGCGTTGGAGGAGCGACAAGCGGTGACGAGTGCGCTCAAGCGCATCGTGTCGGCGATCCCCTTACCCGCGTGAAAAACGCGGCGAACCAACTGGCGGCGGCGCACCGCGGGGGCGCGGCGTCGTGAAAGCTCCGAGGGAGCCCGGTTGGTCCGGCCCCGGGGCGCGGGCCCCGCGAAGAGGGCGCTTCACCTGGAACCATTTCCTGTGGAGTTTTTTGTATCCGCAGCGTGGTGACAGGTTCATGCCGACGATACCCGGCGTGGTGTTGATCGGACTCGCGTTTGGCATTGGCACCGCTGCCTACAATTCGTCCAGCAACATCCTGTTCATTACGCTTTCGCTGCTGCTCGCGTGTCTGATTTTGAGCGGAGTGATGTCGTGGTTGAACCTTCGCGCCGTGCAATGGCGCCTGCAACTCGCGCCGCCCTTCCGGGTGGGGCATGACACCGCCATCGGCCTCGAGCTGCGCAACGGGAAGCGCTTCCTGCCGACCTACGGGCTGTGGTTTGATTTTGTGGCGCATCCGGTGGATCAGTCCGCCGGACAAAAGGCGGAGTCGACGGTCACCGCCAGTGGGGCCGAAGTGCGAGCGGCGCTGGCGCAGGCGGTTGAATCGGAATTGCGCGAGACGGTTCCGCTGGTGGGCCGGCTGGATCCGGGAGGGGCGTTGCGGATCGAGTGGCTGACGAAACCGGGTCGGCGCGGACTCTGGCGGGTGGAGCTGGAGCGCGTGGGGTCGCTGTTCCCCTTCGGATTTTTGCGCAAAGATATGGGGACGCAGTTGGGCGCAGATGCGATCGTGTGGCCGGCGCCGGTGGAGTATCGCTGGCACGCGGTGGGCGCGCCCCGGCGAATTCCGGGGGGCGAGCGCGTGGCGCGAGCGGGAAGCAGCGGAGACTTGTTGGCGCTGCGGCGGTATGCCGTGGGAGATTCGCACCGGCTCATTCATTGGAAAGCGAGTGCGCGGACGCGGAGCCTGCTCGTGCGGCAGTTTGCGGCGGAGACGGCGGAAGGGTATTCGCTCTGGCTTTGGACCGATGCCGGCGTGTGGTCACGGGCGGAGCAGTTCGAGTTGCTCGTCTCTTTCGTGGCGACGTTGGCCGAGGACCTTTATCGGGGCGGCCGACTGTTGCGAGTGGCGATCAATGCCGGGGCGCCGCTTTCGATTCGCCGGATGCATGATCTGGAGTTGTTCCTGGATCAGCTGGCGGTGGTGCGGCCCTTTGAAAGTGCAATCGGTGCGATGGGAGAACGGCCGGGCATGAAACAGAATGTGATTACCTTTGCGCCGGATGGTCCCCGCGGGGTGGCGGCCTA
>JBBQEG010000573.1:0-2385 GCA_038320495.1 Opitutales bacterium | reverse complement strand
CCCTCGAATTATATAACCGACCGGCGAATCTTTTCGTGGCCGGTTTTATCGGTTCACCACCCATGAACCTGTTCAAGGGTTCGATCCGCCGCATCGACTCGCACCTCACCTTCGTGGAAATGAATCCGACCGGCACGCCCGGCACGATAACGCTCTCCGCTTCACTCGCACGCCGTGCTGAGGGCTACGTCGACCAACCGATTATTTTCGGTGTCCGTCCGGAAGATGTTCGCGAGGGCGCCGCCGACATCGCGCGCGCGAGCACCGCCAACGAGGCCACCATCGAAGTCGCCGAGCCAATGGGCGCGGAAACCTATCTCTATCTCACCACCGGCGGCACGGCTTTCATCGCGCGCGTTCGACCCACGGAACACTTCCGCATCGGCCAGCAGATCAAGATCACGTTCGATTTGGAAAAAGCCCACCTCTTCGATCCATCCACCGAGCTGGTAATCGCGTAAGCCAAACCTGCCTGGCGCTGCCTCAACCGTGAATTCATGGCTGAGGAGCGGGCGCGGCTGCATACACTCTCAGAAGTAGCCGCCTTTTTCCGTGATCTGTTGAGCCGTCTGGCCTTCGGCGACCCAGGTGAAGATCTTCTTTTCATTCCCCAAGATCTCCTCCGCCCGGACCAACACCTCGTACGCGATATCACGCGGGACACAGACCACGCCATCGATATCACCCAGAACGACATCACCGGGTTTGATCACGACATCGCCAATCTTGATCGGCACTTGATAGTGGGTAATCAGACAGCGACCCAGGCTGCCATTCGGACTGCGGTATTTATAGTACACCGGAAAATTCTTCGCCTTGATCTGATGGGTATCGCGGATTCCGCCATCAATACAGGCCGCCTTGACGCCCCGCCCCGTGGCGCTCGCCGTCATCACGCCGCCCCACGACGTTGCGCACAAATCGCCGCTCGTGTCCCAGACCACGAAACTATTCCCACCCATGTGATCGAGCATCTCCGTGCGAAATGTCATTTCGCCGCTGATCCGCACATTGGGGGCGCTTTTGACCGTGAATGCCAGGCCCGCGACCGTGTGCTCATCATTCAGGGGCCGGAGGTAGCCCGGCAGCGCTTGATCCAGCAACGCAAACTCCCGCAACACATCGCTGACCGCGCCCGTATAAAGACGCTCGTACCGTTCCAGCAGTTCCTTTTCCGCAACCGGAAACGGCTTCTTTGAAATGGTTTCCCGCTCGGTGATCAACCGTTCGAGCTTCATCATTTTGGCTTCACGCTGGAGCAAGCCGTCGGGGGATTGAGGAGGGGTGGACATGGTAAGGAAGATTATTCAGCAGTAGGAAATTCCGGTCGTCTGGAGGATGCCTTTCATATAACCGATCGCGAACAGCCGGCCGAGGTACGCGTACCCGTGCGGGAGATTCTCCTCGCCGCTCAACGACGGCACATGATCGACCCGAATCGGGCCCTTGAATCCGATTTCCGAATACAGCCGCAGCATCGCCGGCATATCGGTCGGTCCCGCATCATGAAACACCTCGGTGAAGTCACGCGCCGAGCCTTCGATATCGCGGAAGTGCACAAACACGATCCGTGACGCGAACCGCCGCGCGGTCGCGGCCACGTCCTCCCCCATTGCGCGGAAATTTGCCTGGCAAAATGTAATGCCATGCGCGGGTGAATCACTTAGCGCCAGCGCCCGCTGGAACGCTTCCGCCGAGGTGAAAATCCGGCCGACGCCACGCAAAGGTGAAACCGGTGGATCGTCGGGATGCAGCCCCAGCTTCACGCCCGCTCGTTCCGCCGCGGGCAACACCGCGCGGATGAAATACGCATAGTTTTCCCACAGCGTTTCCTCGGTCACGCGCTCCGATTCAATTACCGGTGTCGGATCGAGCGCCGCGAGTTCAAACCGGTTGGTCGTCGCCCCTCCTCGCGTGAGCACGCGCACATCCGTGCGACACCAACCGATCGTGGCCATGAAATTATAACAGAGCAGACGAATCCCGAGTTCGCCCATGTTGGCGAGCATCTGTTGATAACGCTCGATGTCCTCATCTCGGCCAGGCAAACCGAGCTTGATCCGCTGCATGTTGAACTCGTCGCCTTCGAGTCCAACGACCGTGAATCCCGCATCCGCAAAGCGGCGCTGGATCGTTCGCAGAGCTCCAATATCCCAGGGCGGATTCAGTCCCGTGAGCTCCGGAGCACATTTCACAATGGCATGCGTGACGCCGCACTGCCGGGCGTAATCCCAGGAGCGGTCGGGCCGGGCGGGCAGGAAATCAGCGAGGATCATGGCAGTCTGTTTGCGACCGGCAGGCGAAGCTCCGAGTTCACGCCGCGATTTCGTGCCCGTTGATGAGTTGCAGGCAACTGCCGGCGCTTGCCTTGAGGTGTCGCTTCAG
>JBBQEG010000572.1:0-2410 GCA_038320495.1 Opitutales bacterium | reverse complement strand
CCTTTCCTCAAGGTAATCGGCAACGCGGACGTTTACTGCTTCGATCCGAATGGCGCGGTTCGGCGCTGGGACCACGAGACCGGCGAGGCTTCCCCTGTCGGCAAGACTTTCGTCACGGTTTTCGCCGACGAGTTGGGCGAGCTTCGTAAGCGAAAGGAAACGAAGAAGGCCGAAAGAAAAGGAGCCTGACACGTCGCTGAAACCAGAGTCGCCACGCCCTTCAAGCCTCTCGTCCGTTTGCCAGCGGAGCTCCCGCCCGCCGACGCCAGCCGGTCCGGCATCAAATTGCTTAAGTTGACATGATATCGAGACCCCGCCGGCGGCGATCTGTGCGCGAAGTCTCGTGCAGGAACGAGTGTCAGTTGACACGGAGTGGCAGACTTTTCAGAGAAGAAGTCCGCCGCGACGCATCGGACGTCAGGTCCTTAAATCGACGTTCATCAACTCGAGGACGCCATCAAAGGGGATGTTGAGCCAGTCCGGGCGGTTGTTTAGCTCATAGCCAATTTCATACACGGCTTTGTCGAGTAGATAAGAATTCAACAGCACCTCGAGCTCGCTGCGTTGCGACGGGAGCAGGCGAGACGTTCCCATTGTCTGACGGTAGGCCCGTAGATAGACTGCACTCACCCATCGTCTCCAGTACAGCGCCCACTGCGCCACCCCGATGCGATTCTCCGGGGTCAGCATGCCCCGCTCGACTTGAACATGCAGCGCATGATGGACCGCATAGTGAAACGATCGAATCATTCCCGCGACATCACTAATCGGCGAACGCTTCAGCCTCCTCGCACTGAGCGCGCGCGCCGGCTCCCCTTCGAAGTCGATAATCATAAAGTCGGTCCCGGTTGAGAGTACCTGGCCAAGGTGATAGTCCCCGTGTACCCGGATCCGCATCGCCGAAAGCCGTCCCGTATAGAGCTGCTTGTAACGCGCAAGCACCGCCGGCTCCAAGGCCAGAACCGCCTGGGCATTTCTCTGGAGCGGCAACGGCAGACGGGACGCCTGCCGCTTGAGGAGCTCGAAGTTCTCCACCACCGAATTACGCATCGATTGATAGAGTGAGCGTTGGTAATGCGACGAAAAAGGCTCAGGTGCAAAATCCACGTCCTCGCTCGCACTCAACGTCAGATGCAGCTCCGCTGTCCTTACCCCCAAAAGGCGCGCGGCTTCCAGATAGGTGCCAATCGCGGCCACCACGTCGTCCGTCGGCTCACTTTCCGATCCGTTCAACAGCGATGCCTCTGGCACGCTACAAACGCGACTTTCTGCCACATAGAGCAAAGCCCGATCAAAGTACCGCCCCAAAGCATCCAAGGTGTAACTCCAACCATCGGTCGAACCGCTCATGAACTGGGTTAGAATACCGAGGCTTCGGGTACTTCCGGCACTGCGATATTCAATCACACCACCCAAAGCCGGAACATTCGCGAACTTTTTCTCGGTCAAGTACCGACTGATCTCCGCATCCGGATTGATGCCCGCTTCCGGTCGGCGGAATAATTTAAAGATCAACCGATCGCCAAAGATGATCGCGGTGTTGCTTTGTTCCGCCCGGGAAAGTGCGGGCTCGAGCAGGCCATCCGCGGTCCCCTTCAATCGCTCAAACGCCTCCGTCGCACGAAGCACAAGATCTCCTCGGGAGCCGCGGAAGGTGGCGCTCGCCGTGGTCGCATCGAACAACGCACGGGCGAACGGCTTCGCCGCCATGGCATCAAACAAAAGCGTCTCCGCGTCACTTCCATCCCCAACGCGCGCAATCGCTGCTCCAGCATGCGCCTGAAGAACCGTCTCAATCTCAGCGCCCCGCGCGAGGGCAAGAGGCAGTATATACACTTCAGGGTCGCCCGCCGCATACTCCGCAGAGAGCAGCGTGAGGCACGCCGGACCCGCCGTCGTGGGGATCTCAACTGCATCGATGATTTCCACCGCGCGCAAATGCCGCGCTTTTCCGCCGTACCATCGCTGCTGCTGGAGGAATCCCGTCAACACCTCGATCAACCGCCGGCGGGGTCGCCCTTCAAGCATCGTCGGCCAGCCATCCGCCGACTCAATCATGGGCAAATCCTGCAGCTGCGCCGGTAGCGCAAGGGCAAGTGCTTCCTCGGGCTGCGCCGACTCCAGGGCAAACCAGAAAAAGGCATGCGGATTGATCGTGAGCTGGTAGCCGTCGCCAGTGATTCCAGGGAATCGCGTGCGACCAAAAATCTCAACCGGTACGGACCCTTTATACTCGGACAGGTCCAGTTCCATTGCCTGCGCGTGGCGTGAGAGGTTGGCCACGACAAGAACTCGCTGTCCCTCGAACTCACGGATGAAGGCCAGGATTTTGCGGTTGTCCGGCTGCAAAAACTTTATCGAACCTCTACCCAGCGCCGGCCATCGCTGACGCAGTCCGAGGATCCGTTTC
>JBBQEG010000571.1:0-2434 GCA_038320495.1 Opitutales bacterium | reverse complement strand
GAATCGCACTTGCTCCCGCCGTGCGTTCCGGTCTGCTTTTCCCTTTTCCCACGCTGCTCATGCCACAAACGATCGCCGTCCTGGACTTCGGCTCGCAACTCACACAGGTGATCGCGCGCCGTATTCGCGAGTGTCAGGTCTACTCCAAGATCTACCACTACTCCACCCCAGCGGCGACGTTGCGCGCGGACAATGTCGCCGGAATCATCCTCTCCGGTGGTCCGCAGAGCGTCTATTCGAAGAAGGCTCCGCACCCGGATCCCGCGATTTTTGAACTGGGGGTTCCCGTGCTCGGGATCTGTTACGGCGTGCAGCTCATGGGCCATTTCCTCGGGGGTGAGGTCGAGCACAGCAAAGCCCGCGAATACGGTCATGGCGTGCTCTCGATTCAGAAGCCGGGTCGGCTCTTCGCCGATTTGCCGAAGAAGCTGCGGGTATGGAATTCGCACGGCGACAAACTCACCCAGCTCCCTCCCGGGTTTCGCGCGATCGGAACGACGGAAAACTCGCCCTACGCCGCGATCGAGGATGCGAAGCGGAGCTTCTACGGCATCCAGTTTCATCCCGAGGTGTTTCATACCGAACGCGGAGCGGACATGATTCGCAACTTTCTGCTGGGCGTCTGTGGCGTGAAGCAGGAATGGACGACGCGGGATTTCATCGAACACGCGGTGGAGAAAATCCGCGCCCAGGTCGGCCAGGGGCGCGTGTTGCTCGGTCTTTCCGGCGGCGTCGATTCGTCGGTGGCCGCGGCACTGCTCCACAAGGCGATCGGCAAACAACTTACCTGCGTGTTCGTGGACAATGGTCTTCTGCGCAAAGGCGAACGGGAGACGGTCGAGAAACTGTACGGTGATCATTTTCAGATCGATCTGCGGGTCGTCGATGCATCGAAATTGTTTCTGCGTCGTCTCAAAGGGGTCGTCGAACCCGAGGCGAAACGAAAGATCATCGGGCGTACCTTCGTCGAAGTCTTTGAGAAGTCGCTGAAATCAACCGGGCGGGCCGAGTTCCTCGGTCAGGGGACGCTTTATCCGGATGTGATCGAGAGCGTGTCGATCGGGGGAAATCCGGCGGCGTTGATCAAAACCCACCATAACGTGGGCGGCCTGCCGGAGCGGATGAAGCTGAAGCTGGTCGAACCGTTGCGCGAGCTCTTCAAGGACGAGGTTCGTCGGGTGGGGGAGGCGCTCGGTCTCCCGCGCGAAGTGGTGTGGCGCCAGCCCTTTCCCGGTCCGGGTCTGGGTGTGCGCGTCATGGGTGCGATCACCGCGAAGAATTTGGAGATTCTGCGCAACGCCGACATCATTCTCCACGACGAGATGATGAAGAGCGGTTACTACTACAAGGTGTGGCAGTCGTTCTGCGTTTTTCTGCCCGTTCAAACGGTGGGTGTTTTTGGCGATGAGCGGACATACGATTATGTGATCGCGCTGCGGATCGTTGAAAGCACCGATGCGATGACGGCGGATTGGGCGAAGCTGCCCCATGAGTTGATTCAGACGATTTCGAGCCGCATCACCAATGAAGTCCGCGGGGTGGGACGGGTGGTGTACGATGTGAGTTCGAAGCCGCCGTCGACGATCGAGTGGGAGTGAGGTTTCAAAAGTATTCGTGACCGGGCTTCCCTCCCGCCCGGTTTTGGATCAACCTGTTCCTCATGATCACGTTTGCCTCGCGAATCGTGGCCTTCGCGCGTGCGTTGGTCCTTAGCTCTGTTCTCGCGCTCCCGGCCCTGGCCGCCGAGCTTCCAATCATTGCCAAAGCCCGCGCCTACATCGGGCCGGAACCGGTGCTCAACTCCGTCAAATCAGTGCGTTACATTGGCACCTTGGTGACGGCAGATCCGGCGGATCCTACGAAGCAAACCAAGGCTTCAATCGAAATTATTTTTCAGAAACCGGAGCAGCAGCGCATCGTGGTGACGAGCGGCAAGTCCGTCGAGGTGACCGCGCTCGATGGCTATGAAGCGTGGCAGCGGGGGCAGGAGATCGCCGACCCGAGCAAGTGGAAGCAGACCTTGATGCAGCCCGATCAAATCAAGCGGCTGCGTGCGAACACGTGGGAAAACCTCGGATTCTTTCGCGACATCGAAGCGCTGGGGGGCCGGATCGAAGACCAAGGGCGCGTGACCATCGACGGCGTGGCCACTCAGAAGATCGCGTTTATTCATAGCCCGACCGTGATATTCATTCGCTATTTTGACCTGGCCACGGGGCGCCTCGTGCTGACGGAGACCGAGACCGGCGGAACGATCCGTGAGATGGGCGAAATTAAAGTGAACGGGATGCGGTTTCCCAAGAGTATTGTTACGACCACGAAGAATGCGAAAGGGGACGTCCAGTCCGTGACGATCGATTTCGAGTCCGTCTACGTGAACGAGACCTATCCCCCCTCGTATTTCGCGGTGCCATTGCCCCGGGGCCGATAAGTT
>JBBQEG010000570.1:0-2436 GCA_038320495.1 Opitutales bacterium | reverse complement strand
CGCTCGACCAATTCGGTTCGGGTCGCGGAGTGCTTGACCTCCCGTTCCGCGATCTCGGCGATCGCGCAGGCAGCAGCCGCCAAACTTTCGCGTCGGCTCCTGCTCAGCGTCGCGCTGGCGACGATTGGGATGGCCCACAAGAGCCGGTCCAGGATCACGACATTGGATCCCCCGCTCTCCCGAATTTGGTCGAGTCCGAGGCGGACGAAATCAGCGAATTCGTCGGCGGAGGCGATTACGCGGAGAGCGCCGTCCTTCCGGCGGTAACGTGACGCTTCGTTTCGGCTTGCAGCATGTCGGAGGAGGTCCGCGATATAGTTGATACAGAGGATCGCGGTCGTGGTATCGTTTAACGATGGCGAAAGCGCCCGGAGCGCCACATCGACAATCTGGCGCAAACCGAACGCGGCGTCCTGCTCGATGGTGCGAGTGCGATCAATGGTGAATGCCGCCGTTAGCGAATCCGTTAGGTCTGCATCCTCTTCCGCCGCGCGACTGATCGAAACGAGGGGTGTATCCTTTACCACGAAGTCACCGATCCGATTTTCCATGCGAATGACGAGATCGTGGGCCACCGCGGCGTTGAGCAGGGCGGGTGCGTTTACAAGTTGAAGCATTCCCGACTTTGGCGAATTTATTGGGTGCCACTGGAGAGTCTTCATTTCGGCGGGTTCTTCTCCGGCGTCATCTCCTAGTGTATCCGGAAAAAGCTTATTGATCGCCCGGTGGGTCTCCTCGGCAATCTCCGAGATGATGGATGACGCCTGAATGGTGTTGGCGACGTGGTGGATGAAATAGATCAGGAAGCCGACGCCACCGAGCGCGAGAACAACTCCGAAGGCGACCGCGAGCGCGGGGACGTAGCCGTTTTCGTCTCCTCCGCGCACGAGTGGCAGCACTACGAGACAATAGGCGAAAATGCCCACAAAGACCCCGAGAACGTACTGGTTGCCGCGGTCGCGCATGAACTGCCGCAGCACCCGGGGGGAGTATTGGGAAGAGGCTAGGGAGAGCGCGACAATAGTGATCGAGAACGCGACGCCGGCGACCGTGATCATCGAAGTGGCAATCGCTGATAGCATCGCCCGGGAGCCTTCTGCGCTGAATCCGAAGATTTGAGGCAGCTCCGATTGCGCGAGGGCGGGAAAGACGCGGCCGATTTGTGCGAGGGCGTAGCCGGTCACCGCAGCGGTCGCGGCTATCAGCGTCGGAATGAACCATAGACTCGAGCGCACGCTGATCCAAAATGCGAGGAGCCTTTGCATGTTAACCCAGTCACTTACCAAGCCATGATGTTCGTGCTCCCGTTTCGATTTCGACCGGGCTCGGCCGGAAAAGCCCCGGCGCTTGCCCAGCAACCGCATCGGACAAAGGCTGCGACCCGACGAACCCACGCCGACGAGCCCAGCGGCGTGCCCCGAAGGAGAGGGACTGCCACTGCTTTCCAGCCCGTTTGGCGCGGTCCTGGTCCCCCCTTTGGCATTCGGCGGCTAACTCGGCCTGCAATTATATTGCAGGCGCGAGCCCCTCGGGGCGGCGGGCCACCGGCCGCGGCGTCGCGACCCAGCCGGCTGCGGCCGCCGCCCCTCCGCCGATCAGGAAGATGGCAAACGTCCAAAGGGCTGCTTGGGCGACACCCGACGCTGCCGCTTCGCCGGCTTCTCGCGCTTTCTCGGTAATCTCACCGCGCGTCTCCTGCCAACCCGCACGAAGCTTTTGGTACTGCTCGGTCCAGCGGGCCACGGTGGCGGTCGCCTCCTGGCGACTCTGGGTCGTGTGGGTCACGAGTACATTGATAAGCGCTTCGCGGTCCGCCGCGTTGATCGACTTATCGTTCCGCGAGAGGATCCGATTGAAGATGGTGGTTAGGTTTGTCGCTGCTGCTTGGACGTCCGTTCCAGGTCTTTTGGCCTCCTGCAGGATCTGGCGGGCTTCCTCGATGATCGGAGTGGCGTCGCCGCCGGTCACCGCTTGAGCAATATCAGGTGCGATCTCTGCCACACCCTGACCTGCGAGCGAAACTCCGCGGCCCAAGACACCGGCGGCACCGCTGATGAGGCTGCCTACTGTTGTGGTCACGAGATAAAGGGTTAACAGCACGGCGAGCGCCCACGCGAGAACGCCATGGAGGAGGCTATCAAGATTTCGGGGAATTCCCGCGAGTCGGCCAGCCATCCATCCGCCAACGAAGAAGGCAATGAGCGCGCTGAGGATGAGCCAAATGCCTGCTCCGATGCCGATGCCCGTCATCGGGTCTTGTTCACTGGCCGGATTAATCGTGCTCGCCCCGATCCCGATGCCGAGAACGCTGAGGAGTAACTGAGTAACCAGGATGGCGACCACGCCGGCAAACACGGCACCCCAGGAGATTTTCGGCGCACGCATCGTTGGCGCTGCGACTTCGATCGATTCGATATTCATAATTAGCCTCGTATA
>JBBQEG010000569.1:0-2460 GCA_038320495.1 Opitutales bacterium | reverse complement strand
TGCCAGAAGGCGCTGCGTCCGCACGAGGATAACTCAATCCCGCCCGTGGCCGCGGTCTGCGTGTATCCGTCGATGGTGCGGCACGCGAAGAAGCACGTCGCGGGCACCGGGGTGAAGGTAGCGTCGGTCGCGACGGCGTTTCCCAGCGGGCAGGCACCTTTGAAAACGCGGCTCGCCGAAGTGCGCGCGGCGGTGGCGGACGGAGCCGATGAAATCGACATGGTGATCAATCGGGGCGCGTTTTTGGCCGGTGAGTTTCGCGAGGTGGAGGATGAGATCGTCGCCGTCGTCGAAGCGTGTGGCGAAGCGGCGGCGCTCAAGGTGATCCTCGAGGTCAGCGAACTCGAAACCTACGACAATATTCGGGCGGCCTCGTTTCTCGCCATGGGCGCGATTCGCGAGGGCGATTTCATCAAGACGAGCACGGGCAAGACCTCGCTCAATGCCACCCTGGGCAACAACCAGGTGATGATCGAGGCGATCCGTGATTTCTATCTGGATACAGGCATCGCCATCGGCATGAAACCGGCCGGAGGCATCCGGACCGCCAAGCAGGCGCTGCAGTTTCTCGTGGCGGTCAAGGAAACGCTCGGGGACGCGTGGCTGACCAACGCCCGCTATCGCTTCGGCGCCAGTGCGCTCCTCAATGACCTCGTCCGCCAGCTCGCAAAGGAAAAGAGCGGCGCCTACCAAGCCCCGTATTATTTCAGCGACGCCGCCGAGAGTTATTGATCGGCGCTTGGTCGTCGGTCTTTTCGCGTCTCCTACCTCCGCCACTTTCCCCCGAGCCCCTTCCACCGCCACCTCGAGGTTTCCCGCTTTCGCGTTATTCCCGGGATCGATCACCATGCCTTCCGTCGCACCAAAAAAATCCCCGCGCGTCCCTGTTCGCACCGGCCGGCCGGCGCCCGAGCTTATCTTTGGTGATCTGTGGGAATTTGATCCCGCGCCCGAGACTGCGGATCCCAAGCTGAAGTCGCGTTATGCGCTGTTCATTGACGGGAAGTTCGTCGCTCCGAAGTCGGGCAACTATTTCGCTTCGATCAATCCGGGCAATGGAGAGAAGCTCGCCGACATCCCGCTCGCCGGCCGGGAAGATGTCGATGCGGCGTATGGGGCGGCGCAGCGCGCGTTCGACTCCGGGTGGGGGAAAATGCCGGGCCGGGAACGCGCGAAGTACCTCTATCGCATTGCGCGCTTGCTCCAGGATCGCGCCCGGGAGTTCGCCGTCGCGGAGACACTCGATGGGGGCAAGCCGATCAAAGAAGCACGCGATTTCGATGTCCCGATGGCCGCGGCGCATTTTTTCTATCACGCCGGTTGGGCCGACAAACTCGAGTATGTCGCCCCGGGGCGCCGGGTCACTCCGCTGGGCGTGATCGGACAGGTGATACCGTGGAATTTCCCGCTGCTCATGCTCGCGTGGAAACTCGCTCCGGCACTCGCCATGGGCAACACCGTGGTCCTCAAGCCGGCCGAGACGACGTCGATCACGTGTTTGAAATTCGCCGAGATTCTGCAAGACGCCGGTCTCCCGCCCGGGGTGGTCAACTTCGTCACCGGAGCCGGGGAAGTCGGCGCCGCCGTAGTCAATCATCCCACGCCCGCCAAGATCGCGTTCACGGGATCAACCGAAGTCGGCAAGGCGATCCTGCGTTCGCTCGCGGGCACCGAAAAGAAGCTCACGCTCGAACTGGGAGGAAAGGCCGCCAATGTCGTCTTTGACGACGCGCCGCTCGATCAAGCGGTCGAGGGCATAGTCAACGGCATCTTTTTCAATCAGGGCCATGTGTGCTGCGCAGGTTCCCGTTTGCTCGTGCATGAGCCGGTGGCGGCGGAGGTGCTGGCGAAGTTGAAGAACCGGATTCGCGTGCTGCGGGTGGGGGATCCGATGGACAAGAACACCGACATCGGCGCCATCAATTCGAAGGCCCAGCTGCTGAAGATTCAAGAGCTCGTCGCCAGCGGCACCAAGGAAGGCGCGGAGATTTTCCAACCCGAATGCCGGCTCCCGACCAAGGGCTTTTACTTCCGGCCCACGCTTTTCAGCGGCGTCACCATGAGCCACCGCATTGCGCGGGAGGAGATCTTCGGACCGGTGCTCAGCATTCTTACCTTCCGTACGGTCGAAGAAGCGATTGAGAAGGCCAACAACACGGCGTATGGCCTTAGTGCCGGCGTATGGACTGACAAGGGTTCGCGTATTCTCAAGCTGAGTGTGGAGCTGAAGGCGGGCGTCGTGTGGGCCAACACCTTCAACAAATTCGACCCGACGTCACCGTTTGGCGGATACAAAGAATCCGGCTTCGGTCGCGAAGGCGGCCGCCAGGGATTGCTTGATTATGTGCGATTGGTGTGACCCATGACGGACCCGACGACAACCGAAGGTGGCCGGCTGCAGCACGGCGATCTGGCGTACACCATTGTGGGCAGTGCGTTTGAAGTGCTGCGCGAGCTGGG
>JBBQEG010000568.1:0-2507 GCA_038320495.1 Opitutales bacterium | reverse complement strand
GCAGCAACAAGCGCAGCAGCAACTCCAGCAGCTCGTACGCGAAACGCTGAGCGCGAATCAACCCGCCCCGGCAGCGACGGGCAGCACCAGCCCGGGTGGAAGTCCCCCACCGCGGAAACGCGGCGGAGAGTAATTTCGGCGAGAACCGTCCGCACGTTTCCAGTCCCGGCGGCGCTTACGAAACGGCGAGCACCGGCGACGCTAAGTCGCACCCGCGGATCATCACGCAAACGGCGCGCAGTTAGCGTCCGTTTATGCCCATAGAAAACCCTTGCGGCGGGCGGAGGGTATCCGGACAGTGGGAGAACTTTTTTCCCGACCATGATCGTAACCACCGCGCAGCTCTTCCAACACGCCTACGGCAAGTACGCCGTCGGCGCGTATAACATCAATAACGCCGAGCAGGCGATGGGCCTTTTCAAGGGCTGCATCGATTCCAAGGCGCCGTTCATCATTCAAATCTCAAAGGGCGCGCGCAAGTACACCGACAAGCGCATGCTCGAGGCGATCATTCGCTCCGCCGGAGATATCTTCCCGGAGGCAATCTTCGCGGTGCATCTCGATCACGGTGACGAACAGACCTGCTACGAGTGCATCGACTCGGGCTTCTTCAGTTCCGTCATGATTGATGCCTCGCACGATCCGTTCGACCAGAACGTCGAGATCACGAAGCGCGTCGTCGACAAAGCGCACGCCAAGGGCATTTCCGTCGAGGCTGAGCTCGGCATGCTCGGCGGCGTCGAAGAAGACATCAAGGTCGATGAAGGCCATGCGTGTCTCACCGATCCCGACGAGGCCAAGACGTTCGTCGAGAGAACCGGCTGCGACTCGCTCGCGTGCGCCATCGGCACCTCCCACGGTGCGTTCAAGTTCAAGGGCCGGCAGTCACTCCATTTTAACGTACTGAAGGATATCCAGCAGCGCCTGCCGGGTTACCCGCTCGTCATGCACGGATCGTCTTCGGTTCCTCAAGACGAAGTGCAGCGGATCAACGCCGCCGGCGGCACCATCAAAGACTCGATGGGCGTCGATCCCAACGAGTATCTTCCAGCCGCCAAGCTCGGCGTCACCAAGGTCAACATCGACACGGATGGCCGTCTCGTCTGGACCCGCGTGCACCGCGAGTACTTCCGCGACAAGCCGGGCGATTTCGATTTCCGTCCTCCAGGCAAGATCTTCATTGAAGAGTACGCGAAGTTCATCGCCAGCCGCAACCAGCTGCTCGGCAGCGCCGGCCAGCTCGAGGATCTTCGCGCCAGCTTGAAGAAGTAAGGTCGTTTCCAACGAAGAGCCGTTGAGGCTCTACGTTCACTCTTTCAGCGCGGCTTTTCGGCCGCGCTTTTTATTGTCGACGTCGTAAGGCGAAGCAGCGCGCGCCGCTCAACGTCAAGGGAGCCAGGGATACTTGCGCGCGTTCGGCTTTCGCTTGTCGCGCTGGGCAGTCATGAACTCCTTCGCCTCATCGCTCATGTAATACAGCATGGTGGCGTTGCCGGCGAGTTCCTGGATGCCGGCCTGTCCATCCAACTCGGCATTGAAACCGCTCTTCAAAAGCCGAATCGCAAGAGGGCTCTTTTCCATGATTTCCTGGGCCCACTTTACCCCTTCCGCCTCGAGGTCACCGACCGGGACGACCGTGTTCACGAGGCCCATTTGGTGCGCCTCTTTCGCGTCGTACTGGCGACAGAGAAACCAGATTTCGCGGGCCTTCTTTTGCCCCACGACCCGGGCGAGATAACTCGACCCAAAGCCTCCGTCGAAACTCCCCATCTTCGGACCCACCTGACCGAAAATCGCATTATCGGCCGCGATGCTAAGGTCACACACCACATGCAGCACATGGCCGCCCCCAATCGCGTAGCCGGCAACCAGCGCGATCACCACCTTCGGTATCGAGCGGATCAGCTTCTGCAGGTCGAGCACGTTGAGCCGCGGCACCCCGGCCTCGTCAATATAACCGGCATGGCCGCGCACGCTCTGATCCCCACCAGCACAAAATGCGTATTTGCCGTCCGAATGCGGTCCCGCCCCGGTCAATAGCACCACGCCGATCGTGGGATCTTCTCGTGCGTCCGAAAACGCATCATACATCTCCGCCACCGTCAGCGGGCGGAACGCATTCCGCTTCTGCGGACGGTTGATCGTCACCTTGGCGATGCCGCCCGCCTTGTGATACAGAATGTCGGTGTAGGTTTTTGCGACCGTCCAATCAGGAGTCATGGCGCGGGAGCGTGGAAAACTTTCCGGCGCTTGTCACGCATCCGCACGAAGGATAGGGGTAGGGACGGGATAGACCGCCCCTCCCTCCGAACCGGACAGGCGGGTCTCCCGCATCCGGCTCTCCAGTCGACGATTTTACCGCGAGGGGAGAGGTTGATCGCATATCGAGCCAAGGCCGTAAAAGAATGTTGGCCCGACGTGTCCCTGCTTGCGCAAGCATCCCGTTCCCAGGATGGCCTCCAGACGACAGTAGACATCCCAAAACTGCGCACGATGGCGCATCCTCG
>JBBQEG010000567.1:0-2538 GCA_038320495.1 Opitutales bacterium | reverse complement strand
GCGGATCAGATCGCATTGCTCCAACGCTGGGTGGCCGAGGGTGCCGTGTATGAAGAGCATTGGGCTTTCCGTGCGCCGGTGCGGCCCGCCGTGCCGAAGGTCCCTCTTGCCCAAGGCTGGGCGCGCAACCCGATCGATGCCTTTGTGGCGGCGAAGCTGGAAACCTCCGGGCTGAAACCAGCCCCCGAAGAAAACCGCGCCCGCTTGCTGCGCCGCGCCGCGTTCGATCTCACGGGCCTGCCGCCAACGCCGGCCGAGCTGGCGGCGTTTGCCGCCGATAAATCCCCCGATGCGTACGAACGCGCGGTGGACCGAATGCTCGCGACGGATGCGTCGGCCGAACAGTTCGCGCGGCACTGGCTCGACGCCGTGCGCTATGCGGATACGCACGGTATCCACATCGATAACTACCGTTCGATCTGGCTCTATCGCGATTGGGTCGTGAATGCGTTTCGCCGGAATCTCCCGTTCGACCAATTCACGATTGAACAGGTCGCGGGCGATCTCCTCCCGAATGCGACCCTCGACCAGAAGATCGCCTCCGGTTTCAATCGCTGCCTGCCCACCACGAGCGAAGGCGGCGCGATCGTCGAAGAATACGAGGCGATCTACGCGAAGGATCAGGTGGAGACGCTGTCGGCGGTCTGGCTCGGGCTGACGACCGGCTGTGCGGCGTGTCACGACCATAAATTCGACCCCGTGACCCAGAAGGACTTTTACGCGCTGACGGCATTTTTCCGCAACAGCACGATGCCGACGATGGACGGCAACCGGCACGATACGCCGCCGACCTTGTTTGTTCCCGTCGCGGCGGATCGGGACCGCTGGACGGTATTGCAGGCGGCGATCGGCGAAGGGAAAAGTGAGCTGCAAGCCCGCAGCAAATCGGCCGAGACCGACTTTGCGGCATGGGCCGCGACCGCCAAGGCGCTCGTTATGCCGCCGATCGATCACACCGTGCGGCTGCATGCGCCGTTAAACGAAATCAGTGGGCCGATCACGGTAACGGAACGAAATCGAAAGTCTCCCGCTCCCTTTGCTGTACCCAGTGATCTGATACGCGGCGAAGGACTCTTTGGTCCGGCGCCAAAGCTCAACGGGCTCGATCTCGTTCTCGGACCGGCAGTGCCATGGGGCAGGGAAACAGCGGACAGTTTTTCGTTGCTCCTGCGCGTGGAGGAGACTCCGAGCGGCCCGTTGCTGTCGTGCCTGTCCGAGGACGAAACGATGCCGGGTTGGGAATTGTTTTTGGAGGACGGGAAACTCGGGTTGCGCGTGTCGGACGGCGAAGGCCGGGTGAAGATCCGCAACGTTTCCTCCACCGTGTTGACGCCGGGGTCGTGGCATCACGTGGTGCTCAGCTTTGACACCGCGTCGATTCGGAGCCGACCGATTGAAGTGTTTCTTGATGGCAAGTCGGCCGTGAACTCAGGCGCGTCGGCGCATATGCCGGCCGATATCGTACCCGCGGCGCCGTTACGCTTGGGCAGCCGGCTTCCGGCGTCGGGCGGAGTAGCGGCGACGCTGACCGGGGGCGACGTGTGGGTGCAGGATCTGCGTTGGTACGATCGCGGCTTCTTCGTCGCGGACGCCAAGAGCATGGCTGAGATTTTGGAGACGCAGGTGGCATTGAACGTGCCGGTGGCGGACCGCACGGCGGCGCAGACGAAGATGTTGCGCGAGCACTTCCTCGCGGCGGTGGATGCGCCGTCCTTGCAGCTCGCCGCCAAAGCCGCGCCGTTGTTCGCCGAGGAGGCGGTGATCCGGGACCGTGGGGCAATCACGCTTGTGATGGAGGAGAAACCGAACTCCGAGCCGTTCGCGCATCTCTTGAATCGGGGCGAGTATTCACAACCCGGGGACAAGGTGCTCGCCGCGACGCCCGGGATGTTGCCGCCGCTGCCTGAAGGGCAACCGCGCAACCGCCTGGCGCTGGCTCGCTGGCTGGTTGCGCCCGAGAATCCCCTGACGGCGCGCGTGACGGTGAACCGCACCTGGCAGCACCTGTTGGGCGCGGGGCTCGTGGAGTCGACGGGAGACTTTGGCGTGATGGGTTCGACACCGTCGCACCCCCAATTGCTCGATTGGCTCGCGGTGGAGTTTCGTGAGTCCGGTTGGGATTATCGACAGTTGGTGCGAACGATAGTGACCAGCGCCACCTACCGGCAGTCGGCGGCGATCACACTGGCGTTACTCGGGCGTGATCCGAACAATCGCCTGCTCGCCCGTGGCCCGCGTTATCGCCTCGATGCCGAACAGTTGCGCGACCAGGCGCTCGCCAGTTCCGGCCTCCTGGTGTCGAAGCTGGGCGGCAAACCGGCTCGGCCCTATCAGCCCGAAGGCGTTTGGGAGGAAGTGGCGATGAACGAGTCGACGACTCGGCATTACCGGGAGGATGTGGGCGAAAATCTATATCGGCGCTCGCTGTATACTTTGTGGAAACGAACCGCAGCGCCACCGGCAATTGAGATTTTCAATGCCCCGATCCGGGAAGTCTCGTGCGTGCGTCGTGATCGGACGAATACGCCGCTGCAGGCG
>JBBQEG010000566.1:0-2566 GCA_038320495.1 Opitutales bacterium | reverse complement strand
TCTCAATACCCCGATCAAGGATCTCGGCGCCGCGATCTCCGTGTACACGAAGGATTTTCTAAATGACATCGGCGCGACCAACGCCAACGAGCTGCTCATTTACGCGACTGGCATGGAAGCGGCCGGCCCGGGCGGAAATTTATCCAACGGCGCGGGCGCCAATATCACCGAGACCAACGTCGTCGGTGACAGCGTGCGCAACGCCCCACAGGGCGGGACGCGCAGCGCGAGAAGCGCAGCGAGGCGAACGACAAGGTTGGAGGGTTTCACGGGTGTTTGGGTAGGTCAGGATTTAACTTGCAAGTCGGTTTTTGGGCACCGGTTTGGTCGCAACGACCGATCGGCGGTCGGGGGCGAGGGTCATCGCGTCCCGGCGGTGGGAATCAGTCGATACGTTTGGAGCTGCTGGCGGGAGAAAGTCACGGGCACGCTGTCCGCCGCGGTGAGCGCTACGGCGGCGAGATTCGTCTCGATGTGAGTGGTGCGATGGGCTGCGGAAAGAGTGCGGGCAAACGTCAGCGACGTGCTTGCCGGTGCGTCGGCGAGATTCCACAAGCGTGCGACGATGCCGTGCTCGATGCCTTCCTCGGCGGGCTTCAGAGCCCAAAGGAGAACGTTTGGATCGCCCACCGACAGCAGCGAGAAATGCGTCGCGTCGTAAACGCCCGATTCGCGACCGATGACGGGCGCGGCGACCAAAGGATTTTGATGCTCGAGGGCGAAACGCATCGCCGCCGCCGGATCGTAACCGCCGTGCGGACGGAGCGCGAATCGTTGCAGAAAATAACTCGCTCCGTTTTGATCACGAATGCCCAACGAGCGGCCGTCAACCTGGCCACCGGCCAGTGCGTGCAGTTGCGGCGTTTCGGTGTCGAGCGTCGTCAGCGTGCTCCGGCCGAGCCGAGCGAAGGCGAGGTCGGCATTGGAGAGCGTCACCCCGTGTGAACCCTTCCCTGCGGTGAAATCAGCGAAATGGTTCAGCGTGATATAATCGTAGCGCGCATGAGTGTCGGCGTAAGCGCCGCCCTGCGCGGCCAGCCGGTTGAGATTGATCGCGCCGACCTCCTCGGTGTGCACCGCGGGAGCCGCGAGATTGAAACTGAAGGCCCAGTGGCGCACCTCGCTGAAGTTGGCGGTGATCTCGTTGCGGACATCGATCCGCTCGGAATCGCGGTATAGCGTGATTGCCGTCGCATGCTCGAGACCCGCGCTGCTGCGCGCGCGGAGCGTGACGGAAACCGGCCCGCGATTCTCAACGATCAACGCCTCGCCGGCATCGGAATTAGCGGCGAGATCGTTGAGCCGGAGACCATCGATCTCGGCGGCGAGCTCAGCGTCGCCCCGGCGTTTGTCGACCAAACTGCGGATCGCGCCGTCACGCGCGACCACCAACCGAACGGCCGAGTTTTCCAGCACCTCGGAGCCTTCGCCGGACACCGTCGCCGCATCTTCGAACCGCGCGGCTCCGGGACCAGGCACAATTTCAAACACCTTATAGCCGGCGGACGGAACGTCGCGCGCGAGTATGCGCAGGTGGCGCGCGCCCCGGAGCGAGACCAGCTGGTGGGGCACCTCGACGCCGCTGGCGAGGTCGCGCACGTGAATGTCCGCGGCCCCGCGATACGGAAAATCCGCCGCGTCCGTGCGGACCCAGCCCAACGGGTTGAGGACGAAAAACCGTTGCGCTGGCGCCGGCTTCGGAATCATCCCGCCGAGTCGGAGGAGACCTTCCGCGAAAATGGAATCAACGTAGTAGTCGATGCCGGCCATGAGTTGCTCCTGCCAGGCGGCGCGCTCTTCGCGGGAAATCGGACCATCTGCCGTCCAGTTGTGCTCCCAGTAGAGTCCCAGATTGGTGAACGCGCGGTCGCGCGCCGGAGCATGGCGGCGCAAAAACTCGGGATACTCTAGACTGACGAGCGTCGCCAGCAGCTCGGCGCTCCGGAGCTTTTCCACCGCGCGTTTGGCCCGCGCGGAGGTTTCCGACATTGACGCCGAATAAAGGTCCCACTCATTTCCGTGAGTGACGCTGCGCGTCTCGAGCGTGGCTCCATGCGTGCGCTCAAAGTCTTCGAAGTAGTCGAGCTCGTTGGAGACGATGACCTGCCGCCCGGCGTTGCTCTCGCGGCGGGCGATGTCGTGGAAGTGATCGCAGTAGGGCGAGGAAATGAGCTTTGGAATTCCGGGCAGCGCCGGAACGGTGGGCGGCGGAGTCACGCCCGTCTTGCGGCCGAGGTCGTCGCCGCCAAAGCCAAAAAGGCCGAAGACGCGATAAGGTTCACCGGAAACCGGATCGACGTGGCGACGACGCACGCCGGGATCGGTGGCGAGGTAGTTGAGCGCGGCGACGGGATCGCCCGCTTCCAAATAGCGACCGACATCGTGCTGCCCAAGTGAGTACCACTTCATCAGCAGCCGCTGGCCATCGGGCCCTGCATACCAGTAATTCTCCCGTGGACGTTCGCTCAGGAGCGAATTGGGGAGCTTGCTCGCACAGGCGCAGACCCCACGCCAGCTGTAACGAGCGCCCGAGCCGGCAAAGAGCGAGGCGAGGCCAAGCGGGAGC
>JBBQEG010000565.1:0-2684 GCA_038320495.1 Opitutales bacterium | reverse complement strand
GTTTGTGCGCGGCTGGGACGAGGAGGTTGGCGGTTTACTGCATTACGTGGATCATGCCGGTGGCCCGCCGCAGGGTCGACCGGGCGATTCGCGTTACGAGCATTCGGTCAACAGCTCGTGGAGTACCAAACTCTGGTGGGTTCATTCGGAAGCGATCTACGCGGCTTTGCTCTGGTTCCGGTTGACCGGCAACCCCTCGGCGCGTCGATGGTTCGAGCGGGTGTTCGAGTATGCTTTTCGCGTTTTCCCGCAGCCGGATGCGGCGATCGGCGAATGGATTCAAATTCGGGATCGCGCCGGTCAGCCTTTGGAGCGCGTGGTGGCACTTCCGGTCAAAGACCCTTATCATATTGCCCGTAACTTGATTCAGGTGCTGGAGCTTTTTTCGCCATGTCAACCGACGCAGCCGTAAAGGCGTCATCGCCCCTTCCTCCCCACGACCGCGAATCCGCGCGGCCACCGCTCCCTCGGCGGACGATCCCTGCGCCGGCGTTGGGCTGGTCGCTCATCGGGGCCGAAGAGGAAGCACTCGTGTTAGAGGTACTGCGGAGCAAGTCGCTCTTCCGCTACTACGGTCCCAATCCGCAGTCGCCGCCGGCGATGGTCGCGACGCTGGAGCGGGAAGCGGCCGCGATGCTGGGCGTGCGTTTCGTCCTCGGCGTCACGAGCGGAACGGCCGCGTTGGAAGTGGCACTGGCGGCGTTGGGTGTGGGACCGGGCGACGAGGTGATCGTACCCGCGTGGAGTTGGGTCTCGTGTTTCACGGCGGTCGTGCGGGTGGGCGGCAAGCCGGTCCTCGCCGAGGTTGACCAGTCGCTCTGTCTTGCACCGGGCGAGATCACGCGACTGCGCACGCCGAAGACCAAAGCGGCTCTCGTGGTTCATTTCCAGGGCGTCGCCGCCGATCTCGATGCGCTGCTGGCGGAAGCGCGAGCCGGCGGAGTCGCGCTACTGGAAGATTGTGCGGAAAGTCCCGGTGCGTTTTACCGCGGACGCCGCGTCGGCTCGATCGGCGATATCGCGATCTTCAGTTTCCAGCAGCAGAAAACGATCACGAGTGGCGAGGGCGGACTGGTCGTGACGAACGATCCCCGGCTCTTCGAACGCGCCGTGCGAATGCACGACATCGGACAATTTCGCGATTTCCATGCTCAGCAACGCGCAGCCAACGAACCCGCGTTTTGCGGCAGTCAGTTTCGGATGTCGGAGTTGACCGGCGCGGTGGCGGTGGCGCAGCTGCGGAAGGTGGATCAGATCCGCGAGCACTGCCGCCGGATGAGCCTGCGGCTGCGAGCGCAGCTGGACGGGTTGAGCGGTTGGTCGATGCGGCACATTCCCGATCCGGACGGCGAATCCGGTTTCGAGACTTACTATTGGGTGGCGTCTCCAGAAATCCGTGACGCCGTTCGCGAGCGCCTTCAAGAGGCCGGCGTTCCGTGCGAGCAGATGACGGGCACCTACGCACAGTATCGCCGCGCCTACGTGGCCACCGGGCTCGCGCACGCCCCGGGGGCGAGTCCCTTTGCGGTCGGCCCGGACTGGCCGGAGCCTGCATACCGGGCAGAGAATTTCCCGCGCACCGAGGACCTGATCCATCGATTCGTTGTCATCCCGGTGGGCATGACGCACACGGAGGCGGACATGGATTATATTGCCGCGGTCCTGCGGTCGGCCCATCGCGACCTGAATCTCTGATTGGTAACGAAGCAATTTCCCGCCCATGCAACGACGAGCCTTCTTGAAAACCAGCGCCAGTCTGGGCGCACTCGGACTCACGACGGCTGCGATTTCCGCTGCGCGTGCGGCAACGAGTCCGGCGGAGGCCGCCCCTTCGTCCACGCGTGGAAGAGGGCTGCCCGCGGACTGGCGTAGCCTGAAGAAGTTCGACGCCCACAACCATGTTTTCGGCCTGGGCCACCGGCCCAATTCCAACTGGGCGGAAGTTGAAGATCTGATCGAAGCCGCGGATGCGCTCGGGATTCAGCGCCTCTTTTGCTCGCGACCTGTCACGGGCGGGATCATGGCCGACAGTGAAGTCGTGAGGGAGTCCAACAACGCGGTGCTGGTGGCGATGAAGCGTTATCCGGAGCGCATCAGCGGCTATTGTTTTGTGCAACCTGGCAACGGTGCGGCTGCTTTGGATGAGATCGACCGTTGTCTCGACGCCGGGATGATCGGGGTCAAGCTGTATAACCAATTCAAATACACGGACCCGATGGTGTTCCCGGTGGCGGAGAGGTGTATCCAGCGGCGGATTCCTTTCCTTGGGCATTCGGCGTTCCTGACCGATCCCAAAACTCTGGCGGCCCAGCCGAAGACGTCGCACGCGCTCGATTTCTGTGCGTTGTCGCAGCGTTATCCGGAACTGCTCTTGATCCTCGGCCACGTCAACGGTGGCGGAGACTGGGAGTGGGCGATCAAAGGGCTGCGGGAGTGCCGCAATGTCTTTCTGGATACGAGCGGGAGTGTGCTCAACGATCAGACGATCGAACGGTGCGTGCGCGAACTCGGACACGAGCGGGTGTTGTTTGCCACCGACGCGACGATGGAAGGCTGCGTCGGAAAGGTGTTGTCCGCTGATCTTACGCCCGAGCAGCGCGAGGATATTTTCTGGCGCAATTTTCAACGCATCCTGGATCGGAGGACCGCATGATCATCGATGTGAATGCCTTCCTCGGGCATTA
>JBBQEG010000564.1:0-2689 GCA_038320495.1 Opitutales bacterium | reverse complement strand
CATCTCTTCCTGCTGGTGGGCCAGTCGAACATGGCCGGACGCGGCGTGGTGACGCCGGCTGATAAGATTCCGCAGGCGCGGGTCCTGATGTTGAACCAGACGGGCGAGTGGGTCCCCGCGGTGGATCCGATGCATTTCGACAAGCCGGCGGCGGTCGGAGTGGGCTTGGGGCGGACCTTCGGCATCGCGGTCGCGGAGGCTTCGCCGGGGGTGACGATTGGCCTCATTCCGTGTGCGGTCGGGGGCTCGCCGATTGATGTGTGGCAGCCGGGCGCATTTTATGATCCGACGAAAAGTCATCCGTGGGACGATGCCCTGCGTCGGGCGAAACTCGCGTTGCGGGCCGGCACGCTAAAAGGCATTCTTTGGCATCAGGGAGAATCGGATTCGACTGCGGCCTTGGCTCCGAAGTATGAAACCAAGTTGCACGATCTGATTGCGCGGTTTCGGTCTGAGCTACAGGCGCCTACGGTGCCCTTTATTGCCGGCCAGCTTGGCGTGTTTGCGGATAGCCCGTGGAATGAATTCAAAGTGCAGGTCGATCAAGTGCATCGCGATTTGCCGCGCCGCGTCGTGCGGACGGCGTTTGTCAGTTCCGAAGGATTGACTCACAAAGGCGACAAAGTGCATTTCGATGCGGAGTCGTATCGTGAGCTCGGGCGTCGCTTTGCGGCGGCGTATTTCAAGCTGGCGCCGTAGCGTCGGGCTCTCCGAGAATCTTCGTCGGATGTCCCGAGGGGAAAGAAGAAACGAGGGGAAAGAAGAAAGAAGAAGGGGAAAGGGGAACGAGGAGCCGAATTTAGTCCCCGGAAAAACGGAAAACATAGTCGCGATATCCGCGCGATCTAGGTGGATGGTCGGGCTCGACGCGATCTACGCGATCTCACGGTTGCATCTCGTGGGTGGGTGAATAGGATTCGGTTGTTCCCCCCATTTATATGATGCGCTGCCGTGCATTCCTGCTCAGCTGCTGGTTGGCCGCGTGGACCGGATGTGTCCACGATCCGAGCGGACGAGTGGCGTTTGAACCGATGCGGGTAATAGAGACGGTGCAGCCGGAGTATCCGCCGGAAATGGCGAGTCGGGGTATTACTGAAGGGGAGGTGTGGATCACGATCGCAGTCGATCCGGACGGGAGGTTGATCGACCGTCTACTGACGGCGTATAGCCGGGCATCGTTCGCCCGGTCCGCGATCGAAGCGCTGCACAAGTGGGAGTTTAAACCAGCACGGTTGGCCGGGGTGCCGGTGGCGACACGGCAGGAGTTTCACTTCACGTTTAACATGACCGGGCAGATCGTGTCGCGCTCCGGTCCGGAAGCGGTGGAAAGCCAGATGCGGGCTTTGCACGCGAGGCGGGAACTTACGGTGTTGGTAGCCCGTGAGCACGAACTCGATGAGCCGCTGCAATTGGACCAACAGGTGCCCGTGGAGTGGCCAGTAGGGGCGCCTGCGAATCTTCGCGAAGCGCGGGTGACCGTTGATTATTTCATCGACGGTTACGGGCGTACGCGCCTCATCGCGGTGAAGAAGACGGATGGGGATGGGTTTAGTGAGGCAGCGGTCATCGCGTTGATGCTGCGGCGTTATCTTGCTCCCTTGCGCTATGGCGAACCCACGTTGGTGCATCGCATCGAGGAAATTGTTTTTTCGCCGCCGCGTGAGTACGATCCGAACTCCCGGTGAAATTCTTCACGAAATTGGCGGATTTTCCGGTGAGATCCGGCTCGTGCTCTCTGCGGAACCTGTCATCCTCCCTTCGAGTTAGAACCCCCCAAAAAATGAATCATCTCACCCGACGTACGTTTCTTAAACACTCCGCTCTCGCTGCCGGCGCTGTGACCCTGGTTGGTGGCACTCATTCCTATGGTCGTACCATGGGCGCCAATGATCGGCTCAGAATTGCCGTGGCCGGCCTTAATGGCCGGGGTAAAAGCCATATTGCCGGCTGGTTGGAGCAGCCGAATGTGGAGATCGCCTACCTGATCGATCCGGACCAGGCGGTGCTGGATCGGTCGATGAAGAACCTGAAGGAAAAACTGGGTGACAAGTTTGCGTGCAAAGGCGTGGCAGATATTCGCCGGGCGCTTGACGACCCGACGTTGGACGCGATCTCGATCGCGACCCCGAATCACTGGCACAGCCTGATGACCATTTGGGCCGCGCAGGCGGGCAAACACGTGTACGTTGAAAAGCCGATGAGCCACGACGTGGCGGAAGGGCGGATTGCGGTCGAGGCGCAGAAGAAATACGGGGTCGTCGTGCAACACGGGACGCAGCGCCGCAGCGATGCGAAAATCGCCGGACTGCATGAGGCGATTCAGGCCGGGAAGTTCGGCAAGCTGAAGATCGCCTATGGCTATTGCTGCAAGCCACGGGAGAGCATCGGAATGAAGACGGATACCACGCCGCCGGGCAATTTGAATTGGGACCTCTGGCGGGGACCGGCGAAGGTCGCGTATCATCCGAATCTCGTTCATTATAACTGGCACTGGTTCTGGGAAACCGGCAATGGCGATATGAACAACCAGGGTACGCACCAGCTCGATGTGGCCCGCTGGTCGCTGGAGCCGAAGCTGACGCATCCGACGCGGGTTATGGCCCTCGGCGGCCGGTTCAAGTGGAACGATCAGGGCGAAACGCCGAACACGATGTTTGCCATCGGCGAGTATCCGAATGGTCAGTACGCG
>JBBQEG010000563.1:0-2696 GCA_038320495.1 Opitutales bacterium | reverse complement strand
CTGAACATTGCCGCGAAGGACGTCGTCACGCTGATCTGCGCCTCGGCCTGCGTGGGCATCGTCCTCGGGGTCGTCACCCTCACCGGAATCGGCACGCGGCTGCCCGCGCTCATCCTGCCCCTCGCGGATGGCAATCTGCTCGCCGCGCTCGGGCTGATCATGACCTGCTCCATCGTGCTCGGCATGGGCCTGCCTTCCTCGGTTTGCTATCTCCTGATGGCAACGCTGATGGGCCCCGTCCTGAATCAGCTGGGCGTGGTGCCCCTCGCCGCCCACTTGTTCATCTTTTACTTCGGAATGATGTCGATGGTCACTCCCCCCGTCGCCCTCGCCGCCTACGCCGCCGCCTCGATCGCCGGAGCCGATGTGATGAAATGTGGTTTTGCGGCGTTCCGTTTCGCGCTCGTCGGTTTCACGCTGCCCTTCATTTTCGTCTATCGACCCGAGTTGCTGCTGCTGACCCCGTCCGCCGGCGAAGGTCATGACATCCCCGCCCTCATGCTCGCGCTCATCGTCGCCGTGGCGGGAATTGTGGCATTTGCCGCCGGTATCTCGGGATATCTCTTCCACCCGGTTAAGGCTCTGCCCCGCGCCCTGCTCTTCGTATCCGCGGCTCTGTTACTGGTTCCGGGTTACACGGTGATGTTCCTGGGGCTGAAACTCCCTATTCAAGACCTGAGCGGCTTCGCGCTGTTGGTGATGGTGGCGATCAACAACCGCCGTCACGGAGCGCTCCCGTCCCTCGCCTCGCCGGCTCCTGCGCCACGCCCGGCCAACGCGCCGTCGACGACGCGTGGAGAGTAAAAACGAGCAAAGGCGAAATCGACTCAGGCCGGAACGATCCGAACCGCCTTCGGGTTTTCGTTAATAAAGCTCCGTTGCGGTGACACCGACTCCGAGTTGCCCAGTGCCTGACCCGGCCAAACCACTACACGCTCAGAAACGAGCGCATAGGCCGCCGCATCGATCGTCCAACTGGGGGTGGCGTCTCCCCCGACAAGTTTCACTGCATGCCGGGTCTAAGATCCCGCAGTAACCAGCGAAAGACCGCCCAGCCGCTCACCAAATTAAGCGCCACGATTCCGGCCAGGAGTCCGAAGACCAAGACCAGCGTGGGCCCTGCCGGCAGGCTCGTCGCACTCGGCCAGACCGCGATGGCCGACGCCACAGTTCCGATCGCGATTCCCCACCAGACGAGCCGACCGAACTCAGAAAACACCATCCGGCCGAGCACGCTGCGCGGAATCCCAATCGCCGTCATCACGGCAAACTCGCCCCGACGTTCGCGCAGGTTCCGCGCGACGACAATGGCCAGACCAAGACTGCCCAACACGACCCCCAACGATCCCAGCACCGTAAAGATCGCGATGTAGGTGTTCTCGATTTGATGAAACGCGGCCAGCACGTCGCGCGTGATTTCCACGCGACCGCCCACGTCACGGCTGGAGGTCTCGAGCCGATTCCGCAACGCGGGCAGCTCACCTGATTCGCGCGCATCCACGAGGAAGCGCGAGTATCCTGCATTCGACGGAAATTTTTCCAGGAAGAGCCGCTCATCCACGATCAGATAACCCTGCAGAATCGAGTTTGGCAGCGTTCCGACAATTTGCACTTCAAAGGGCCGACCCGACTCGTCCATGTACACCAGCACGTCGCCGACTTTTCGCTTCAAGGCCCAAAGGAGCGTATTCTCGTCCACGACCGCCGGAATCGCTCCACTCGCATTCGCGTCCTTGAGCACGTTCCACGCAGGTCCGTCGGAGCCGACGCGCGCCGCAACCTTGAGTCGAAACGCCCCCAGGGCGGCGAGCTGCGCAGCATCAACCGCGAGCAATTGCGGCTGGGAGGTGCTGTTGAGATTAAAGCAATTCACGTTGTCACCCACGCCGGCACGGAAGGGAACGATCTCACCCAGTTGCGCCGCTTGGGCCTCGAAGAGCTCAAACCCACCCGACCGACCATCGCGCGCGGGATTCAACGCCGCCGTCGTCTCCACCCAAAACGAAAAACCACCGGTACCGCTGTTCCGCTCCCGCCACTCGTCACCCACGCTTTTTCGAAACGACGAAACCGAGAGCACCATGAAGACCGCCGTCGCAATCAATCCCACCACCGTGAGACTGCGCGAACGCCGCGCTTTCACATTCAACCCGCCGAGATACCGCGCATCCAGCGGCGCCTCGCGATCGACCGGCGCCGAGGTCGCCATCCATCCCCGACACAACGCGATGCCCGCCGCCAACAGCGCAAAGCCCGCGAGATAAAACGCCCCCTGCGCCGGGAGGCCGCGACCGGAGAGCGCGAGCGCACTCGCTCCCATCACCAGCGTAACAATTAAGATGATACGCGATGACCGCCGTACCTTCGCCGGCGACGTGATCTCCTCCGCCTGCGAAGCCAGCCGGATCGACAAGGTCGAGCGCGTCTGTTTGCGAATCGCCCACCAGATCGCCAGCATCGAGAGCAGGAGAAAAGCGCCCCCGCCCGCGACCATACTCACCGGTTGCGCCGCAAACAGGAACGTCTCGCCCGCCCCTTGCCCGGCCCAGATCGATTCGAGATAGCGCAGGATGCCACGCGTGTAGAGCGCCGCGAGCGGCAGGCCCAGGACGCAGCCCACGAGGAGGATGACAAATCCTTCCGACAGCCGCCACCGCAACAGCTGACGCGCCGGCAAGCCGACTGCGCCCAGCAGC
>JBBQEG010000562.1:0-2714 GCA_038320495.1 Opitutales bacterium | reverse complement strand
TGCAATATAGCTTCAATCGCCGTTACGACATCTTCCTCGACATCAGCAACATCACTGACGAGCCGCCCCGGACGGACGTTTCGTTGAATGGCTTGCACTTTTTCCGGACAAACCAGGGCGTCGGCTTCGTCGCCGGCCTACGCGGCCGGTTCTAACACTGTGGTTACTGGCTCGATTCGAGCCATCAATCATGACGCGGGCTACTGTTCTTGGACGCGCAGTGGCCCGCGTTTTCTTGTGCGATCGCCAGAGAGACCTGAGCTTGCAAACTAAACTGAAAAACCCGTACGAGGTCTCAATGAAAAGGTGCATCACTCTTGCGGCGCTTATTTTCACGAGCGTCACGTTTTCCATGGCGCAAACTCCTTCATCTCCGACGGGGTCGTCTTCCCTGGAACGCATCCCCAAGCACGACCACGGTGGGACCGCTTTCTCGGTCCGCGTGCCTGATCAGCCGCTTGTGTTTACCGGTCAGGTGTTCGCCCCGGCAGGAACCGGCGAGCCGCGAGCGGAAGCGGACGCGGCGTTGAAGGCGCTTGAGACGACGCTGGCCAAGGCGGGTGCGGCGCTTGCGGGCGTGGTGCGGCTTAATGCTTATGTGGCGGATGACACATCCGTATCGGCGGTGGAAGCCGCCGTGGCGGAGCAATTTGCCGGAGCGCCACCGGCGTTTACCTTGGTGCGCTCTCCGCTCACGCAGGCGCAGGCCCGCGTGGCATTTGATGCCGTTACAATCACGTCGCGAGCACCGTCGACGGTCGAGGTGGTTGACGCCTCCGCCGCGGTTTTACCGGCGGGCGGCAAACTGTTTATTTCCGGCCAGGTTGTCCGCGGCACAGACTTGGCCAGTGGGGCGAAGCTCACCATGGGCGGTTTGTTTCGCAGTCTCGAGCACCTTGGCCTCGGTCCGGCCGACGTCGTGCAGGTGAAGGCGTTCATCAAGCCGTTCGAGGACCATGCCGCGGCTTCACGGGAAATCGCCGCGAGTTTCGCTGGAGCTCGGGTGCCGCCGATCATAATCATGGAGTGGGTCAGCGATATCTATACGGAAATCGAACTGGTCGCTTCCGCTCGGGATCGGGCCATTAACGCCGCGGATGGGATTGTTTATACCATGCTGCCCTGGCTGACGGCGTCGCCCCGCTATTGTCATGTGAGTCAGGTCGCGGCGGGGACTCCCTTGATCTTCATTGGCGCGATCGACGGAGGCGACGCCAACGATCCGCGCACGCAGATGAAAACAATTTTCGAGCGGCTGGGCTCGATCCTGTTCGAGGCGGGCAGCAGCTTTCGCAACATGGCGAAGGCGACGTATTACCTGAATGACCCGATTGCAAGGTCGATGCTCGGAGATATCCGGGCGGTGTATTACGATCCGACGCGGGCGCCAGCGGCATCGGCCTTGGGCGTTAACGGCCTCGGTCGTCCTGGCCGGGCCGCGATCGTTGATATGATCGCGGTGCCGATCAAGTGAGCGGCGCCAAGGCCGGCGCTGCGCAAGCGACAGGGTCTGCGCCGGCGCATACCCTGTCGTGTTGGTGCATCTCTGGGTGAGGCCCGCCCAAGTTCGGGCCGTGTTTTTGAATGGTTGGTTCCTGTCTGTTCCGTTTTTCGACCGGCGATTAACGGTTGGGAACAGACAGGAATGTCTATTTCACTTTTCGTTTTCGGAACAGACAGGAATGTCTGTGTCCCTCCGGATTTCAGAAGCAGCGTTCGCTCAGAGCTTCACGGTCCGGCCTTCGCGGAACGAGAGATCCGCCGCGAGCACAATGCGCAGGCTGTCGATCGCGCTTTCCCAGTGGTCTGACAAATCCGTGTTTTCATTGATCGCGCGGAGGAAGACCTCCTGCTCGCGTTGGCAGAGTTCATCGTGATTGGGCTCGTCGGTCACATCGATGATCTCGTCGGCTTTGGCGAACTTGCCGTCGGCGCCAAGGGCGGCGTGATGCAGCAGGAGCGATTCGGTTTTGGAATGCGAGTCGACGTCCGCGGAGTTGCCCGCGCTCGCCGCACTTTTGGCGACAATGCTCACGCAGCCTTTCGGGCCGATGACGTCCTTCACGAAGAAGGAGGTTTCGCTCATCATCGGTCCCCAACCGGCCTCGTACCAACCGACCGATCCATCGGCGAACGTGACCTGCAGGTGGGCGTAGTTAACTTGATTGGGCGCGATTTCATCGCTGAGGCGCGCGCCGATGCCATTGACGCTGACCGGACGGGAGCCGGTCATGCGGCACATTACGTCGACATAGTGCACGCCACAATCCACGACAGGAGACGTGGTGCGGAGGAGATTTTTGTGGGTTTCCCAATTCGGGCCGAAACTCTGCTGATTGAGGTTCATGCGCATGACCAGCGGGCTGCCGAGCGTGCGGGCGATCTCGGTGAACTTCTTCCAGGATGGATGCACATGCAGGATGTATCCGATCACCAGTTTGCGGTCGAGGCGTCGGGCGGTTTCGATCACACGCTCGCAATCGGCGATGTTATCGGCGACGGGCTTCTCGAGAAAGACATGCGCGCCTGCTTCGAGTGCGGCCAACGCGTACGCAGCGTGGGTGTCGGGGTACGTGCTGATGCAGACCGCGTCCGGCTTGGTGCGGGCGAGAGCGTCGGCGTAGTCGGCAAACTCCGCGTAGCGACCGCCGAACTCGGCGTTGAGCTTCTGGCGCGAAGCCGGATTGCGCGACACGAGGCCAACGATTTCAAAA
>JBBQEG010000561.1:0-2722 GCA_038320495.1 Opitutales bacterium | reverse complement strand
TTCTGAATGTGCTCCGGGCAGTAACACTGGTCGCCGGCGCACTTCGAGCAGTAGCGAAAATCGAGTTGCGGGTGCGACTTGTCCGTCTTGCCGCAGACGAAACACACATGACGCGGCTTCGCGACCTCCGCGGCTTTTTCCGTCCGGCGCGTCGCCACCCGGCGTCCTTGCCGCACGGTGCGGATCATGTCGCCGGCGAAGAAAAACAAAAACGCGATCACGGCCGCGCCAATTTGCAGTTTCGTGGAGAGCCCACCGACGAGAAAACGATACGCTCCGAGCACGCAGGCAATCAGCGCGAGCCATTTGATTTTCACCGGCAGGATGAAAAACATCATGAGCTCGAAATCCGGATTCAGATACGCGAACGCGATGAAGACCGAACCGAGAATAAACGCGTTGGTCACGAGCGAATTCGGCGCCAGGAGCGTGAGCAGGATAGTCAGTGCATAGCTCGTGAAGAGAAACGCATTGAATCGGAAGGCGCCCCACTGGGCCTCGAGCGCGCCGCCCATCAGGTAAAACAGGTACCAACCGAACGCGAGAAACACAAAGGAGAGAATCGCCGTGGGCGGAGGAACCGGCACCACGAACATAAACGTCACCAAGCGCCACCATTCGCCGCCTTCCAAGACCAGAACCGGAGCGTAAATCAGCCGCTCCAGATCGATCAACCGAAACATCGCCGCAAACAGGACGGCGACCTGCCCCATTATGAGATAGAGCGGAAGATTACGAATCGCGAGCCAGCCAAAGGATCGTTCAAGTTTGTCGAGAAAAGCCATCGGGACGAACGACCAAAGAGTGCTTGTCCGGCGGCGTCGAGCGCAAGCGCGGGTCGTTTCCAGCCGACGCCGCCTTTCCGCAGTGGGACCCAACGGGCCAACCCGTCCCTTCCAACCGCGTCACTTCTTCTTTGCGGCCTCGGCGAGCTGCGGTAGCAACCGCTCCTTCTGCCCCTGCAGCTTCGGTTCATCCACCGTCTCGAGCAACATGCGGGCGTGGCCGTCCTTGCCAATTTTCAGGAGGATATTCGCGGCATGCAGCCGCATTGTCTGACGCTCGATCGCGCTTTCGGCCTTTTCTTCCAATCCACTCCACACCTTCAACGCCGCGTCCCAATCGGGTTTTTCCAGATCGTAGAACGACTCGGCATAACGATACGCGAACTCGAAACGATCCGGTGCCAACTCCGCCGCCCGTTTGAAAGCTTCGTGCAGCGCCGCGTCGATGGTCTCGCGGGTCCATTGCCCACTCTTCAAAAACTCCTCCTTCGCCTCCGCCAAAACGGTGCCGAGCTGGTAATGATAGAGCGGCTCGTTCGGCTCGAGCTTGATCGCCGCGATGTAGTACGGCGCCGCCTGCAAGGGCTTGCCGTCCTCCGCCAGCACATTGCCCAGCTGGTTCTTCACCAGCGGAATATCCGGATCGAGCTGATTCGCCTTCAACAGCATCGCTGTCGCTTCCTTGCGCATGTCGACCTTGCTGAGAAAAAATCCATAAGCCGCAAACCCGGCCGCAAAACCCGGGTTGTTGCGCATCAGGAGTTCGTACTCGTGCGCAATCGCCCGGACTTGGGTGCGAAACGAGCTTTCATCGAGGTTATCACCTTGCTTCACCGCCTCCGCAAACACGTCGCGCTGCCGCTCCGCGATCCGCCGCAAGGTGCGCTCGGCGAGATTCTCGGCCCCGAACACCGGCCGCTCGCCCAACCCAAATCCCAGACAGCACAGGACCACGATGGTCCGGAGGGCGCGTCGCCCGATGCCGAGAGCATGCCGCGTCATCGCGAGCGTTCGCTGCCTTGAAGTCGTGAGTCGTGTCATCGGTGAAATTATGCCGGAGAAACTGCGGTCTGCATCTGGGCCGACCGCAGCAGAAGCGAGTGCGACACGATCAGTCCGTCAAGGTGCCGGCGTAAACATTCATCCGCTCTCCGCGCAGAAAGCCCACCAGCACCTGTCCGCTCTCGCGCGCGAATTCCACCGCCGCACTCGTCGGCGCCGAGATCGCCGCCACACAGGGAATGCCCGCCGCCAGCGCCTTTTGCATCAACTCGAAGGAAACGCGCCCACTCACGAGCAGGATGCGGTCCTCCAGCGGCAACCGCTCCGCGAGAAACGCGTGGCCGATGACCTTGTCGAGGGCGTTATGACGCCCGACATCCTCGCGAACGATCTCCAGCGTTCCCGCCGCATCAAACAGCGCACTGGCATGAAGTCCCCCGCTCGCCGCAAATCCGGCCTGTTGCGCCCGCAGTTGATCCGGCAACGTTACCAGAACGCTTCGCCGCGGCCGCAACGGCCGCGCGATCGTCGCAAACTGCGAACGCACCGCATCAATCGAGGCTTTGCTGCAAATCCCGCAACTGGACGATGTAAACACGTGACGCGTGAGGCTGGCCCAGTCGATGGCCACGCCGCCGGCGAGCAACACATCCATCACGTTTTCCGCACTTTTCTCCGTCGCGTCGGATCCGGCTTCGCCCGCCTGGCATCGCACGATGTCGAGGACGTCATCGCGATTCCGCAGCAGGCCTTCCGTCACCAAAAATCCCGCCGCGAGTTCCCGGTCGTGTCCCGGCGTGCGCATGACGACCGCGACGCTCCGCCCCAGAACGCGGATCTCCAGCGGCTCCTCCACCGCAAGCAAGTCGTCGCCCTCGACGCCTCCACCCGAATTTTCGATGCGGGTGATCGGCTTGCGGCACAGGGCGTTGGCG
>JBBQEG010000560.1:0-2728 GCA_038320495.1 Opitutales bacterium | reverse complement strand
CCGGTTGGGGAATTTTCCACCCGCACTTGCTTTCCCGGCCGAACCGGTTCCCTCCGATTTCGATTACGATCGCTGGCTCGGGCCCACTCCGTGGCGCCCCTACCACCCGCAACGCGTCAAAGGCGACTACGGCGGCGGCTGGCGCTGCTTCCTCGAATACGGCAGCCGCAAAAACGGCGATTGGGGCGCGCATCATTTTGACATCATCCAAACTGCCCTCGGCATGGACAACTCCGGCCCGGTTGAATTTATCCCGGTCGGTTTCGAGGGCTGCAAATATCAGACTCACATCTACGCCAACGGCGTGCGCGTCGAGCGGAACGAGGACGGTTTGAAACCCATGATCGAGTTCCGCGGCTCCAAGGGAAAAGTCGAGGTGTCGCGCAACGATGAGTTCGCGACGACTCCAGGCGAGCTCGCCACCCGCCCCTTGCGCGGCGAGGACATTCACCTCTACGCGAGCGACAATCATCACAGCGATTTCTTCAACGCGGTTCGCACCCGGCAGCGTCCGATCAGCGATGTCGAGGCCGGCCACCGCAGCGCGAGTATCTGTCATCTCAATGGCATCGCGGCGCAACTCGGCCGCGCCATTCGCTGGGACCCCAAGAAGGAAGAGATCATCGGCGACCCCATCGCTTCGCGACTGCTCGATCGTCCCCGCCGCGCTCCTTACTTCCTCTAACTTTTGTTTGCCATGCTCCGCTCCCCTTTCTTTCGCACTACGTGTGCCCTCGTGGTTGGCTCATTCGGCTTTGCGGCCCGCGCCGCCACCGCCGCCAAACCGGCCACGCTCAATCTTCACGAGCTCACCTATTCCGGAGATCAACAAGCGCTCGTGGCCCTCAACCAGGCGTTGCAAGCCGCGGGACAAGATCCCGCCCGGCTCGGCGCCCTCGAGAAAAACCTGCTCGCCGAGGTTGCCCGAAGAGACGCGACGTTCGCCGCCCGCCAGGCGGCCGCCCAACGACTCGGCATGGTCCTCGGCGTAGCATCGGGGCCCGCGAGTGCGGAAACCCTCAAGGCGCTCGCCGCCATGCTGGTCGACGAACGCGACACCGATCTCGCCCGGCTCGCGCTCGAGCGCGCTGTCGGCCCGGCCATTGACACGCTGTTCGTCCAAGCTTTGTCCAAAGCCAGCGGTCGAGCCCGCATCGGCATCATCGACTCGATCACCCAGCGGCGGATTGCGTCCGCCGTCACCGCGTTGACGCCCCTGCTGCAGGAAACCGACGTGCTCCACGCCCGGGCCGCCGCCCGTGCTTTGGGCGAAATCGGAACCGCAGCCGCGCTCGCTGCCCTGCACGGAGCACCCAGCGAACTCACCGCCCAAGCCCGTCTGGCCGCGGCAGTGCGTCAACCGACGGCCGACGCGATCAGGCTCCTGCGCGAACTCCAGATCGACAGCAGCGCGCCTGCCCCCGTGCGCCACGCTGCGTTCCGCACCGCGTTGGACCTTGATCCTGCCAGCGCCGCCGCAAACATTGTCGAAGCGCTTTCGGGTACCGACTGGTCACGCAAGCAGGTCGCGCTCGAAGCCATCGCCGCGTCACCCGCTCCGACGCTCGTCCCATCAATTGTGGGGAAACTCAGTACGTGGGATGCGCCCACGCAAAGCGGCGCGATTGCCGCATTGGCTCGCCGCGCTGATGCCCTCGCGGTCCCAGCCGTGCTCAAAGCGGTTTCACACCCGGAAGCGGAAGTCCGCACGGCCGCGATCACAGCTCTCGGCTTCCTCCCGGGCTCGACCCAAACCGCCGACGCTCTCGTCGGAATCGCCACCGGTTCAGAGACCGAGGACGCCCGTCTCGCCCGCCAAAGCCTCACCCGCCTCAATGGCCCGGGCGTTTCCCAATTCATCCTTGATGGCGCGGAAAAAGGCGCCCCCGCCCGCCGCGTCGTCTTCCTGGAACAACTCGCCCTGCGCAACCTGACCGAAGGCCTCCCGCTCTTGATCGCGGCGAAGAATGACCCGCAAGCCTCCGTCCGCCTCGCGGCCGTGAGCGCGCTCGGCGATCTGGCTCCTGTATCCGAACAACGGATGCTGCTCGACTGGACTGTCTCCGCCACCGATGAAGCGGAACAGGCGCGCGCCCTGCGCTCCCTTGTTAACGTCACCTTGCGAAATCCCGCCACCGCCACCCGCGGCCAGGCTGTCTTCGAAGCGATCGCAAATGCGCCAGCCGACCTCGCCCTGCGCCTGCTGCCGGCGCTCCCGCGCATCGGCGGTAACGCCAGCGCGGATACAGCCGCCCGGCTGGCGGTTCGCAACGACGCGAAACTCGCCGAAGCAGCGGCGTCGGCTCTCACGCGATGGACCGATGGATCCGCGATTCCCGCACTGGCGAGCGTGGCCGAAAAGGCCGCGTTGCCCGGAGTGCGCGACACCGCCCGGGAAGGCGCCATTCGTTATCTGGAACGTAACCGCGTGGCTTGGACACCCGAGACCACGCAGGCAGTCGGGCAGCTGCTCGGCAGCACCAGCGATGCCACCACTCGCAAGCAGCTCCTCGCCCTGCTCCAGCGTGCGAATGACAAACGCGCCCTTCCCCTGGCCGAAGAGCTGAGCACGGATTCCGCCGTCGGCCCGACGGCGAAAGCGACCGCGGAAATCATTCGCGCCAATCTCGCCGGCGCGCCGAAATTACGCGCTTCCGGTGGAGCGCCCGGCCTGAAGAACATATTCGATTATACCAACAGCACCCGTTGGAGCGTCCCCACCGAGGGC
>JBBQEG010000559.1:0-2728 GCA_038320495.1 Opitutales bacterium | reverse complement strand
TTCCTGCTCGGCGTGCTGCGCTCGCAAAGCCGCGAGTGTGCCCTGCGCGAGAAGCCGGCCGCTGTGAATGATGCCAATCACGTCACACAGTTTCTCCACCTCACTCATCACATGGGTCGAATAAATCACGGTCTTACCCTGATTCCGGCAGTCCCGCACGAAACGCACGATGGTCCGGGCTGCCATCACATCGAGACCGAGCGTGGGTTCATCAAAAATCATCACCGCGGGATCATGCACCAGCGTGCGCGCAATCGACGTTTTCTGTTTCATCCCGGTCGAGAATTTGTCGCAGCGGCGATCGAGGAAATCGTGCATCTCGAGATCGTCGGCCAAGCGAATCGTCCGGGTTTTGATCACGGCATCAGACAACCCGTACAACTGACCAAAATACGCGATCGTTTCACGGGCGGTGAGGCGTCCATACAGCGCCGTACTTGCCGCCAGAAACCCAATGCTCGCCCTCACGTGTGACGGTTGCTGTACGATATCGTGACCAGCCACCGTGGCGCTGCCCCGGGAAGGTCGCAGCAAGGTCGCCAGCATCCGCAGCGTAGTCGTTTTGCCTGCGCCGTTCGCGCCCAACAGACCGTAGATTTGGCCTGGCGCGACCGTAAATGATACGTCCTCGACCGCATGAATTTCACCCCGCTTTTTATCGCGGAAGGTTTTGGTCAGGGCATGAACTGAAATCATCGCAGCGGAAAACGGAAAACGGCAGCGTGAAACGGGAAACCGAACAATCCAAGAGGAATGGACGTCGGCGCGCGCCTCATCGACGCATTTAGAAACTGGCCCGCGCCGAACGCCTCCAACTCGTCGAAGTCCTCTGGGATAGCCTCGTCCAAGAAGACGTGGCCATGCCAGTTTCGGACGAGCAGCGGGACGAACTCCGGCGCCGGAAGGAGCGCTTTCGCCAGCAGCATGTCTCCGATTTCGACCGCGAAATAACACGCATCCAAGGCAAGGGCGACGCCTCCGCCTGACGGGCGTCGCCCCTAAAAAGACCATTCTTGCCATTTTGGACAAAATAGGAAAATTGCCGCCATGTCCACCACCCGCGCCGCCTTCACCGCCCAGGGATTTGGTTTCGCCCCGATCGCAGCCTTGCCCGACATCTCGGCCAGCGATCTCAAGAACAAGTTCAGCGAAGTCGCCCGCCTCGCCGCCCGCGAGCCGCTGGCCATCACCCGCCACAAACGTCGCGAATACGTCATCCTCACCGCCGGCCAATACGAGGAGCTGCAGCAGAGCCGCCTCGCCCCTTTGAAGACGCTGGCCACGGACTTCGACCAAATGGTCGCCAAGATGAACACGCCCAAAGACCGGGCCGCGCGCGCCAGCTTCTTCAAGGTGTCCGCCGTCAAGCCGAGCCCCGCCCTGACTCAATTGCTCAAGAAACGGGACCATGCCCGCTAAGACTCTCACCGCCCTGGCGGGAGTGAACGGAGCAGGAAAAAGCAGCGTGGGTGGCACGTCGCTGCGCGCTTCCGGCGCTGAGTATTTCAACCCCGACGAGTATGCCCGCCAACTGCGCACCCGGGAGTCGTTGCCACACGAAAAAGCCAACGCGGTCGCCTGGGCCTACGGCAAAGGAAAGCTCGAAGAGGCCATCGCGAAGGGCACCGACTTCACCTTCGAATCCACGCTGGGCGGTAAAACCATCACCGATCTCCTCATCCACGCCGTCGGCAAAGGCCAAGCCCTCGACATCTGGTTTGCCGGACTGGAGAGCGTGGATCTGCATCTCCAACGCGTGGCGCAACGCGTCGCCCAAGGCGGCCACGCGATCCCCGAGGCCGACATCCGCAAGCGCTGGATTGGCAGTCACGAAAACATTATCCGCCTGATCCCGTTCGTGCGCACGCTCCGCGTGTTCGACAACTCCCGCGAAGTCGCAGCGGGCGAGGAGCCGGAGCCGGAGTTGCTCCTTTCGATCGAGGACGGCGAGCTGGCGTATCCTGGTCCCGAAAACCTTTCCACCACGCCCGGGTGGGCCAAGCCGATCGTCGCCGCCGCCTACCGCCACTTCGGCCTGATGGACTGAAAACCATGCCCCTGCCTTCCCCATGACCAACTCGACCAAAGAACTGATTTTCCAAAACGAAGTCATCCCGCGCCCTCGCGCTGGAACCAGAGGACGTGGTCGGCTTCGTGAAGTACACCCAGCACGGGCAGTGGCAGAGGTTCTGCGCGGTCTATCCGTCCAACCCAGAGCAAAAGTTTCTCGAACGCGTCGCCGAGCAGCTCGACAAGTCCGATCCCAACGCGGCCGACCAGACGATACGCACCTTTGGCACCAACGACGGCGGCGCGGGCAATGATCGATTGCGTCGTCCTGCAGGAGTTGCTCCCGGAGCAACGGGTTTAAATTGCGCGCGTAGAGGCTGAGTATCGCAACTCCAACCAAAACTTAGCGATCGACGGTCCGGGGCGAACGCCGCCCCGTGGGTTCAACCGCCCGCGGATCCTGCGGCGACGGGGCGACGGGATCGGTCTTTGTATCCGCAACATCCTTACCATCGGCACTCTTACCCGATGGGAGGATGTTCTCCGGATCAATCGAGCCTTCCACGGTCGGATTAAAGGCGCGGACAAAACCATGGCGGAACAGGTTGGCAATCGTGGCAAACAGCCCCACTTCCGAATCCCCAAAGCGCCCCTGGAATGGAATGCGCGTGGCGAGCTGATCACGCTCCTTGTTCTTCACCAGCCACGCCAGGCCCTG
>JBBQEG010000558.1:0-2750 GCA_038320495.1 Opitutales bacterium | reverse complement strand
ACGTTCCAAGACATCCGCGATCATCCCGCGCGGGACGCGTCCGCCGGACGGCGTATCGATCAGCAGTTCGCGCAACGCGTCCGGATCCGCGCGGGCCGAGTCGACGAAACGAACGACGAGGTCGATCGTGCGCGTGCCTTCGAGCACTTGTCCGACGATGCGGCCGTTCAAGCCCGCTTCCAGGCGGGTCGTAAGTTCACCGGGTTGGAGTCCATACAACGCCGCGCGTTCGCGGTTCAGTTGAATCTTCACTTGCGGGATGAGCACCTGTTTCTCGACCTGCAAATCAACCACACCCGGCACGCCGCGCATGACCGCCTCGGTTTGCGCAGCGTAGCGGCGCAAGGTGGCGAGATCCGGTCCGTAGATCTTCACAGCGATGGCCGCCTGCACGCCGGACAGCAAGTGATCGAGGCGGTGGGAAATCGGCTGGCCTACGCTGATCACGGTGCCCGGGATTTGCCCGAGTTTTGCCCGGATTTCACCGAGGATTTCGGCGCGACTCCGTTCACTCGGAGCGAAGTCGACGTCGATCTCGGAGCGATGCACGCCCTCGGCGTGTTCGTCGAGTTCGGCGCGACCGGTGCGCCGACCGGTGAGTTTAATCTCCGGGATGGTAAGCAAAATCTTCTCTGCGACGCGCCCCATGCGGTCGCTCTCTTCGAGTGACGTGCCCGGTGCCATCCCCAGCGTGATGGTGGCCGTGCCTTCGTTGAATTCCGGCAGAAACACACGCCCCATCGCCGGGTAAAGCGCCACGGCTCCGACGATCAGTAACGAGGCGAGCACGACCGTGACCCAGGGATGGCGTACTGAAGGACCCAGTATAAATTTTTCATCCGCGCGTTTGATCAGGCGCACGAGCCACCCGTCGCGATCCGCCTGCATGTGTTTCATGCCGGGCAGCAGGTAGGAGCAGAGCACGGGGATGAGCGTCAGGGAAACCACGAAGGATGCGAGCATGGCCACGATGGTCGCGATCCCGATCGGCGCGAAGAGCCGGCCTTCGATTCCGCCAAGCGCAAAGAGCGGGAGGAACACGAGCACGATCACGAGCGTGGCGAACAGGATGGAGTTTCGCACTTCGCCCGAGGCATCGGCCACGACGCGCAAGACGGGGCGCGGCGCGGCGCGGTGAGCATTCTCGCGCAGTCGTCGGAACACGTTTTCCACATCGACGATCGCATCGTCGACCACCATGCCCACCGCGACCGCCAGACCGCCGAGTGTCATGGTGTTGATCGAAATCCCGAAGGATTGAAAGACCAGCGCTGCGACCGCGAAACTTAGAGGGATCGCCGTCAGCGTGATGAGCGTCGTGCGGAAATTCAGCAGGAAAAGGAACAGGATGATCACGACCATGATCGCGCCGTCGCGAATCGCTTCCTGGACGTTTTCGATCGCGGTTTGAATGAAGGTCGCCTGACGGAAAAGAACATTGATGCGTACATCCCCTGGTAACGAAGGGCCGATTTCCGTGAGCGCCGCTTCGACGCGGCGGGTAAGCGTGATCGTATCGGCGCCCGGTTGCTTCTGCACTCCGAGGATGACGGCGGGCTGGGCCGCCACTCCCGCGTTGCCCCGCATCGGCTGCACGCCGATTCCGACTTCCGCGACGTCGCGCAAAAAGATCGGACTGCCGGAGCGATACTTCACGACGGTTGCGCCGATTTCGTCGGGATCGGCGGTGCGGCCGAGATTGCGCACCAGCACTTCCCGCGCGCCGCTCGCAATAAAGCCACCCCCCGTGCTGCCTTGGGCGCGCTCCGCCGCGACGTTCACCTCATCGAAGCTTACGCCATACGCTGCCATGCGCTCCGGATCGGCGCGCACTTGGATCTGTTTTCGGCCGCCGCCGATCACAATCACCTGCGAGATGCCGGGAATCGTCAGCAGGCGCGGACTCAGCTGCCAGTCGGCGAGCGTGCGGAGGTCCATTGGGGCAGTCGCACCCGTCTGGGAGGAAAGTCCAATCAACAGAATCTCACCCATGATGGACGAGATCGGCCCCATGTGGACCTCGGTACCGGCGGGAAGCTTGGCCTCCGCGAGCGCGATTCGCTCCTGCACGAGTTGGCGCGCTCGATAGATATCCTGGCCCCAATCGAATTCGATATAGACAATCGACAGACCGACGCTGAGGGTTGCGCGCACGCGCTGGACACCCGGAGCACCATTGAGGGCGGTTTCGAGGGGCAGTGAAATCAGGGTTTCAACTTCCTCCGGCGCGAGCCCGGGTGCTTCGGTCATCAACGTGACCGTCGGACGATTCAGATCGGGGAAGACATCCACCGGCAAACGCGCGGCGACATAACCTCCGTAGGCCAGCAGCAGCGCTCCGGCCGCGAGCACGAAGAGCCGGTTGCGCAGTGAAAAAGCAATGAGTCGGGTCAGCATGGCGCGTCCTTAATGCTGATGACCACCCGGGCCATGCGAGTGGCCGTGATCGTCCTCGATCGTGGTCGCGCCGCCGCCGACATATTGCAGCTGATAATTACCCCGCGTCACCACGCGATCGCCGGGCACGACGCCTTCGATGATTTCGACGAAGCGGTCATCGCGCAGCCCGATCACGACCGGCGTGCGTTCGTAGGCAAACGGCGCCGTCATGATTTGGCGAAATACGAAAAGATCGCCGGCGTCGCCTAATACAGCGGCGCGCGGAACGACGACCGCGTCGTCGGATTCGGCGGTCACGAAGGCGAGTTGGGCGCGCATTCCGGGCAGGAGTTTTTCGTCGGCATTCTCCG
>JBBQEG010000557.1:0-2773 GCA_038320495.1 Opitutales bacterium | reverse complement strand
GGGATTGCGCCGGTGGCTCAGCCCGTCCACGGTTGGCGGATGCTTCGTCGCGCGGTCGCAATCTTTGTTGTTCTCCCGGTCGTGTTCATGGCGGGGCACTCCCTCACCGCCAAGCCGCGCGCCCGCGATCTGGGGATTCCGTTCGATGGCACGCCCGGCCCGCTCAACGCGATCACCGATGTTGCAGGAATCGAAATCGGACATGTCACGCTCATCGAGGGCGACGGCCCGCTGGAGCTGGGTCGCGGACCTATTCGCACGGGTGTCACCGCCCTTCTTCCGCGCGGTAAGAATCCCGACTCTCCGCCCGTGTTTGCCGGACTGTTTTCGCTCAATGGCAACGGCGAGTTGACCGGCGCCGCCTGGATCGAGGAGTCCGGTTTCCTCGAAGGCCCCATCATTCTAACCAATACTCATAGCGTCGGCGTGGCTCGCGATGCGGTGATCGCGTGGAAGATTCGGCAGGCGCGGCCCGGACTGCCCGCGAACGCGTGGTCGCTGCCGGTCGTCGCCGAAACCTGGGACGGCTGGCTCAACGATATCAACGGTTTTCATGTGAAGCCCGATCATGTGTTCAACGCGTTGGACGGCGCCCGGGAAGGCCCCGTCGCGGAAGGCAGTGTTGGCGGAGGCACCGGCATGATCAGCTATGAGTTCAAAGGCGGCATCGGGACGTCTTCGCGACGCCTCTCGGGCGAGCTCGGCGGTTTCACGGTCGGCGTGCTCGTACAGGCCAATCATGGCGTGCGTCGGCAGCTGACGATTGCCGGGATCCCGGTTGGTCGCGAGATCGGCGGTGGGACGCGCCGGTTCGCGGGTAGCGATCCGCATGATCTCGCAGGTCTGAGCGTCGGCGAAGTGGGCTCCATTATTATTATAGTCGCAACCGATGCGCCGCTGCTGCCGCACCAGTTGAAACGTCTCGCCCGGCGCGCCTCTCTCGGGCTGGCTCGCACCGGCGCGGTTTCGGGCAATGGTTCGGGCGATCTGTTTATCGCTTTTTCCACCGCCAACGCTCGAGGTGCCCACCGCGAATCCGGCTCGGGCGAACTGAGTTTCCGCGCCTCCGAATTTCAGGCGTTGCCCAACGGCAGTATGAGTCCGTTGTTCGAGAGCACCGTCGAAGCCACGGAGGAAGCCATCATCAACGCGCTGGTCGCGGGCGAAACCATGCGGGGCCGCGACGACCACGTGGCCGAGGGCCTGCCGCAAACTCAAGTACAGCAGATCTTGCGCAGCTTCCGCCGGCTCGCGGAGCGGCCGGCCACCGTGCTCTAAAATAAGCACTCGGACCAATCACGGGGAGCGGGACCCCACCGGGGCGCCATCACAAGTCGGCGAAAGCGGACCGCCTTGCACTTTTTAAGAATTTCCCCCATACGGCATCGCTTGATGCGCCAGACCTCGCCCGCATAATGCCCGTTCGTTTGAGATGTCGTCACCTCGTCCGCCTCCACCCGCCAAATCTTCCGGAGACTCACTCCCGGAGGCACTCGAGACGTTGTCTCCAAATAATGGTTACGGGTCGACGGAGCCGTTCGAATCACCTTCGAAACGACGCCGGACGATCTGGAATTCGGTTCGGGGTCGCCTTATCCTGCTCATTGCCGCCATCACCGTTCCCTCCGTCCTGCTCGTGGTATTGCTCACGTTGCAATCGTATCGGAACGAACGCGCCTCGGTCTCGCGCCACACCCTCGCCACCGCCCGCGCGCTCTCGGCGCTGCTCGACCAGCAGCTCATCGAGGCCGAGAAGCTCCTGAAAGGATTCGCCACCACGACGTACCTCGCACGCGACGACCTCCCCGGCCTCCATCAGCGGGCGCGATCCATCCTTGGAGCTATTGCCACCAGCGATCAATGGATCAGCCTCGCGGACCTGGATGGGCAAATGCTCGTCAACACGCTCGCTGCGTCGGACGCCATCCTGCCAAGAATGGAGAATCCCGAGGCAATCGCCGCGGTGCGTGCGGGACGGACCTACATTTCGAATGTGATCACCGTTCCCGGCAGTCAGAAACCGGCGAGGTTCGTGGGCATTCCCATCATCCGCGACGACGAGGTGAAATACATCCTCAGCCTGGTCATGAGTCCCGCCGTTTTCCACCAGGCCGTGGCAACGGTCAGGCTCGCGGGAGGATCCATCGTTACGATCATCGACCGGACTGGCACCGTCGCTGCCCGCAGCCGCAACGCCGAGCAGTACGTCGGCACAAAAATTTCCGAGCGCTTCGCCGCCGCCACGGCGCAACATCAGGAACTGACCCTCGAGAGCGTCACCCTCGATCAGATCCCCGCGGTCGCCGCGTTCCATCGGTCCGCTCATAGTGGATGGTCAATCGTCATTTCGGCGCCGCGAGCCGAACTCCACGCCAGCGCCCGTCGACTGCTTTGGCAGGGGCTCGCGATCTGTGCACTATTGATCCTCATGGTGGTCTTCATGGCCCGATCGATCGGGCGAGCCTTGGTCCACAGCATCGATGGGCTGGTCAGCGACACGGAAGCCCTCGGCCGCGGTCAGATGCCTGCAGATCGTTCAGACGATCTGGCCGAGATGAATTTCATTAACCAGGCCATGCGCCGCACCGCGGAACGACTCACTGAAAAGAAGCGGGAAAACACCCGGCTGACCCTCGCATTACAGTCCGAATTGGAGAACCAGAAGCGGGCCGAAGAAAACAACCGTCGGCTCGCCGCCATCGTCGAATGTTCGGTCGACGCCATCATCGGTAAGAATCTCGACGGAACCATCACCAGTTGGAATCAAGGCGCC
>JBBQEG010000556.1:0-2792 GCA_038320495.1 Opitutales bacterium | reverse complement strand
CTACGTTGAGAATTCGCGGCTGCGCGTGAGCGAAACAACCCACATTCATGCTGTATCCTTTCGACAGGAAGCTCGCTCGTTTTCATTAACCTCAGACCGATGCGCCGGCTCTTCGCCCTGTTTCTCACTTTGCTGATCCTTTGGGCGGTGTTGGCCCAAGTGAATCACGCCTTGACGGAATTCCGGGTGTATCTGTTTGCCGGTGCGTTGTTCGTCAGTTTCACCGCGCTAACCCAGCCCCTCCGCTTCGGCCTCGCAATGTCGATTGCGGGCGGAATGATCTGCGACTCAAATTCTCCGGTGCCATTTGGCACGCATGTGTTGCTGTTTATTGTCGCGCACTTCACGGTCTTTCACATTCGCGACCGCGTACCACGTGACGATAACATCGCAGCCGTGGTGCTGGCGCTCTTCACCAATTTTGCGCTCTTTCTCGTGTTCTCCTTCACCCAAATCCATGGTTCGCCCTCGCCCGCTTTCATCTGGCCGCGGTTGCTGATGGATCTGTTATGCTCGCAGATTCTCATCGCGTTCATCACGCCGTGGTTTTTCGCCCTCCAAGCCCGCGCGCTCGACTTCGCAGGTCACGGGCGCGGCGACATCGCCTGACGAACGCCCTTGCGCTTCGCCCATGGCCAAGAAGGACACCAGCAACCTCGCGGAGCGATCCGGGCACCTCGTTGAATCGCACACGAGCTACGACCCGCGGATTACGCTTTTTCACGTCATCCTCGCCCTTTTGCTGCTCACCCTGGCGGGCGGACTGGGTTATCAGCAGTTGTTCAAAACCAGCGAATATAACGACCGCGAGCGCCAGCAAAACCAGCGACGTGTTCTGTTCCCCGGCCCCCGCGGCAATATTTACGACCGCAACGGCAAGACCCTCGTCAGCAACAGCCATCGCTTCACCGTCATCCTGCATCTTGACGAGTTAAAGGATGGGCTGCGCCGCGAGCAGATCCGGATCCAGCGCAACTTCGTCAATGCCGGCGAAAAAAAGAACACCCTCTCCCTCTCGCAACTGCGGGAGATTTCACGGGTGAGCCTCGTCCAGAAGTACCTCGATCAGGTCAACAGCATCATTGATCGTACCGATAAGGTCGAGAACGGCGCCCTGATGCGCCATTTCGACCGACAGCTGCTTCTGCCGTACACGTTGATCGACAACCTCGATCCGACAGAATACGCGCGCTTGATTGAGCGCCTGCCCGTGCGCTCGCCACTCGAGGTGTACGCCACAAATGTACGCAACTATCATTACGGTTCCGCCGCCGCGCATACCCTTGGTTACGTGCGACCCGAAACCGATATCGACGCGGACGGCTTTCCCGGGGAAGGCCTTACCACGTTCAAGATGCGCGGCACCAGCGGCCGCGACGGTCTGGAGCGTTCATTCGATTCGGTCCTCCAAGGCGAAGCGGGGGGACGGATTTATCGCGTTGATCCAACTGGGTTCAAAATCAACCCGCCCCTTGAGGTGCGCGCCCCGAAACAGGGGAAGCATTTGATGACCTCGCTCGACATCGATATCCAGCTCGCTGGTGAAGCATCGGTGACCGAAACGGAAATGGCCGGCGCCGCCGTCGCCATCGATGTACGCACCGGAGAGGTTCTCGCCCTCGTCAGCAAACCCGATTACGATCTTAACGACTTTTCCCCGCGCATCAGCACCGCCACCTGGGCTGACGCCGTCGAACGCCAAGCGCTCTTCCCTCGCGCCGTGATGGGCGCATATCCCCCGGGGTCCACGTTCAAGATCCTGACCGCCATTGCCGGTCTTCGCAGCGGCGTAACGACCCCGGACACGGTCGAGAATTGCGCCGGACGGCACATGGTGGGGAACCGCTGGTTTCCCTGTCACGCCGGTCATGTCCATGGGGATATCGGCCTCGAGAATGCGATCGCCAAGAGCTGCAATATTTTTTTCTATAAGCAAGCGTTGGAAATGGGCCCCGAAATCCTGGCCAACGAAGGACGCCGTTTCCGATTGGATGTACCCACCGGGATCGAACTTCCCGGGGAAATCCGATACATGATTATTCCAGATCCGGAATGGAAACGCCGCCAGCGCCCCGCGGAAGGCCCCTGGAGCGGCGGCGACACCGCCAACACCGCCATTGGCCAGGGCTTCGTGCGGGTGACTCCCCTCCAGTTGGAGTGCTTCACGGCCTCCGTGGCCCGGGGCGAGGTGTGGACCCAGCCCACCTTGATTCACGATGCGAATCGGCCGCGCCAGCGGACCGAATCGATCGGCTTAACCCCCGTGCAACAGCGCGCTCTACTCGACGGCATGGAGCAGGTGACGCTCACCGGTACCGCCGCCGGCGTGTTCGGCAATCGAGCCGTCCTCTCGCCCCTCGGGATTCGCGTCGCGGCCAAAACCGGCACCGCGCAGGTGCGGACGGAAAACGGCACCCTCAACATCGCCTGGATGATCGCTTTTGCCCCCGTCGAGGATCCCCAGATCGCCGTCGCGGTCGCCATCGAAGGCGATGTTCCCGGCGAAGAGACTGGAGGCGGGCGCTACGCCGGTCCTGTCGTTCATGCGATGCTCAAGGCCTGGGTGGAAAAGAAAAACCAGCGCGCGGCAGTTCCGTTTCGGTTCAAAGCCGAGTGACCCTTTGGCGCCGGCGAGCGTTGCGCCGCTCCTGACGCGCACGACCAAAAACCACTTCGGCCGCGACCGAGCTCGATTGCGGTCCGAAGCGCAGCCGCTGCAAGTGCGAGATGACTTCTGTCGCGTTCGCCTCGTCGCCACCCTGCCGTAGGCGCACCAGCCAGCGACCCGCCTC
>JBBQEG010000555.1:0-2854 GCA_038320495.1 Opitutales bacterium | reverse complement strand
CAAGCCGGACGACATTGCTTGGATCGTCCCGCACCAAGCCAACGAGCGGATCTTGAAAGCCGTGAGCAAGCGCGTGGGCATCCCTTACGATAAGTTCGTGGTGACCATTTCGAAGTATGGCAACACCAGTGCCGCGAGCGTGTCGATGGCGCTGGGCTGGGCCGCGGAAGAGGAGATCTTCGCCGACGGCGACCGCATCATCTTCTGTAGTGTCGGCGCCGGTCTCACGTTCGCCGGTGGTTTGCTCGTCTGGTGAGGTAAGCAATTGGTCTCAGTGCGCCGAAGCGGACGCAGCCCGCTTGATTTTCGCGACGGTTTGCGTGATTCGGCGATCGGTCGCTCCGCTTTTCTATTTTCGGCCCGGGTGCGTTGCGCGGGGCGACCGACTCGTGCCTTTGAGTCTTACCCGTTCTGTAATTCGTAGCTCAGAATACTCACCGCGTAAACGGCTGCGGTCTCGGAGCGCAGCACCAGCGGCCCAAGGGTAATCGGCGCGAAGCCGCGCTCTTGCGCGAGCGCCATTTCGGCGGGAGAGAAATCGCCTTCCGGCCCAATCAACCAGAGCACCCGCCGGGGCGCCTCGCCCCCATGCTGCGCCCGGAATGCGGTCAGCACGGGTTTCAACGAAGTCGCCCCGGGTTGCAGGCTGGCGATGAGCTTCAAGTCGAAATCGACGCTGTGGCGCATGAAGGCACTCGCATTTTGTGGCGCGAGCACCTCGGGCACAAAGGGGTTGCCGCACTGTTTCGCCGCTTCGAGCGCCGCGACTTTCCATTTGTCGGCTTTGCGATCCGAGCGGTCGCCGGCGAGGTGCACTTGGGTGCGTTCACTATCGAGGGGCACGATGCGCGCGACGCCAATCTCGGTCGCCTTGCGCACGATCGCATCCATCGCCGGCCCTTTCGGTAAAGCCTGTCCCAGCGTGATCGCGTAAGGTAACCGCGGGATCTGCCGACGCGTTTGCACCGTGAGAACGGCCGCGTTTTTGCGGTCACTGGTCAGCGTGGTCTGCCACTCCGTACCCTGGCCATCGAAGGCCACAACGGGAGCGCCCAGCCGCGCGCGATTGACGATTACCAGATGGTGAGACTCCTCCGGGGAGAGCGTGATCTGGCTCGGCTCGGGGGTGGGAGAGGTGCAAAAAACGCGGAAGTCCGGCATCGGGACGGAAAGGGAAAGCTCAAGAGCGGAACGGATCGAGGGCAAAAACAGAAAGGGCGCCGGGAGTAAACCCCCAGCGCCCTTGCCGACTTGAACTGCAAACTATGAATTTCCTAAAAAGAACGGGTAACTAACGAAGGGAAAGACGCGCGAAGGGCGGCGACGTTCAAAGTTGGAACGGCGCTGCTCATTCATCGCGATCGCCTGGGCGCTCATCTCGCGGTCGACGACCACCCTGAACGCGTCAAGTTTGACGGTTTCGTCCGGAGTGCCGGCAGATCCGCCGCCCCGGTCGAGCTGGAGTTCGAACTCGCGGGCGACGGAGCCGCCAGCAGGCACCTGCACCGTGGCGGCCTGGCTTTCCATCCCGAGATAAAGCACGCGGATATTGGCCGTACCGGCAGGGACGACAGCGAAGCGATAGGAACCACTCTCGTCTGTAATTGCCTCACGGCTGATGCCCTCGATGGTCACACGGGCGTTGACGAGCGCGTTGCCGCTGGCGGCGTTGAAGACGCGGCCCTCGACGACGCCCGTGGAAACCTGGGCATGGAGCGCAGGCGCGGTGGCGAGAGTAAGGACCGTGCTGGTGGCAATTAAGACCAGAGCGTGCGAACTCAACAAGGCTGCGGCAAAGCGGACGAGATAACGATCCGGGCGCACAGCGGTGCCGTGGCGATGGGTTTGTAGGATCATGGATGCAGGGGTTGCAGCGCGGGTAGTTCCCCGCAGCTTGAGGTGAACGACGGCTGCGCGGATTTCCGCGAAAAATTGGCTGCCCGCACAAGTATCGACGCGTCGGGTCCCGCTCACTTCGATTCGACGGCGAACAAGTGGTTTGGCTGCGACCAGACGATGCGGGCCAGGAGCACGCGATTGTAGGCCCGGCTTCCCTTGGTTGGAATCTCCGAGGAAATTACCCAGGTTTTCTGCGGGCTGAAGTCGAGTACACCAAATCCCGCCCATGGTTGTCCGCGATGGGTTGTCGAACGCGGCGGTCGATAAAGCCGCCGCGGTTGCCGGTGGCTGGCTGCCGGGCCTGTCGACGCGCCTGCGCTGGCCGTATCGATCTGCGCCGGAGAGCGGAGTGAAGGCGTTGGCCTTCAGCGCGCGTGAAGAGCCTCCGGAATTGTTTTAAGAACGGGTCTTCCGAGATTATAGGCTGCTCAGCAATCCTTGGGACGGCACGGGATGCTTACGTCTGGAGTTTGGGTTGAAGCTGGCAAATTCTCACGGCCGTGCCTTCGCATAGCCTGCCTCAACGTCAGTCCCTCGTGGCGCAGACCGCCGCGTTTCTCCACGCGAAGATCGAGAGCGGCGAGTGGAGCGAGTGGCTGCCAAGCGAGCGCGCCCTGTGTGAGCAACTTCAAGTGAGCCGGAACACCCTCCGGGCTGCGCTTGGGCAGTTACAAAAAGAAGGCCGAATCCAGGCCCTGCACGGTTCGGGTAATCAGATTATCGGTACGTTCGCTCCGACGCTTCCCCGGGTGACTTCACCGGACGTGGCGCTGCTCACTCCGGAGCCACTCGAGCGGCTGCGGCCCATGCAAACGTTATGGATCGATGAGATGCGGGCCTTGCTGAGCGAGCGTGGCATGCGGCTGAGGGTTTTTCAGGGATCGCACTATTATGCGGCGAAACCGGGGGCGGCTTTAGAGCGGCTGGTGACCCGGAATCCCCACGGCTGTTGGGT
>JBBQEG010000554.1:0-2868 GCA_038320495.1 Opitutales bacterium | reverse complement strand
ATGTTCATGGCATCATTTCCAATGACTGGCTCGATCGGGATCTGTGGGAGGTCATCAACAATGTGGAAGACCGCACGTCGCCGCTCGTTGGGCTGTCCCCGGCGGATGCCTCCGCGGCGTTGCTCGCGCCGAAAGCGGGGCGCTCCCCGCGCAACTTCCAAGCCTCTACGGTCGGCGACCAGCTCAAGTTGCGCTATGGCGATCGTTCCAAGGTGTTCGCTGCGTCCAATAAGGATCGTTCGGCGATTTTGCTTGGCGGAAAACTGGCCGATTCCGCCTACTGGGACGAAGCGGGCGTGATGGTGACCTCGCGTTACTACCGCGAGCAGGTGCCCGCTTGGGTTAAGGCGTTTAATGCGGAACGGCTCGTGCATGCGACCTTCGGCAAAACCTGGGAGCGGGTGCGGGAACCTGCGATTTACGACGCGGTTCAAGGTCCGGACGATGCTCCTGGCGAGATGGCGGAGCTGGGTCTTGCCCGCACGTTTCCGAAACGGATTACCGGCGGCCGGGAGGAAATTTCCCCCGCGTTTTTCTCCGCCTTCGACAACTCGCCGTTTAGCGCCGAGTTTCTCGGTGAGTTCGTCCAGCGGGCGATTCGGGAAGAGAAACTCGGGCATAGTCCAGCGACGGATCTGCTCTGCGTCAGCTTCTCGCAAATCGATTCCATGGGCCATAACTACGGTCCGGATAGCCACGAGATGATGGACTCAATGATTCGGCTCGATCGCGTTCTGGCGGCCTTGTTGGACACCATCGATCGCGAGGTTGGACTCGCCCGGTGCGTGGTGGTTCTGACCGCGGACCATGGCGTGTCGCCCATGCCCGACCGGGCGCTGGCCATGCGACCTGACCTCCCCGCGGGCCGCGTGAAGCTTTCCGACTTGGATGCGGCCGGCCGGAAAGCACTCGATGTCGCATTCGGCCCTTTGGAGGCACCGATGTATTGGTTTACCCGCGACAACATGGGTTTTCACTTCCGCCCCGATGCGCTCGCCGCGAAGAAGCTGACTGTGGAGGAAGCCGGGCAGGTGTTGAAAGCGAGTGTCGTGAAGTTCCCCTACATCGCGATGGCGTACACGCGAAACGAAGTGCTCGCTGCCTCCGGGGAAGGCGAGTCGTTGCTCGCGATGGCGCATCGCGGATTTCATCCAGGTCGCGACCGCGACGTCGGGTTTGTGTTAAAACCCTACTACTATCCCGGGCGTACGAACAACGTCGGCACCACCCATGGCTCGCCGTACGCTTACGACACGCATGTGCCGCAGCTCTGGTTTGGCGCCGGAGTGCCGCACGGAGTCCGGGTTGATCGAGTCGGGGTCGAGGATATTGCTCCCACCCTGGCCGCGTTGCTTGGCTTGTCGGCTCCGCCCGAAGCGCAAGGGCGCCGTCTTTTCTGAGCGGCCGAAAAGTGATACAGACATTCCTGTCTGTATTGTCTCAGGTCTGTTTTGTCCCAGGTCTGAATTGTCTTACGTCTGCCTGTATCGCCTTAAAGACTACGCGCGCCAACGCGCGGCCAGGGGATACCATGCCCGGATCCCGCGGCGCGCCGTCAGCGTAACCATGCCGCATAACCCCTGAACTGGGTATGCCGCAGCTCGGGTGCGAGCTCGACGGCGTGGGCCGCGAGCCGCATTCGTAATGGACCCAGCTGTCGCGCACTCGCGCGACACCGTCCGTGTCCTCTTGTCCCGCCGCCGTTCGCTTCATCGGAGGTTCAACCTAGATCTGATTGTTATGAATTCGGTGATAGCTCAGCTGTTTCGTGCCCTCTGGCTCGCGGGGAGTATTGTTGTGATGACTACGGTCTGGGCCGCTCCGATCACGCCGACCGGCGACCTGGACTCTCCCGCCCGCCAGATCGAGCAGTTGCGCCGCGAGATCGCGCGTCATGATGGCTTATATCATCGCGACGCCGCTCCCGAAATCACGGATGCCGCCTACGATGGATTGAAGCAACAACTGGCGGCGCTCGAGACGCAGTATCCGGAGGCGGCGCGGGCCGCTCCGCCTGTAGCGGCGATCGGAGATGATCGCAGTGGACGCTTTCCCAGTCGGCGGCATGGAGCACCCATGTTGAGCCTGCAGAAAGCGTATACGATGGCCGAGCTGCGCGCGTTTCATGCCCACCTCGCGCGGTCGGTCGGACGCGACGATCTGGGCTACGTGGTCGAGCCGAAGTATGATGGGCTTGCGGTTAATATAACCTATGCGAACGGAAAATTAGTTCAGGCTGTAACCCGCGGGAATGGGAGCGAGGGTGATGACATTACCGCGAACGTGCGGCAGATTCCCAACTTGCCGGACGAGCTGCGCGGCCCAACGGCGGGTGATGGAAGTGAGCCGGCGACGTTTCCGAATTCGGTGGAGCTGCGCGGGGAGATTTTTGTGCCCTTCGTCGAGTTCGAGCGGGTGAATGCCGAGCGCGAGCTCACCGGCGAACCGCGATTCGCCAATCCCCGCAATCTCGCCGCCGGTACGATGCGGCAGCTCGATTCCGACCAGATCGCCCGGCGCGGCGTGCGCGTGGTCTTCTTCGGACTCGGAGCGTGCGAGCCGGCGACGGCTCTCCCTTCGACCCAGCAGGCGCTGTGCGATCAGCTGAAGGCGTGGGGCCTCCCGGTGGTGGAGTCGGTTGCAGTGAACGGTCGCGATGAATTACTCCGCGCGGTGCAGGCTGTTGGTGCGCGCCGCGCCGACCTGACGTATCCAATTGATGGAGTCGTCGCGAAGCTCGACTCCCTCGCGCTCCAGCGTGAGCTCGGGGCCAACGACGACGCGCCGCGTTGGGCGATCGCCTATAAACTTCCGGCTGAGCGGGTGGAAACACAGGTCCGTGCGATCATCCTGCAGATCGGGCGCACC
>JBBQEG010000553.1:0-2873 GCA_038320495.1 Opitutales bacterium | reverse complement strand
TTTCCCAAGAGTATTGTTACGACCACGAAGAATGCGAAAGGGGACGTCCAGTCCGTGACGATCGATTTCGAGTCCGTCTACGTGAACGAGACCTATCCCCCCTCGTATTTCGCGGTGCCATTGCCCCGGGGCCGATAAGTTGCCCACGGTTCGGTTTCGTGGGTTTGGCGCGTGGATGGCCGGTTTGGGCCTCCTGATTTGAGCGGCGTGCGTGAGGCTTTCTCCAGAAAAGCCTCGCGAGCGCGGGGCGCCCATTCTAGATGCGCTGACCTTCCATGCGCACGCTCCTCCAGGCTTCGAAGACATTTGCGGACGAACTCGCGGCTTTTTGCCGCGGCGCCGTCGCACCCAAGGAAATCGCGGATTCGGTCGCGGCTATTCTCGCGGATGTTCGGCATCGCGGAGACGAGGCGGTGACGTATTACGCGGCGAAATTCGATGGGGCGAAGCTACGCGCGCGGGATTTTCGCGTATCTGCAAATGATCTTGCGGCGGCGGTGAAGCGACTTCCCGCGCGGGAGATGGCCGCCTTGGTGGCCGCAAAGGAAAACGTGGTCAGCTACAACGAGCGCAATCTTCCGAAACCGTGGAGCGGGAAAAATAAACACGGCGCGACCGTCGGCGAGAAATTCGACCCGATCCGGCGGGTTGGCCTGTATGTGCCGGGCGGCGAAGTGCCGCTGGTGTCGACGGTGTTGATGACCGTGACGCTCGCAAAGATCGCGGGGTGTCCGGAGATTGCGGTGTTCACGCCTTCGAATGCGGACGGTAAAGTGGCGGACGGAATTCTGGCAGCGTTGAGCGTCTTGGGCGTTACCGAAGTCTATCGCGTGGGTGGCGTGCAGGCGGTAGGCGCGATGGCGTTCGGCACGACCACGATTCCGGCGGTCGACAAGGTTTACGGGCCCGGCAACGCCTATGTGTGTGAGGCCAAGCGGCAGGTCTTTGGCACGGTGGGCGTGGATTCGCTTCCCGGTCCCAGCGAGGTGATGATCATCGCCGATGAGACGGCGAACCTCTCCTTTGTCGCCGCCGATCTGGTGGCGCAGGCCGAGCACGGTTCGGGCCGCGAAAAACTCTATCTGGTCGCCACCTCGGCGGACATCATTTCCGCGGTGCAATCGGAAATCCGGACGCAGCTCCAGCTGGTTTCGCGCTCGGAGAAGGCGCAGCGTGTGGTGGAGCAGGGCTTCCTGGCGATCCAGGTCAAGACGCTCGCACAGGCCGTTGATGTGGCTAATTACGTCGCCCCGGAGCACCTCGAACTGATGGTCGAGTCAGCGGGCGAAAAGCAACTGGTGGCAGCGATCACGACGGCCGGAGCGATCATGCTCGGGAATCACACCCCGACGGCGTTGGGTGACTTCACGGCGGGGCCGAGCCACGTGCTGCCGACGGCGCGGGCGGGACGGTTTAGCAGCGGGTTGCGGGTGGACGACTTTTTGCGGCGCACGAGCTTGATTCGCTACGATCGGGCGAGCGTGAAGAAAGCGGAACCCACCGTGGCGGCGTTTGCGGCGATGGAAAAACTCGATGCGCATGGGCGGTCCGTGCGCATCCGGACCCTGTAACCACGTGGCTGATACATCTCCGCGACTCGTTGCCCGCGGATGATGGGACGGAACACGCGAGTTCCGGCTTTGCCTTCGGCGCTCCCTGCTCAATCCTCACCTTTTCTCCTCATGAATCCGGCTGAGCTTTCCTCCCTCGCACTCCCGCATATTGCGAAGCTTCATGCTTACACGCCTGGTTTGCAGCCGACGGAAGCGGGCTGGATCAAGCTCAACACCAATGAATGTCCGTATCCGCCGAGCCCGCGGGTGGTGACCGCGATTCGGGAGGAAATCGGAACGGACGGCGCGGCGCTCCGGCTGTATCCGAATCCGAAGAGTAGTCCTTTGCGGGCCACCGTGGCCCAGCTGCATGCGCGGGATCAGGCGGCGCTCACGGCGGAAAACGTCTGCATCGGCAACGGCTCCGACGACATTCTCAATATGCTCATCCGCGCCTTCGTCACCAAGGACGCGGCTGCTGGCTTCACGCTGCCGAGCTACTCGCTGTATCCGGTGCTCGTGGAGATCCAGGACGGTGGAACCAGCGTGATCGAGTTGGATCGGAGCATGCGCCTGCCGGTGGAACGGATCGCGGCTTCGACGGCGCGGTTGTTTTTCCTCACCTCGCCGAATGCGCCGACAGGGGTGGCATTCGCCAATGCCGACCTGGAGCGCGTGCTGCGCGCCTATCGCGGCTTGCTCGTGGTCGACGAAGCGTACGCACCGTTTGCGAACGAGAACGCCGTGTCGCTGCTCGAGCGGTATCCCAACCTCGTCATCGTTCGCACCCTTTCGAAAGCTCACGCGCTGGCGGGCATCCGGGTCGGGTACGCACTCGCGCACCCTGAGATCATCGCGATTCTCGACCGCGTGCGGGACAGTTATAACGTCAATCGTCTCTCGCAAGCGGCGGCGCTGGCCGCTTTGGGCGATGTCGGATATTACGAAGGCATTATCGGCCAGGTGAAGGCGACGCGGGATCGGGTGGTCGACGAATTCGCGGAGCAGCGGGGATGGTTCACGTATCCATCGCAGTCGAATTTCATCTTCACCGAGCCCAGGAACGCGGCCGGCGAGAGCGGCCCGGCGGTGTCGCTGGCGGCGTATCGCTTTCTAAGTGCGAACAAGATTCTGGTGCGGCACTTCCCCAGCCACGCCTTGACCGCGTCGTTCCTGCGCATCAGCGTCGGGACGGACGCCGAAATGCGCGTTCTTAGCGAAACACTCGACGCATGGCTCAAGGCTCCAGCTCCCGCTCCCGCACTGTAAACCGCAAGACCGCGGAAACCGACATCGCGCTTACGCTCGCGATCGACGGTC
>JBBQEG010000552.1:0-2886 GCA_038320495.1 Opitutales bacterium | reverse complement strand
TCGAGGCCGACTCGTTCGGCACCAGCACCGGCCGGTCCGTGTAACGTGAGTTCCGGACTGTCATCGCGACCCCGGCAAAGCCGGGTGTGGAAACACACTCTGTTTGTCATTGCGAAGGAGGCGTGCCGACTGCGGCAATCCTCGGAGATCTCCAGATGGATCGCCACGTCGCTTCGCTCCTCGCGATGACAATCAGGAACGGTCATCGCTCCCTGGCACCGAACGGCGTGGCCCTGCTCTCGCAATGACAAAACGCATCGCCATCCTTGGGCTCGCTCTGATTACGGCTTTCGCTCGCGCCGCCGAATCGCCCGGGGAAAAAGTGCTTTCCCAGTTCGTGGATATGTACTGCTTGAAATGCCACGACGCCGCGACTGAGAAAGGCGATCGCGAATTTGAAACGTTCTCGTTTCCGCTCACCACCGAGGCGGGCCTGATCACCGCAAAAGATATTATCGATCAGATCACGCTGGGGGAAATGCCACCCAGCAAGGAAGCGATGCAACCGACCGACGACGAGCGACTCGCGGTCATTCGCGCCCTGCGGCAGGGCATCGCGTCCGCGCGCGGCAAGATCCAGAGCACCCAGGCGCGCACGGTGATGCGCCGTCTTTCGAACCGGGAATACGAGAACACGCTCGCGACGCTCTTCGGTCGGCGGGTCGACACGCTCGGTCTTACCGCGGATTTTCCGAAGGAGAAAGCGAGTGAACCCATCGACACCATTGGTACGTCGCTCGTCACCTCCGGTTTCCTGCTGGATCAATATTTTCAATCCGCCAATCGTCTCGTCGAGACCCGTCTCGGCCGGCCGGAAATGCCTCCACAGTCCTGGCACTTCACCGACAACTTCGTCCAATACGAGGAGCTATCGGGTCCGCACAAGGCAGTCTTTAACTACAAGTATCTTTGCCTATATGAACAGCCGAACACCGATACGCGGCAGGGCGGCTATGGACATATCGAGGATTTCCTCAAAGGCGTGCCGGTTTCCGGACTCTATGATATCGAGGTCCTGGCGCAGGCGATGCACCGTGACACGCATTACGACCCCGCGATCTTCGGTATCGATTTCTCCGAGCCATTCCTGCTCGGAGTCGTGCCTGGCGATGCCACGAAGAATCACATCCATTATCCCCAGGCAATCGAGCCGTTGCTCGCGCAGGCGACGGTGCCGGATGAGCAACCGGAGTGGATCAAGTTCCGCGTCTGGCTCGAAGCGGGACAAACGCCACGCTTCATTTTCCCCAACGGACCCTACGAGTCGCGGGCTTCCATCAGCCAGATTAACAAGCGTTACGCAGACGACTTCCAGGGAAGATTCGCAAAAGAAGGCATCAGGCGCACGCACCTCTTGCGGGAAGGAAAACTCCCGCATATCCGTATTGGCGAGATCAAGATTGCAGGTCCCGTCACTGAGCCAGGTGGAAGCTTGGAGGAGCTCGCGGTGTTTGGTGAGCGGGGGTTTCAGGCGAAGCAGGCGCTCGATCAGCTCTATGCTTTTGGCGCCCGTGCGTATCGACGCCCGCTGACGCGGGCTGATCGCGCCACCATTCGGAAAACCTATGACCTGCGGATCAGCGAAAAAGCGACGCCGCGTCAGGCTGCGCTGGATACACTGAAGATGATGCTTTGCTCGCCTTCCTTTCTCTACTTCAGCGAGATCACGGACGAAAAAGAAACCAAACTCGGCCCCTACGATCTCGCCTCGCGTCTCTCCTACGCGCTCCGGGGCGCACCGCCCGACCAGGAACTGCTCGCCGTCGCTGCTTCCGGGAAACTGACAGCGCCCAAGGAACTCAGGAACCAAAGCATGCGGCTCATCGCTGACGACCGTGTTGCAGGATTTGTGAACGGCTTTCTCGACAGCTGGCTGAATCTACGCGATCTCGGCGGCATGCCCCCGCCGCGTGAATCGACGCGGGTATATTACGCCGAGAATTTGCCCGTGGCGATGAAGACGGAGGTTCGCCTATTCTTCCGTCATCTGCTCCGGGAAAATGGATCGGCGCAGCGGTTTCTCGATGCCGACTACACCTTCGTGGACAAGCGGCTGGCCAAACTCTACAACCTGCCGGAGCAGAAAACGCTCCGTATCGCCGATGGTTTCCAGCGAGTTGGCATCGACGGCAACCGTCAACGTGGCGGCCTTCTCGGCATGGCGGGCGTGCTCACGGTCAGCGCCAACGGAGTGGAAACCTCGCCCGTGACACGCGGCGTCTGGGTCTTGGAAAACATTCTCGGCATGAAGCCGCCACCGCCACCGGATGTGGTTCCTGCCATCGACGCAGACGTGAGCGGAGCCACCACCATCCGCGAGCGGCTCGCGAAACACCGGGCCGACATCGCATGCGCCGAATGCCATCGGAAGATTGATCCGCTCGGCTTTGGACTCGAGACATTCGATCCCATCGGCCGTTGGCGCGAGACCTATCCCAAACCCAAGGGCGGCGCGTCTGCACCGACGATTGATTCCACCGGCGAGTTCGGCTCCGGGGAGACCTATGCCGGCTTTCACGATTTTAAAAGCATCCTCGTCGCGAGCCGGACGGACCTTTTCACCCGCCACCTCATCAGACAAGTCCTCAGCTACGCCACGGGCCGCCACATGGAACCCGTCGATGAGTTCGTGATCGAGGACATCTTTCAGGCGGTGAAGAAGGACGATTACGGTCTGCGGACCCTCGTGGTCGAAGCCCTCGCCAGCGAGATCTTCCGGTCGAGGTGAGTTCAGTTCAATTCGCGGGCTATAGCAATCAGAGCCAGCGCCAGTTTCCCGTAATCAATGCCCACGCCGAGCAGGAAACTCGCCAACGGAGTTGTTTGGCTGATGCTGATGGCGGCTTTGACGATCAGGGCGCAGGACTCGGCGGGTGACGGGGTGGT
>JBBQEG010000551.1:0-2955 GCA_038320495.1 Opitutales bacterium | reverse complement strand
CGTGCTGCAAAAATGCGGCATGCCGGGCAACGGGAATGAAAAAGGTCCTCGGAATTGCTCTCAATTAGCCTCACCTCTGGGGTTGCGGTGGCCGTTCGCCTCCCCCCATAGTCGTTTCCTCAGTACACCGCATCCCCTGCCTCTTTCGCACGTAATTCCCGCTAACCCGTTAACCCCGGTTTCGTTCTCTTCATTTTTTTCACCCATGGATACACCCCAAAGCTCTGCCTGGCGCGCTTTTCTCATCGCCGCCAGCCTCCTCACGGTCACCAGTGCCACGCTCGCACAGCCTCAGAATGCCGCCGGCAAAGGCCAGCCCAGCCCCAAGGCTGCGCCGACGCCTCCGGCCATGCAGGATCCGCCGCAGCCGTACATCCCTACCTCAATGCTGACGGTTCCCGATGGTTTCGAGGTTACAATCTGGGCCCAGTCGCCGCTTTTCCGCCAGCCGTCAAATATGGACGTCGACGCCGATGGTCGCGTCTGGGTCACCGAGGCTTACAATTACCGCCGCCATCAGGGCAAGGATCCCGCCGGCGACCGCGTCGTCATTCTTGAAGATACCGACGGTGACGGCAAAGCTGACAAGTCCAGCGTTTTTGTCCAGGACCCCGAGCTCCTCGCTCCCCTCGGCATCGCCGTCATCGACAACAAAATCTACGTCTCCTGCGCGCCCGACTTGATTGTTTATACCGACGTCAACCGCGACCGGAAGTTCGACCCCGCCATCGACAAGCGGGAAGTCCTCCTCACCGGCTTCGACGGCCGCAATCATGACCACTCGCTCCACTCGATTACGCAGGGACCCGATGGCAAACTGTATTTCAACCACGGCAATGCCGGCGCCCAGTTCACCGACCGCTCCGGCCGCACGTTCCGGAACGGAAGCTTTTACGACCCCGTGAAAAGCGGCGGTGGCACCAAGGTCCATGACATGGCTCCGCCCGATTATTCGGGTCAACCCAGCGATGACGGCCACGTCTATGTCGGCGGCACCGCGATGCGCATGAACGCGGACGGCACCCAAGTCGAGCCCATCGGCTTCAATTTCCGCAACTCCTACGAACAAACCGTTACGTCGTTCGGCGATGTGTTCCAAAACGACAACGACGATCCACCGGCGGCACGCACATCCTTTCTGATGGAATACGGCAACTTCGGTTTCAACTCGCGCGACGGGAAGCGTCAGTGGCGCGCCGATCGCCGCCCTGGCCAGTCCATCGCCACCGCAGAATGGCGCCAGGAGGATCCCGGCGTGATTCCCGCCGGTGACGTCTACGGTTACGGCGCCCCCACGGGCATCGCCTTCCACGAAGGTGACGAACTCGGCGAAAAATGGCGCGGTCTCCTTTTGAGCTGCGAGACCTCCCGCAACGTTGTCTTCGGCTACCAACCCAAACTCCAGGGTGCCGGCTACAAGCTCGATCGCACCCAGTTTCTCACCAGCAACCAGGAGCAGGACCTTTCCGGCATCGATGGCATGCGCGGTCAGATGGCCGCAAACAACTTCAAGTCCTGGTTCCGCCCCTCCGACGTCACAATCGCACCCGACGGCTCGATCCTCGTCGCCGACTGGTTTGACCCGCGCTCCGGTGGCCACTCCGCCTTCGACAGCACCTTCGGCGGCACTATTTATCGCATTACGCCCAAGGGCAAAAAACTCACCACGCCGAAGTTTGATCTCAACACCACGGCGGGTCAGATCACTGCGTTGAAGAGCCCCGCCGTTAACGTCCGAGCCGTTGGTTTCAACAAGCTCAAGGCCGCCGGATCCGCCTCGGTCGGCGCGGTTTCCGCGCTGCTCAACGACAAGAATCCCTACATCCGCGCCCGGGCCGTATTCCTCCTCGCCCAACTCGGTCCCCAAGGCGTCGCCGCCGTGGAGAAACAGTTAACCGCGTCGGATGAGATGATCCGCATCGCCGCCTTTCGCGCACTCCGCCGCGCCGACTTGCACGACAAGGTCCTTGTCCATGCGAAAAAGCTCGCGACCGACAAGTCTCCGGCCGTTCGTCGCGAAGTCGCCCTCGCCATGCGCGATGTTCCGTTCGCCCAGTCCAAAGACATCCTTCTCGCCGTTGCCAAGGGTTACGACGGCAAGGACCGCGCCTATCTCGAAGCGTGGGGTATCGGCAGCGCGAAGAAGGAAGCCGCGATGTACTCCGCACTCGCTGCCAACGCTCCCGGCAAAGACGCTGCCAAATGGCCGGCCAGTTACGCCAACCTGATCTGGCGCCTCACGCCCACCGGCGCCGAGTCGGCTTTCCTCGCCCGCGCTCAAGCCGCGGCATTATCCGAACGGGATCGCGTCGCCGCCGTCACCGCCCTTGGTTTCATCACCACGACTGCCTCCGCCAACGCACTGCTCGATATCGCCCAAAGCGGCACCGGCCTCGCCAAGAGCCACGCCATGTGGTGGCTGATGAACTACAAAGACACGAACTGGAAAGACGCCGGCGTGGATGCCGCGATGAAGGCCCGCAATATCTATAATCCGGATACAGCGGCGGTGGTCGCGATGATGGTTCCCGAAGCAGCCCCCACCACTCTCCCGGCCGCTTCCGAAATTGCGAAACTCAAGGGCGACGCCCGAAAAGGCGCGGCTTCGAGCCAATCCTGCCTGCTTTGCCATCGTCTCGGCGACAAGGGCATCGATTACGGCCCCTCGCTCACCGGGTTCGCCAACGCCCAGTCAATCGAGGTCGTGATCAACGCCATCATCAATCCCTCGGCCGATATCTCCCATGGATTCGAAGGCTCCGAGATCAGCCTCCAGGATGGTGGCAAGGTCCACGGCATGGTGCTCAGCAGCGGTGATCCGCTGATCGTCATCTCGCAGGGCGGACTCACCCAGTTCGTTCCGTCCGACAAGTTGCGTGGCCGCCCGCAGCCGCTCGGACGTTCGCTGATGCTTAGCGCCGATCAATTGGGACTATCCGCCCAGGATGTCGCCGA
>JBBQEG010000550.1:0-2958 GCA_038320495.1 Opitutales bacterium | reverse complement strand
CCCGGCGTCGGATACTTGCCGGTGAAGTACCAGTCGCCCGAGTGATTCGGGACCGCGGCATGCAGGTTCTCAATTGTCTGGAAGATGATCTCGATCTCACCCTTCCAAGCGTCGAGTTGGGGGCGCACGCGCTCCACGATCTTCGCGGAAATCTCCTCCGGCGTAAAGGGCTCGTAGATCCGCCGCACGTGGTTCAGCACCCCGCCCGACGCGACTTCGTCACGGCAGGCTTGGTACACGTCGTCCAGCAACGCGTTCTGTCCGCGTTCCCGCAGGAGTTTCACGGCGGCATCGAAGGCGACAAACTTGCCGAGCTCCGACATGTCGATGCCATAGCAATCCGGATAACGGATCTGCGGGGCGGTCGACATGATCACGATCTTCTTCGGGTTGAGCCGTGCGAGGATGCGAATGATCGAGCGCTTCAGGGTCGTGCCGCGCACAATCGAGTCGTCCACCACGACAAGGTTATCCTCTCCGGCCCGCAGTGAGCCATACGTGATATCATAAACGTGACTCGCGAGTTGATTACGCAGGTTTTCCTGCCCGATGAACGTCCGGATCTTGATGTCCTTGCTGATGACCTTTTCACCCCGCGGCCAATTGCGCAGGATCAGGTCATCCAGCATCGCCTCGTTGAGGGTTCCCTCGCGGCTGGCCTGGAGAATCGACGCTTTCACCTCGTCGCGGCGCAACGCCCGCAGCGACGACATCAATCCATAAAACGCGGTCTCGGAGGTATTCGGAATGAAACTGAAGACGGTGTTACCCCAATCGTAGCCGATTGATTTCAGCACCTGCGGAGCGAGGTGGCCGCCGAGCGCCTGACGTTCCCGATAGATATCAACATCGTTTCCGCGCGAAAAATAGATCCGCTCAAAGGAGCAGGATGCCCGCGGCATCGGCGCCCGGAATCTCGTCGACGTCATCGTCCCGCGCTTCTTGATGACCATGACATTGCCCGGCTCAACTTCGTGCACGTCTTCGACCGCGAGATCAAATACGGTCATGAGCGGTGCACGCTCCGAGGCGAACGCGATCACTTCGTCGTTTTGAAAGTAAGAGCACGGCCGAATCCCCGACGGATCACGCGCCACGAAGGCATCACCGTTCCCGATCTGACCGCAAAGTACATAACCGCCGTCCCACTTCTCGGCGGCTCGGGAGATAACCCGCGACGGGTCGAGATCTTCAGAAATCCGCTGAGACAGATCAATTCCTCCAATGTCGCGTTTGCGTAGAAACCGGTAGATGTCCTCGTGTTCCTCATCCAGGTAGAACCCGATTTTCTCGAGAATGGCCTGGGTGTCGGTCGCGAAGATCGGATGCTGCCCCATCGCAATCAACGAGCGATTGAGTTCCTCCGTGTTGGTCAGATTGAAATTTCCGCAGAGCGCCAGATTACGCGTCGGCCACGGACTGCGCCGAAAGAAGGGGTGACACGACGAGATGTTATACCCGCCACTCGTGCCGTAGCGCAGATGCCCCATCAGCAACTCGCCGCCAAAATCGAAGTTCGTTTTCACCGTCTCGGCGAACTCCGGGTGAATTATCCCGGCACTGACTTGCTCATTGTACTGCCCCAGGAGCAAACGAAAGATTTTGTCCAACGGGTTGGCCTTGATGTTGCGCTCGCGAAACATGAACGGCGCTCCCGCCGGCATATCGAGTTTCACGCAGGAAACACCTGCGCCATCCTGACCCCGGTTGTGCTGCTTCTCCATCAGGAGAAAGAGCTTGGTGAAGCCCCAAAGCGGCGAACCATACTTCTCCTGGTAATACGACAGCGGCTTCAGCAGTCGCACCATGGCGACACCGCACTCATGCGTGATACGGTCGCTCATGGTTTCAAACGCAACAGGCTTGGATGAATGCGCACAGTGTAAAAGACGGTGATTCCGTGGAGTGGTGGCGAATGGTCAATGGCTTTCTCCACGCGATGCGTCCTAAGGAATTTCGCAATGACCCGCCGCCATCTTGACCGCCCGCAGGTTGTTCGCGAAGGTCCCCGTTTCTTCGCACCATGTTGACCCTCCGCGGCTCACCTGCCCTCTCTCCGTTTCGCCTGCAAAAAGTCCTCCAGGACCTGATTGCCGCCGGCCTCCCAGCCCGCGCCCTCGCCGCTGAATTCGTGCATCTCGTCGAGCTGCAAGGTCAACTGAGCCCCGAGAACCACGGCGTGCTGGCCAAGCTGCTGACCTATGGTCCCAGCCGCGCCGCCGAAGCCGTCACCGGTCTCCGCCAGATCGTCGCGCCCCGTCCGGGAACCATCTCCCCATGGTCGTCAAAAGCCTCGGATATCGCGCACATCTGCGGACTGAGCAACGTGAAGCGCATCGAACGCGTCGTCGCGTTCACGATCGATCTCGACGGCTCGACGAGCGCCACCGCAGCGGGCGGCACTTCGACCACGCGCAACGCTGAACAACTCAAGACCCTCCGCAGCAAGCTGCATGACCGGATGACGCAGGTCGTGGTCGACGAGCTCGCCGACTGCGAAGCGCTCTTTCGCCACGATACGCCCAAGCCGATGGCCAGCGTTCCCGTGCTCGCGCAGGGCCGGGCGGCTTTGGTCGCCGCCAACCGCAGCCTGGGGCTCGCCCTCGCAGACGATGAGATCGACTACCTCGTCAAGAGTTTCACCACGCTCGACCGTGATCCCAACGACATCGAGCTGATGATGTTTGCGCAGGCGAACTCCGAGCACTGTCGACACAAGATTTTCAACGCCACTTGGGAAATCGACGGCGCCACGCGCGACCGCTCGCTGTTCCAGATGATCAAGAACACGTATCAGCTGCACCAGGACGGCATCCTGTCCGCGTATAAAGACAATGCGGCGGTCCTGACCGGCACCCGTGGCGGCCGGTTTTACGTCGACCCGAAAACCAGCGAGTACGCCGCCCACGAGGAAGACATTCACATCCTCTGCAAGGTCGAGACCCACAATCACCCCAC
>JBBQEG010000549.1:0-2974 GCA_038320495.1 Opitutales bacterium | reverse complement strand
GCGCAGGGTATTCGCACGTTGCCGCGGAACACCTGGCCCGCCGATACTTCAGGCAAGGCCGCCCGCGCGCTCGTGGCCTGGGCCGGCAAGACCCGTCCGAGCGAACGCACGCAACGCGACTACGTGGAAACCGTTCAGGTCGCCGAATCCCTGGTGGACACCCTTCCGACGGCGGAAGCCGATACCTTGCGCAAGACGATCGCCGGACTGCGCGTGTCGTCCTTCGTCATCCGCGCCGTGGTGGAAGAGATGCGCTTCGACACCGCGCGAATTGTGGTGCAGACCGGAAAGCCCTTTGAAATCACGTTCGATAACCCAGACGTCATGCCCCATAATCTCGTCGTGGTGGAGCCCGGCGCGCGTGAGCGCATCGCCCTTGCGGCGATGGCCCTCCCGCCCGAGCACGTCGATCGCAGCGATCGCGCCTGGGTCCCGGAATCCCGCGAGCTGGTCGCCGCCACCCGACTGCTCGAAACGGGCCAAAGCCAGACGCTGCGAATCCGGGCTCTCACGGAAGGAATCTATGAATTTGTCTGCACCTTCCCCGGACACTGGACGGTCATGTGGGGCCAGATCGTTGTCACTAAAGACATCGACACTTACGTCGCCGCCAACCCAGTCGCCGCGATCGCGAAACCCACCGCTCCAGCCGCTCACGCCCACTAACCGACACCGCTCTCATCCCCCGCCGGCTCGCCCGGCTTTCGCTCCCCCGACTCACACCTTCTTAAAATCTAGAAATCCCATGAACCTCCGTATCCACTCTCTCGTTACTGTCCTCGCGTTTTCCGCGAGCGCCCTCGCCCCGCTCACCCATGCCGCTGAAGCCGGTTTCAAATCTCTCTTCAACGGCAAGGACCTCGCCGGCTGGGAAGGAAACCAGGAATTCTGGTCCGCCCGCAACGGTGTCATTGTCGGCCAGACCACGCCCGAGAAAGTAACCAAGGGAAACACGTTCCTAGTCTATAAAGACGGTCAGCCGGCAAACTTCGAGCTGCGCCTCTCCTTTCGCCTCACCGCGCAAAACGACAAAGACCAAGCCAACTCGGGCGTGCAGTACCGCAGCCGCGTAATCGATCCGGCCGCGTTTGTGGTCGGAGGTTACCAGGCGGATATCGACTCAACCGGTAAATTTGCCGGCATGCTCTATGAGGAAAAAGGTCGCGGCATCGTCATGGGACCTGGCGAGAAGATCAAAATTGGCGCTACCTCCGTCGATCCGGCCAATGCCAAGAAGAAGAAAACCGCCGTGGAAAAACTCCCGGGAGCCACACCTCCGGCCGAGATTTTGGCGGCCTACAAGCTCGGCGAATGGAACGACATGGTGATCATCGCCAAGGGCAACCGCCTGCAACACTTCCTCAACGGCAAACTCACCGCCGATGTGACCGACGCCGACCCGACAATCGCCCCGAAGTCCGGCGTCATCGCGCTGCAACTCCACCAAGGACCGCCGATGACGATCGAATTCAAAAACGTCCGCCTCAAGACGCTGCCTTGAGGCCGCGTTAATCCATCGCGCGCCGCTCAACCCCGGCGGCGCCGCGATGTGCCGTTCTTTTTCCGTTAGCAACCCTGAGTCTTACCCCATCATGTCTCTATCTACGTTCGTGCGCCGCTCCGGCGTATTCGCGCTGGCTTTTGCCGGCGCGCTCTCGGCCCAAGTGGCGCCAGCTCCTTCGTCTTCATCCACCCCTGCCGATTCCAACGCCAGCACCACCAAGCTCGACGACTTCGTTGTTACCGGCGTCTTCAACGCCACCGAAGCCAAGAAAGCCACCACCGCGATTTCCACCGTCGATGCCACTCTTATCGCCGAACAGGTACCGATCAGTGCGGACGATCTGCTGCTCAATGTCGCTGGAGTCTTCGTCAACTCATCGCTCGGCGAAATCCGCGGCATGGTTTACTCCCGCGGCATTTCCGCGGACAGCAGCGATGGCGCGACGGGGCAATATTATGTCTCCATGCAGGAGGACGGACTCCCGATCACCAACATCGCTTTCGGTAATTACAACGCCAGTTACTTCAACCGCCCTGACGTCACGCTGCAGCGGGTCGAAGCCGTTCGCGGCGGCAGTGCCTCGATCACGTCGTCCAATTCGCCGGGCGGTGCCTTCAACTATATTAGTCGCATCGGACCCGCCGTTTTCGGAGGCGAAGTACGCACGCGCTTCGGACTGGAGGGCCGTTCCGGCGGATTCTACCGTGGAGACGCGGTCATCGGCGGGCCGCTCGGCCAAGGCTGGGTGTATAGTTTAGGCGGGTTCTATCGTTACGCCGAGGGCCACCGCCCGGCCAAGGGATATCCGATGAACAACGGCTTCGTCACCCGCGGCAACCTCTTCAAAGACTACGGCAGCGGTTCCGTGAAGATCTATGGTAAATACATGGACGACCGGAATCACTGGTATGAATACCTGCTCGCCCGCGATCCGCAGGATCCGAAGCAGTTTCCCGGTCTGAGCCGCTATAGTACGAACTTGTTTCCAAAGAGTTCCCACCAATTCCCGCGGGAGGCGGATAATGCGTTCGGCACCTTTGATACGACCGATGCGGTGCGCTCCCGGCAGCGCTATGCCGGAGTCGAGTGGAAACACGAGTTTGGCGACGGCTGGTCGATCAATCAGAACGTGAAATTCAGCCGCAACTGGGCGGACTGGAACTCGAGCGCCGGCGTGACGCCGCGCAGCCTCGAGTGGCCGAATTTTTTTAGTTCGATGGGCATCCAGTTCAGCGGCGGCGGCACCACTCTGAATGGCCGCGTGCCGCCAGGGCTTTATCGGTTTTCCGACCGCCAGACCGGCACGGTGCTCGCCGAGGTCACCTCGAATGGGGCCTACACAGTCAACGCCAACGCCCTATCCCATCCTGGCCAGGTGGTGCGTTTCGCTAACCTGCCCAACGGCCAGATCGTGCCGAGCGCATTCTGGACCAACAATGGTCGCGTCGCCAACGAACACATGGACGAAAT
>JBBQEG010000548.1:0-2974 GCA_038320495.1 Opitutales bacterium | reverse complement strand
CATGGGCTCCCCGCCGAACCAATCGCGGCTGATGAGTGGGCAGAGTATTTCGACCTCTATCTGCCGGACGGCAAGACCTTGATGCGCAAGGAGCAGATCCCGCTCTTTCGTGCGCTCGAGGAGGGTTTCGTCCAAAACGCGGAAATGGTGATCGCGCCCCGCGAAGGCACGCCGCGACGGATTCTGGCGAGCGGCCAGGCGTTCTTCAACGAGCAGGGCGAAAAAATCGGTGCTGTCGTGGCGATGCACGATGTGACCGAGCGCAAGCAGGCGGAGGAAGAATTGCGCACGAGTGAGGAGCGCTTCCGCTCGCTCGTCTCGATCATCACGGATGTGCCGTGGACGACGGATGCCCAGGGCGCGTTCGCCGGCCCGCAGCTCGCGTGGGAGAAATTCACCGGTCAATCATGGGAAGAACATCGCGGCTTTGGCTGGGTCAACGCTGTGCACCCCGAGGATCGCGAATCAGTAAAAGAGATTTGGGAGGCCGCTCACCGGACGCGTTCACTCTATGAAGCGCGCGGACGGCTCTGGCATGCGCCCTCGCAGCAATACCGTCACTTCGTCGCGCGGGCCGCACCGCTGTTCGATGCCAATGGCGACGTGCGTGCATGGGTCGGCGCGTGCACGGACTCTCACGACGCAGAAGCGTTGCGCGAGAGTGAGGAACGTTTCCGCACGGCTGTCGGCGCGGTGAGCGACCTCATCTGGACCAACAATGCCGAGGGAAAGATGGAGGGCGAGCAGCCCGGCTGGAGCGCATTCACTGGCCAGCGCCGGGAGGAGTATGAGGGTTACGGCTGGTCGAAGGCCGTGCATCCCGAGGACGCGCAGCCGACCATCGACGCCTGGAACCAGGCGGTCGCGGAAAAGCGAACCTTCGAGTTCGAGCACCGCGTGCGGCGGCGCGATGGTGAATGGCGGCTCTGCTCGATTCGCGCCGTGCCGGTGCGGGGCGCGCGGGGAGAAATCCGCGAATGGGTCGGCGTCCACACGGACATCACCGAGCGGAAGCAGACGGAGGAGCAAATCCGGCGGCTCAACGCCGGGCTTGAGCAGCGCGTCGTGGAGCGCACAGCGGCGCTCGAAATGGAAGTCGCCGCGCACCGCGTGGCCGAGGAACGCGTCCGCCAGCTCAACGACCAGCTCAACGGGCGCGTCGCCGAGTTGGCCGACACGAATGCCGAGCTGGAATCTTTCAGCTACACCGTGAGCCACGACTTGCGCGCGCCGCTGCGTCATATTGGCGGCTTCACCCGCCTACTGGCCGCAGGGGCCGAGGGCAAGCTCGACGCCGACACGGCCGAATACCTGCCGCGCATCGCGGACGCCGCCACGCGCATGGGGCAGCTCATCGATGCCCTGCTCGACTTCTCGCGCCTCGGCCGGGCCGGCCTCCGCCCCACCGGGGTGAACCTGGAAAAACTCATCGGAGAAATCCGCGCCCACCTCCAGCCCGACCTCGAGGGCCGCGCCCTCGAGTGGAAGATCGGCCCGCTGCCCGTGGTGCGGGCCGACCCCGCGATGCTCCGCCAGGTGCTGGCGAACCTGCTCGACAACGCCGTCAAATTCACCCGCACCCAGCCTGCCGCGGTCATCGAGATCACCTGTGAGAGTAGGCCGGAGGAGCACGTCCTGTGCATCCGCGACAACGGCGCGGGCTTCGATCCACGCTACGCGGACAAGCTCTTCGGTGTCTTCCAGCGGCTGCACTCGGGGAAGGAGTTCGAGGGCACCGGCATCGGCCTCGCCACCACGCGCCGCATCATCCACCGCCACGGTGGCCGCACCTGGGCCGAGAGCCAGCCCGGCCAGGGCGCGAGCTTTTTCTTTTCACTGCCCAAAAACTGAGCGACCATCGCCATTCACCCATGCAACACCGCCACATTCTGCTCGTCGAAGACGACGAGGTCTCCGCCCAGCTCGCCCTGCTGGTGCTCAAGAAAATCGCGCCGGGCGTCGGCATCACCCATGTCTCCGACGGCGTGGAGGCGCTCGATTTTCTCGAAGGCCGCGGCGAGCCTGCCGGGGGCGAGCAACATCTGCCGACGGTGGTGCTGCTCGATCTGAAGATGCCGCGCGTGGACGGCTTCGGGGTTTTGGAGCGGATGCGCGCCATGCCGGCGCAGCGGCTCTGCCCAGTCGTCGTGCTGAGTTCCTCCGCCCACGAGGGCGACCTCCGGCGCGCCTACGAACTCGGCACCAGCGGCTATGTCGTCAAATGCATCGAGTTCGACCGCTTCCGCTCGTCGCTCCAGGCGATTTGGGACTTCTGGGGCGTCGCCAATCAGCCGCCGCCCGTGCCGACGAACATCTCCCTTTCATGAAAAGCGCCCCACGCATCCTCCACCTCGAAGACTCGGACGGGGACGCCATCCTGATCGAGCATGAGCTCCGCAGGGCCGGCATCGAACACACGATGCGTCGCGTCGCGGATGGAGCGGAGTTCCGAGCCGCATTCGCCGGGGCGCGGCCGGATGTGGTGCTTGCGGATTACAAAGTCCCCGGGTTCCGCGGCGACGCAGCCCTTGCCATGGTGCGGGAGATTTCGCCAGAGCTGCCCTTCATCTGCGTTTCCGGGACCATCGGTGAAGTCCTGGCGGTGGAGCTGATGAAAGCGGGCGCGACGGATTACGTGCTCAAGGATCGCCTGGAACGCCTGCCCTTCGCATTGCGCCGCGCGCTCGACGAAGCGGAGCAGCGCGAGGCGCGCCGCGATGCCGAAGAGGCGCTGCGCGCCAGCGAGGAACAGTTCCACACGCTGGCCGAAGCCATGCCGCAACTCGCCTGGATGGCCCGGCCCGACGGGTTTATCACCTGGTATAACCAGCGCTGGTATGACTACACCGGAACCACGCCAGCGCAAATGGAGGGTTGGGGCTGGCAGAGTGTGCATGACCCCGCGGTGCTTCCGCAGGTGCTCGAACGATGGAAAGCTTCCATCTCCACCGGCGAACGGTTCGACATGACCTTC
>JBBQEG010000547.1:0-2992 GCA_038320495.1 Opitutales bacterium | reverse complement strand
TTCGGGACCAAGCTTCCGCCTCCGGCTGCTCCCCACCCCGTCTTGCGACGACGCAGTTGCCTTCGACTGCCCCATGCTCTCTGTCTGCACGAGGGTAATGACTTTCACATTCTGAGTTCATGGTTTCATGGACGCACTGATACAGGCATTCCTGCCTGTTCCGTAATCGTCGATGAAATCGCTGATCCGTTTCGCCCCAAATCCGTGCCCAACAAAACAGCCATCTCGCCACGTTCGAGCCCCGCGCCCGCCCTAAGCCGAATATTTCATACCTACTCGTAGACATGCAGCGAACTGTATTTCATCTGTCATTGCGAGAAGCGCAGCGATGAAGCAATCCATCGAGCTGCATTGCCGCCCCCTCGTTCCTCGGGCTCGCAATGACAATGATAGGTGTGAAATTTCAGGGCTCCCCTTCAGAGTTTGCTCCCGCAGCGCTTGCAGAACTTCGCGTCATTATCGTGACCTTCCGTGCCACACGTCGGACAGGCCTGCGTGTTACTCGCAGCCCGAGCGGCCGCACTGAGCTCAACGGTCACGATGCCCGTCGGCACGGCGATAATGCCATATCCCATGATCATCAGCACCGACGCAATAAATCGCCCGAGTACCGTCCCCGGAACGATATCTCCAAACCCGACCGTCGTCATGGTCACGACCGCCCAATACACCGACATCGGAATGCTGGTAAATCCATGTGATTCACCTTCGACGACATACATCAACGCGCCGGCGATGAGGACGGTCGTCACCACGACGCCAAGAAACACAATAATCTTCCGCGCACTTCCCCGCATCGCGGCCCGCAGCATTCGCGCCTCACCCACAAAATTGGTTAGCTTAAGAATCCGAAACACGCGCAACAACCGCAGCGCCCGAATCACCAGCAGTGACTGCGTTCCGGGCACAAGCACACTGATATAGGTGGGCAGAAACGCGAGGAGATCGACAATACCGAAGAAGCTGGTGGCGTAACGGAGCGGCGCGCGAACCGCGAGCAACCGGATGAAATATTCAATCGTGAAAAGCACGGTAACGATCCACTCGGCCAGCCGCAATTCCTGCCCAAAGCGCAGGCGCATATCACGCACACTTTCGAGGGAAACCGCGAGGACACTCAGGCCGATGATGCCCAACAAAATCAAATCGAAGCGCTTCCCGGCGGGCGTATCTGCCTCGAAAATAACTTCGTGCAATCGCGCCCGCCATCCGGGCTGCGTGGGTTTCTCCTCGGCGCTTCGACGCGGCACCTTCGGCGGCGGGATCATGGACGCAGACATTTCCCGGTTAACCGGAATTCTGCAAATCGTTACTCACGCGAACGATTTTGCCTTGCCCTCCCATTACGGCCCAAAAAGCACTGGTTCCGCTCACGGATTTGTGCTTTCCACCCGGATCTTTCCTCCGCGACTCACCGCTGATTCCCGCTAACGCCGCGAAAATCCATCGAAGGTAACCAATAAGCGACTCCGCGAAAGGGAATATCTCCGGCAATAGGCCCGGCTTCAGGCCGCAATGAAATAGCCGAGCTGGCTCATTCATTTCGTAGATCGCGCCCATGGTTTGGCTGGCCAGATCGAGACGTTCGCCCACCATGCGCGCGGTCGTGACGATTGAAATAGTCCTGGTCCTATTGGTCGCTGCGGGTGCGGTTTATCTCTTCGTGACGGAGAGATTCCGCGCCGACTTTGTCGCGCTGATGGTCCTCGGCACGCTCATCGTCCTCGGTCTCCTCGTGAAGCTGATCCCCTGGATCCGCGCGGACCGATGGATCACACCCGAGGAAGGCATCTCCGGATTCAGCAATCCGGCGACGATCACCGTCGCCGCGATGTTTGTCTTGAGCGCCGGCCTGCAGAAGACCGGGGCGGTTTCCTTCGCCGCCCGCGCGATGCGGCGCCTGGCTTCGCTGCCGACGATTTTGTTGCTCGTCATGATGCTGACCGTTGGAGTCGTGTCGGCGTTCATCAACAACACCGCGGCCGTCGCTGTCTTCCTGCCCGTGGTCATCGCAGCCTGCGCCGGAGGCAAACTGGTGGCGTCACGCCTCCTCATTCCGCTCTCGTTTGCGTCCCAGTTCGGCGGCGTATGCACGTTGATTGGCACCTCGACCAATCTGCTGGTCAGCGCGATTTCGGACCGGGCGGGCCTGGGCGCGTTTTCCATGTTCGAGTTCGCCCCGCTCGGCCTGGTAATGCTCGGCGTTGGCACGCTTTACCTCGCCATCTTCAGTCGCTGGCTGCTCCCCAATCGCCTCGGCGCCCAGCTCACGGAAAGTTACCAACTGGGCGACTACATTTCCGAGTTGCGCGTCCTCCCCGGCTCCCGGCTCGTCGGCAGCACGGTCACGGAGAGCCAGTTCGGCCGCAAGACGGACGTCACCGTCCTCGAAATTATCCGCAACGGAGACAAGCTCTTCGCACCACTCAAGGACGCGATCCTCGCCAACGATGTCCTCCTTGTCCGCGGCGGCGCGCGCGAAATGATGGAGGCGAAGGCCGGCTGGAAGTTGGAACTGGAACCCGAGTTTAAACTCAAGGATGAGGCCCTCGAGGCGCGGGATCTCGGACTTGCCGAGGTGTTGATCGCCCCACGTTCCAATCTCACCGATCGCACGCTGGCCGGAGTCGACTTTCGGCGACGCTACAATGCCATCGTCCTCGCCATTCGCGCGCGACGGCAAACCCTCCGCGAGAAGCTCAACCAAGTGCGTCTTCACGTCGGTGATGCGCTCCTGCTCCTGGGCCCGAAAGAGGAACTCGCCCGTCTGCGCGGCGATCCCGATTTTCTCGTTCTCGACCAGGTCCATGAACCCGTGCATCGCCGGCACAAGATTCCCATCGCCGTGGCGATCATCGCCAGCGTGGTAGCCCTCGCCGCGCTGGACGTGATGCCGATTCTCGTTTCCTCGATCGTGGGCTGTATCGCACTCGTGGTCTCACGCTGCCTCACGATCGAAGAGGCCTACGCCGCGATTGACTGGAAGGTCATC
>JBBQEG010000546.1:0-3015 GCA_038320495.1 Opitutales bacterium | reverse complement strand
TTTTTCCCTCGTGGAAATCGCGCGGGCCTTCAAACCGCACCTCGCGACGGATGCATCGGTCGTGACGATTGGAATCTCGTCACTGCTCGTGACGCCCGACAACTACGGTTACATGGGACCGATCAAAGCGGCGCTCGAGTCGAGCGTGCGTTTTCTGGCGAAGTCCTTCAGTGCAGACACCGCGGTGCGTTTCAATGTCGTGGGCGCCGGTCCGCTGAAGACGAGCGCGTCGGCCGGCATCCCGGGCTATCTGGAAAGTTATCTCTTCGCGGAGAAGCTCACCTTCCGTAACAGGAATCTGGAGACGCAGGAAGTCGCGAACACGGTGCTTTTTCTGCTCAGTGGTCGCAGCAGCGGAATCAACGGCACCACCCTCGTCGTGGACGCGGGGCTCGGCTCGAATTACTTCGACCAGGAAATCGTCCGGCTCGCGATGCGCCTCAATCCGCCGGCTCAAGGCTCGAACCCATGAAGTTCGATCACGTTTGTATCGAGTCGCTCGCGGTGGCGTTGCCCGAGGAAGTCTGGACCTCCGCGCAGATCGAGGAGCGGCTGCGTCCGCTTTATGAGCGGTTAAAACTTCCGGTCGGCCGGCTCGAGCTCATGACCGGAATCCGGGAACGGCGGATGTGGCCGGAAGGCACCCGGCCCTCCGATGCGAGCGCGGCGGCGGGTCGCGCCGTCCTGGCCAAGAGCCAGCTCAAGCCGGAGCAGGTTGAACTGTTCATTCATTCCGCGGTGAGTCGCGACATGCTCGAACCGGCGACCGCGTCGTTTGCGCATCGCAAGATCGGGTTGCCACCGACCGCACAGATTTTCGATGTCTCGAATGCGTGTCTCGGTTTCCTGAATTCACTGACCGTGGCCGCCGGTTTGATCGAGTCGGGGAACATTCGCTGCGCCTTGGTCGTCGCCGGAGAAAACGGCCGTTCACTCGTCGATCAAACGTTGCGAATGCTGGTGGAGCGCTCGCTCACGCGGAATGAAATCAAGCCGTTCTTCGCGAATCTCACGATCGGATCCGGGGCAGTGGCCGCAGTAGTGTGTCATCGTTCCCTTGTTCCCAGCCACGGCCATCGACTGCTTGGCGGCATCGCCCGCGCGGCGACGCAACACAGCGAACTTTGTCAGGGCGATACCTATGGGGCGGAGTCGCTCGCGATGCAGACGGATTCCGAGCAGTTGCTGCTGGCCGGCGTCGCGCTCGCCCGCGAGACGTGGACCGACTTCACCGCCGAGCAGGGCGTGGGCTTTGATCGTTTTATTTGTCACCAGGTGGGCAGTACGCATCGCCGGAAGTTGTACGAGGCACTCGACCTCGACCTGGCGAAGGATTTTTCGACCTTTGAAACCTTGGGTAACACGGGCTCAGTCGCCTTGCCCGCGACGTTGGCCGCCGCGGTCGAGGCGGGTGCGGTTCGGCCCGGTGATCGCGTCGGGCTGCTCGGAATCGGCAGTGGCCTGAACTGTCTGATGCTAGCGCTCGAATGGTGATGAACGACGTCCCTCAAACAACCGCGGCTTTGCCGGAGTGGCTCAAGGCGGAGTATCCGTTTCAGCCGCACACGTTCGTCACTCCGCGCGGAGCGCGCCTGAGCTACCTCGATGAGGGCCCGCGCTCGACGGTGGCGGTTTTGATGGTTCATGGAAACCCCACGTGGTCGTACTATTATCGCGGCTTGGTGCGGGCTTTGCGCCCCGTGCATCGTTGCATCGCGCCTGATCATGTCGGCATGGGGCTCTCCGAAAAACCCGCGAATTACCCCTACACCCTGGAGACCCGAATCGCGGACTTGGAAGCACTGGTTTCAAGCCTTGGGCTGAAGCGGGTCCATCTGGTCGTGCACGATTGGGGCGGGGCGATTGGATTTGGCTTCGCCGCGCGTCATCCTGAACTGGTTGGGCGCATCGTAATTCTGAATACGGCGGCGTTCACCTCGGAGCGGATCCCGGCGCGGATCGCGTTGTGCAAAGCGCCCTGGCTGGGACCGATCCTCGTGCGGGGTGCGAATGGCTTTGCGTGGCCGGCGACGTGGATGGCGCTGCATCGACGCTCGTTGACGGCGGAGGAGAAACGCGGGTACTTGCTGCCCTATGACAGCTGGGGAACGCGCGTGGCGGTGAGTGCTTTCGTACAGGACATCCCGCTCGAAAAATCTCACCCCACGTGGGTAACGTTGCAGGCGGTGGAGCAGCGACTCGCGCAGTTTGAGTCGCATCCAATTTTGATCGCGTGGGGCGGCCGGGATTTCTGTTTCAACGATTCCTTTCTAGCGCGTTGGCGGGAAATTTATCCGCGGGCGCGCGTGCATCGGATCGCGGATGCGGGTCATTACGTGCTCGATGACGCCCGCGAAGAAATTGTGCCGATCGTCCAGGAGTTTTTGGAGCCGCGTTGAGCGACCGCTGCTCTCAGATCGCAAATCTCAGCTCGGAAAATTCCAGGGTGAGAACGGCGGTCAGGCGGTAATCGTCTCGAGTGAGCAGCCGTCCGCCGTGGCACCCGGGGTCTCGCAGTTCGGACGGGCGATGACGCCGGCGTACGGCTCCGGAGGAAATTCTCGATCGGGCTCCGTCAGTAGGTGGCGATCGCAGACGGCGAACAGTTCGGCTTCGGTTTGGGTGCGTCGCATGTCGTGAAGAAATGCACCCGTGGGATCCACGCTTTGGCCGACGAAGTTGAGGTACTTCTTCATCTTGTTCACGTGGTACGGGCCGGCGAATTCCGGCGTTTGCGTCGCGTGATAGAGTCGGTCCACGTATTCGCGTACGTCTGCCAGCGTGCGCCGGCTGGCGACGCCGCCGTTGAAGTGTTCCCGACACTGCTGGAAAATCCACGGATTACGAATGGCGTGGCGGCCGATCATGACCCCCGCTGCTCCGGTCTCGCGTACGATTTCCACGGCGCGCCGGGCTGATGTGACGTTGCCGTTGGCCAGCACCGGGCACGGCACCCGTTGCACGGCATGAGCGATCATGTCGTAGTGCACTTCGCTCCGATACATCTCCTTCACG
>JBBQEG010000545.1:0-3018 GCA_038320495.1 Opitutales bacterium | reverse complement strand
CGAATAATGCGTCTCCCGCCGCGCAGACTTCAAACGAGGATTCCTGGGGCCCGACGCGTGCGTCACTGCCGTGGCAGATCGCGCTCACACCGCACATCGGGACGGAAAAATCCGATGAGCAGATTGTGAAAGCTCAAGTAGCAGTGGCCGCGGCTCGCGATCCGGGACCGCAACTCGAGCGGCTCGGCTGGCTCTTTGTGGCCAAAGCCCGCACCAGTCACGATTCAGGATTCTACAAGCTCGCCGAGCAGTGCGCGCTCGCGCTTCAGGTGCATGACGAGAAAAACCCCGGCGCCTTGCTGCTGCGCGGTCATGTCGCGCAATCGCTCCATCGTTTCAAGGAAGCGGAGGCGATTGCGCGCCGGCTGGTGGCGCAGCGCGAGTTCGCCTTCGACTTCGGCCTGCTGGGTGACGCGCTGGCTGATCAGGGAAAACTTTCCGAAGCGATCACCGCGTATCAACGCATGATCAATCTGAAGCCCAACCTGCAGTCTTACAGCCGGGTCGCCCACGTGCGCTGGCTTAAAGGCGATCTTGCGGGCGCCATCGAGGGGGCCGAACTCGCCACGCGTGCCGGCAGTCCGGCCGACGCCGAGTCCTCGGCTTGGGCATTCACACGGTTGGCAACCTTCCATGCCCAGGCGGGCGCGTTCACAAAAGCGGAAGCGGCGTGGGTAGCCGCCCATCGATTGATCGCGGATTATCCGCCAGCGTTGCTGCTCCAAGGGCGGATTCTACTCGCCTCCGCAAAGCCCGAGGAAGCCGCCAATCTTCTTGGCCGGGCGGTCGCGAAGAACCCGTTGCCCGAATATCAGTGGGCGCTGGCCGACGCCTTGCGCGCCGCGAGCCGCGACGTTGAAGCGGTCGCCGTCGAGACCGAACTCAATCGCACCGGGGCCGCGAATGACCCGCGCACCTTCGCCTTGTACCTCGCCACCCGCGGCGAACAGATCGATCTAGCCCTGCGCCTGGTCACGCGCGAGTTGAAGGATCGCGGGGATGTCTTCACCCACGACGCTCTGGCCTGGGTCCAGTATGCTGCGGGCCGACACGACGAAGCATGGCAGTCGATCGAGCGCGCGCTGGCCGAAGGCACCAAGGACGCGCGAATTTTCTTCCACGCCGGCATGATCGCTTCGCGTCTCGAACGTCCGGATGCAGCCGACTGGCTCTCCCGCGCCCGTGATCTCGGCGGCTTGCTGCTGCCCTCGGAGCGCAAGCAACTCGCCAGCGCAGAAAGCATGTCGACCGCGGCAACCGCGCCGCCCAACCGTTCTAGCTCCACTGCACACTAACCACATTCCGCGAACGTTTCGCTGAACCCACCCCATAACCTGTCAAAACAAACTGCCGACAAAATCACATGAAAAACCGAAAAATCATCCAGATCGTTGCGACGCTTGCGTGCGCCGTGACCTTCGCCGCCCAGTCGCGGGCCTCCAGCCACCAGGACGCGCCGCTGATAATACTCGATCCGGCAGCCAACACCACGGACGTATATGCCTTCGTCAATGGTTCCGGCAGCTCCAAGAATCTTACGGTCGCACTCTCTGTTTATCCGCACGAGGAGCCGGGCGTCGGGCCGAACAAGTACAATTTTGACGATAACGTCCTGTACGAGATCCACGTCGCGCTCGGTGACGATGTGAAAGCCGGCAAGCCGACGGTCAGCTACCAGTTTCAGTTCACGACGGGATATAAAAACAGGAACACGATCCTAGTGTCCTATTTGGGCGTGATTAACACGATCGCCGACGCCGGGCAAAACCTGGTGCAAACGTATACGGTGACCAAGGTCGATCATCGCAAAGGCAAGAAGGACATGGTGCTTGGGAGCTGGGTCGTGCCGCCAAACAATCAAGGCATTGCCACTCCGCTTTATAACCAGGGTAACGATGGTAATAACCCTGCCAAGGATGGTGTCTCCACCTACGCGCAACTCGATCCCTACACCAAGGACGCCATCAAGAATCTGGGCGGCGGCTACACCGTATTTGCCGGCCAGCGCGACGATGGTTTTTATGGCGACATCCTCTCGATCTTCGACCTCCTGAAACTCCGCAATCCGGGCGTCGACTCTCAGGGAGGCTTCAACCTGCACATGATGGCCCTCCAGATTCCCCTTACGGAACTGGGCGGCGACCACCAAGTCGTTGGCGTGTACGCGACCACCAGCCGCAGGATGGTTCGCATCATTCGCGAAGACGGTGATCAGAATTCGAGCAAGTGGGTGCAGGTCGGCCGCCAGGGCAATCCGCTCTTCAACGAGGGCCTGGTGGCGCTCGTCGACAAGGATCTCTACAGTCGTACCGACCCTTCGCAAGATGCGAAGCTCTTCGCGAAGTATGCGCTGACCCCGGAACTCGCCATGTTGATCAATAAAATCGTTTTTGGCGGCAGCGGCCCCGCGGTGGAAACCAACCGCACCGATATTGCGGGCATTTTCATCCCCGATTTGATCAAGGTGGATCTCTCGACCCCGGCTGCACGACTCGCGGGGAGCGGCGCCGGCCATCCGACCAATCCGGACGATACCGGCTTTTCACGGCTGAGCATTTTCGGCGATGACGTGCTACAGAGCAAGATTCAGGATCCGTTTGGCAACGGCGGATTAATCCCCGGCGGCTGGCCCAACGGGCGTCGATTCGGTGATGACGTGGTGGACATCGCAGTCAGTGCGCTCATCAGCGACCTGCGTGGCCCCGTGGTTATCCGGGTGGCCGACGGGATTGACGGAGTGAGCAAAAACGACGTCGGTTACAACAAGACGTTCCCGTACGAAAGCACGCCCCATAACGGGCGTAATCACAAGCATCCGTAATCATACCGCACGCACTCGGCACCGTCCGGGTTCGGGTATATTCTTCCCGCGAGGATGTCCTATCCTCGCGGGAATTTTTTTTGTTCGCGTTCCGCGCTTGCGCCATGGGCGAGTACCTTGTGGCGACGATTTGACCGCTGCCGCGGAACCCACATCCCATTCGCGTTGGCATGCATCCCGCGGAATATTTCATACTC
>JBBQEG010000544.1:0-3042 GCA_038320495.1 Opitutales bacterium | reverse complement strand
AGGCTGTCCGCGAGGAATTCGGAGGTGATGACGTTGATGGCCATCGGAACTTCCTTGAGCGGCGTGTTCATCGCCGTGCCGGAAATGGTGTTCGTCGCCATGTAGCCTTTGTTTGAGTCGGCGGTGACATCGAACGGGTTGAGCATGATGGCATCTCCGGAGCGCGCGGTGGAAGGCTGCGGCGGAGGCGTCGGCTGCGCGTAAGCCCAAGAAGCGAGAAGCAAGGCGGTAGCGATGGCGGAGCGCGTAAATGCGCGCGTGCGACGGGAATCGTTCATGGGAGAGGATGGGGTTTCCGGAACGACGGTGGAGCTCACCGACGTGCCAAATGGGGGTGAGAAGGAGCCTTACTTTTCACGCCGGCGGAGCGCTCGCAATTCGTCTGGTAGTGCAACAGTGCAACACGGCGGGGAGGGCAGCAGGGCAGCAGCGCGGGTGGAGTGAGCGGGACTGGGGCGTTGCGACGATCGATCAGGCAGGAATGCCTGATTCACTCTGGAGCAAGCGTGGTTGGGTTAAGACGAACCGGGCGGAGAATTGGGCTACGGAAATCGAGAATAAATTCCATGTCGCGATTGCGGCTCGACTCTGTGCCTGTCCGGGTGGATTAGGCGGGAACGCTGTTGTGAGTAAACCCCAATCTGAACCCGTCGTCCCGCCGGGATCGTCGCAGACCTTGAGTTTGCCCGACGGGGGCCTCGCCACGTGGTTTGCGGAGGAAGTGCAGCCGCACGAACGATCATTGCGTTCGTATTTGCGCAGTGTGTTTCCTGCATTGCCCGATATTGATGATTTTGTGCAGGAGTCGTATGCGCGACTGATTCGGGCCCGCCAGTCAGGACACGTGAGTTATGCCAAGGCGTTTCTCTTCACCACGGCGCGCAACGCCGCGCTCGATTTTTTGCGCCGGCGGAAAGTGGTTTCAATTGAAGGGATGGCTGATCTCAGTATGCTGAGGGTGGTGGAAGAGCGGCCGGATGCGGCCGACGCGGTCAACAAGCAGCAGGAACTTGCGCTGCTGGCCGATGCGGTCCGAGGTCTGCCGGAGCGTTGTCGCCAGGTCGTTACGCTGCGGATGCTGTATGGCATGTCCCACAAGGAAATCGCGTCGGAGCTTCGGATTTCAGATCAAACGGTGAAGGCGCAACTCGCCAAGGGAACGCGACGGTGTTCCGAATTTTTAGCGGCGCGCGGGCTGCCATGAACGATCAACGCGAGATGAGTCCGGCCCGTTTATTCGTATGAGCGCCCAGCCGCACCCACGTCCTTCCGACGCCGAGTCCATTGAAGCCACCGCTGCCGCGTGGCTTGCGGCCCGCGATGACGGCCTGACGGCGGAGCAGGCAGTTGCGTTTGCCGGTTGGCGCGCGGCGGACCCACGGTGCGAAGCGGCCGCGTCGCGCCTGGAAGTCACGTGGGCAGCGTTGCAGCAACTCCGCGGTTTTCGTCCCGAGGCCAAGCGACATCCTGATCGCGATTTGCTGCGAGGCAGCGCTCCGCGGAGAGGTCGCCGGATTGCTTTTCCGCTCGCGACAATTGCGGCGATCGCTGCATCGCTGATGGTCACCGTGGTCTGGTGGATGGGTAGGGGGACGAGCGCTTCGACGGAGACGTACGCGACGACGACGGATGGTTACGAGCGGGTAACGTTGCGCGATGGCTCCGTCATGGAGCTCAATGGAGGCACCGCGGTTCAGGTCCGATATACCGCACCTGAGCGGCGGGTTCGTCTCTTGCGGGGTGAGGCGCATTTTACCGTGGCGAAGAACCCTGCCCGGCCTTTCTCGGTCGAGGCCGGGAGTGTGGCCGTGCGCGCGGTCGGAACGGCCTTTAATGTCCGCTTGGGAGCCGCTGACGTCGAAGTGCTGGTGACTCAAGGCAAGGTTTCCGTATCCGAAGTGGAGCGGGTTGGGTCGAGCCCGATGCCGGAGCCCGAGAGGATGAGGGCGAATCGCAGCCCGCTGGTCCCTGTTCTCCTTCAGGCCAACGAACGCACCTCCATTCCGGTTCTCCGACCAACCGCGGTGCCCGTGGCTCCGCCTTTGCTGGTGGTTGAGCGCATCAACCCCGAAGTCGTGCGCGAAGCCCTGGCGTGGCAGGGGCCGCGTCTTGTTTTTCTGGATACGCCTTTGGCGGAAGCGATTGGGCAGTTCAACCGCCGCAATCATCTGCAGTTGGAGCTGGTGGACGAGGAGCTGGCGATCCTGCCCATCGGCGGCAGCTTCCGCGCGGAGAACGTGGATGCGTTCGTGCGCCTGCTGGAGTCCGGCGGTGATGTCGCGGCCGAGCGGGTCGGGGCTAACCGGGTGATTTTGCGAAAAGCGAAATAGTTTCGAAGCCGCGTAGCCCGCTTTCATTCGTGCTTCGTCTGAACTAAGGACAGGATTGAATTCGCGGTTTCGCTGCCGTGCGCCTGTCATGAGTGCTGCCAACTATAACCCCTTATTTCCTCCGCGTGTGCCGATCGGTTGATGCTCTGCGTCGGCTCGTATTATTGCTCGTGATCGCAGCTTTGCTGCCGGTCGCGCGCGCCGCCTCGTCTGCTGCCGCCTCGGGAAAGCGTAACTACGAGGTTGCCGCCGGCGATGCGGCCACGACGTTGCGCCAATTTGTCGAGCAGTCCGGCGAGCAGGTCATATATTTAGTGCCGAAAGTGCGGGGAGTGAAAACCAATCCCGTCAAAGGTGAGTTCACCGCGCGGGAAGTTGCGGACCAGATGGTGGCCAACACGGGCCTCATGGTCGTTGAGGATGCCAAAACCGGCGCGTTGATGATTCAGCGCAAGGAGTCCGGGAAATCTATTCTGCCCGTCGAACCCAACCCCAAAGCTAAGAATGTCGAAGCCCCCAAATTGATGAAAACCCCCAAACTTGTCACAGTCATCGCGGGCTGGTTCGCCCTCGCTTTAACCCCGCTCATCTCCGCCCAGACGTCTGATGGCCGCCCCGCCGGGGTCATCGAGGGTCGCGTGTTCAATGCGACCAGCGGTAGCTACTTGAATAACGCCCGGGTTGTGATCGACGGCACCCGGATCGAGACCTT
>JBBQEG010000543.1:0-3078 GCA_038320495.1 Opitutales bacterium | reverse complement strand
TCCGAAGCCGATGCTCAATCAGCTCGACGGACAGGCGTTGCCGGAGTCGATGCTGGCGAACATGCGGTTTGCGTTTCTCGCCAAAGAGTCCGCCCGGATCATGGGAACGCCGCGAACGTTCAAGCGGCACGGCCAGTGCGGCATGGAACTGTCGGATTTGATCCCGCATATTGGTTCGATCGCCGACGACATCTGTCTTGTGCGCTCGATGCACACGGATCAGTTCAATCATGTCCCGGGGCAGCTCCTGATGAACACCGGCTCGGCGATCTCGGGGCGCCCGAGTATTGGTTCGTGGTTGAGCTACGGGCTGGGCAGCGAATCGAAAAACCTACCGGAGTTCGTGGTCCTGATTGCGGTGGGGCGCGGCGTGCCCGGCGGCTCGGCGAGTTGGTCGAGTGGATTTCTTCCGTCGAAGTATTCCGGCGTGATGTTTCGAAATGACGGCACGCCCGTGCTGAACTTGGAGAATCCCGCCCGGATTACGTCCGAGATGCAGCGACGCAGTATTGAAGGCGTTTCGCAGCTCAATGCGCTGCGGCATGCGGACGTCGCCGACCCGGAAATCGAGAGCCGCATCGCGGCCTATGAACTCGCGTTTCGCATGCAGACCGCGGCTCCGGAACTGATGGACTTTTCCGGTGAATCCCAAGCGACCCTCGACATGTATGGCGTCGACCGCCAGGAGCCGAAATTCGAAGGCACCAATCTCGGCGGCACGGGCCTCTTCGGCACCTTTGCGCGGAATTGCCTGATGGCTCGCCGCCTGGTCGAGCGCGGCGTCCGCGTGGTGCAGGTGATCCACGCTTCGTGGGATCATCATAGCGGAATCAACACCCAGCTGCCGCACAACTGTGCCATGGCGGATCAGCCGATCGCGGCGCTCATCAAGGATCTCAAGCAACGTGGTTTGCTCGAGGATACGCTGGTTGTGTGCGGCTCGGAATTTGGCCGCACGGCGCTGGGTGAGAACCGTCCCGGTTCCAAGGCCGTGACCGGGCGTGACCATCATCCCAACGCGTTCAGCCTCTGGCTCGCCGGCGGCGGCATCAAGGGTGGCCAGGTCGTCGGCGAGACCGACGACATCGCGTGGAACGTAACCAAAGATCCAGTACACGTGCACGACCTGCATGCCACGCTGCTGCACCTCTTCGGCTTCGATCACACCCGGCTGACCTATCGCTTCCAGGGTCGCGATTACCGCCTGACCGATGTGCACGGGCACGTGGTCAACCAGCTGCTTGCATAACGTAGAGCGCGCGGAGGCTCCGCCGCAGAGGCTCGATGAGTCGGACGACTGTGTGCGCGTCCGGCAGGACAGGATGACGCGCACAGGGCGCTGCCCGCCGGTCCGGCTTTCGCGTACTTACTTCTTCAATACCTTGTCCGCAGATTTCAAATACTGCGCCCAGTCGAAGGCCGTGACATCGTGTTTGCCGTCGCGGATATGGTACGCGATCGCATCGCCGAGGACTGGCTGGTTGACGGCGGGCAGGGCGGAAACGCCGAGTCCTTTTTTTCCGAACAAGGCGTAAACGGGTTCCGCGTGCTTGGCGCTGAGAAATTCCCCGCGCGGATCGGCCCACTTGTCTTCTTCCGCGCTGGCCACATGCACCGCCCGCGGAGCGATGAGCGCGATGAGTTGGTGTTGATCAATCGGGAGCGTGTCTTCGCGATCGCTGTAAGTCCGGAAGGTCTTCGCAAACCAGAAGGGAAACGATCGGTTGATGCGGGCCACGGTCTCGCCGTATCGGCGCCGGCTGAGGGCGGCGCCGCCACAGCCGGATTCGTTGGAAATCACGAGGGCGAACCGCTCATCCTGCGCGCCCGCCCACAAGGCCGCCTTGCCCAGCCGCGAATGGCCCAGTACCGCCACGCGGCGTCCATCGATGTCGGGATCCGCTTCCAGATAATCCAGCGCGCGGCTGAGGCCCCAGGCCCAGATGCCAATCGAGCCCCATTCATCGGATCGCCGGCTTTCCACCGGGCTCGTGCCAAACAGGGCCGCCACATCCTTGGTGAGACCTTCACTGCGGTCCTCACACACGTCCCCGTAATACATCGTGACACTCGCATAACCCCGCGCGACGACCGTCTCGATGGACCACTGTTCGGTATGTGTACCCCGGGTGCCTTCGGTGGCCCGGTTGTTCACGATTCGCTGCGCCGCATTGGGCCGCATCCACGCCGTTGAAAGCGTAATGGTGGGATTGGGGTGCACGCTATTATTGCCGTAATAATTATAGCCTAAAAAGGCCGGCCACGGCGCTTTCTCTGTTCCGCGCGCATGAGGCTGGTGAATGAGCAGGTGCATTTTCGGGCCGTCCTTCTTTTCGGTAAACCAGATCGTCACTTCTTTGCGCACTGCCTTTCCGCTGAGCGCAGCGGGATTTACGGCGGTGACCGCCCAATGCATCTTGTCGGGCCGACCCGCTGGCGTGCGGCCGTAAACCTCGCGGGAAAATACTTCGAGCAACTCGGGCCGGCGCTGCGTGCGCCACGTGTTCGCGTCGGTGACCTGCGTCCCGTTGTTCAAGACCAGCGCATCGGGGAGGGTATACGCCGGAACTTTGGCTTCATCGTAATTGAATCCCTCTTGCTCCGCAGCGACTGACTCGGCGGCGAGAGCAAGCGACACGGCCAGGAGCAAACGACGGTGGGGCATGCGTTCACTGTGTTCGTCGAGCTCCCGCAGGCAAGGCCGCGAACGTGCCCTCGGGGTTGAACCCGCGGCGGAATGCCTCGACGAGCGCTGTGCGACCGAATCGGAATGGCGTCGAGTCGCAGTGCCGCCGTGATGGCAGGGCGTAATGGTGGCGGAGCGGAGTGGGGACGTGACCGACGGATAACAGTCTGTGCCTTACCGGCGGCGTTTGCATGGTTCTCGCTCGGAATAGCGCACCAGCCGCGTAGGGTGGCTCCTCAATGACGACGATCGTGCGTACTGCTCTCCTGTGGGTTTTGGTTCTCGCTGCGGGCTGCGTTCGCGCGGACGTCACGCTGGCTCCGCTCTTTACGGACGGGGCCGTCCTGCAACGTGACCGCAGCCTCCCGATTTGGGGCAAGGCCAAGCCGGGC
>JBBQEG010000542.1:0-3086 GCA_038320495.1 Opitutales bacterium | reverse complement strand
GTCATGGTCTCGGGCCGCTACCAAATAGCCGTATATGATTTCACCACCGGTCGCGCCACGATCGTTTCGAACGCAGGGTTTGACGGCGTGGAGCCATCGTGGCTCGCAGATGGACGTCATCTGGTTTACACCGCCCGGGACCGGAACACGAGTGTGCTTTGTATCCTAGATACGGAGACAAAGAAGAGCACCCGGATCTCGCCGGCGGATTCCGCCGCGATGCAGGCGAGTGTTTGGACTCCTTAAACAAAAAGGCCCGATCGTAAAATAACGATCGAGCCTTTTTTCTTCGCGGGATTTTTTGTAAGGCCGGACTCGCTCCGGCGGCAGAATGCGGACGACGCGAAGGTCGTCCGCCCACGACCCCGGAATTACCGCGCGGCCTGATAATTCTTCTCGGCGGCGTCCCAATCGACCACGTTCCACCACGCGGTGACATAGTCGGGGCGACGGTTCTGATAGTTCAGGTAATACGCGTGCTCCCAGACATCGAGGCCGATGACGGGTTTGCCTTCAACGCCAGCTACGGCCTTGCCCATGAGGGGGCTGTCTTGATTGGCGGTCGAGCCGATGGAAAGCTTCTTGTCCGCGCCGACGAGCAGCCAGGCCCAGCCGGAGCCGAAACGACCGGCCGCCGCCTTGGCGAACTCGGCTTTGAAGGTGTCGAAGGAACTCCAAGTGGCGGTGATGGCCTCGGCGACCTTGCCCTTGGGCGCGCCGCCTTTGCCTGGCCCCATGATGGTCCAAAAGAACGAGTGATTGCTGTGGCCACCGGCATTGTTGCGGACGGTGGTGCGAATGGCTTCCGGTACCTTGCTGAGGTCGGCGATCACGGTGTTGACGTCCTGTTTCGCCAGCTCGGCGTGGTCCTTCAGCGCGTTATTGGCATTCGTCACGTACGCCTGGTGATGTTTGCCGTGGTGAATTTCCATCGTCTTCGCGTCGATGTGCGGCTCGAGCGCGTTGGGAGCGTAAGGTAATTTCGGAAGTTCGAAGGCCATGATCGTGATTTATATTTCGGGTTGTGAACGAACGAGAGAGGCAAGTTATGCACCCGTGTAGGGTTACGTCAACAGGCGGGTGCGGCTTAGCTGCTCAACGCATCATCGGGTTTCCGCCGGTTACGGGTACGGGGATTATCCGACCCGTGACTGCGCTTTAGGGCGCCTGTCGTTTGAGGCGAAAAAACGTCTGGAGCAGCTCCCGGCACTCGTTTTCAAGCACCCCGCCGACGGTGAGTTCCACGTGATGATTGACCCGCGGTAAGTCGTTCAAATTCACGGCGCCACCCAGGCAGCCCATCTTTGGGTCGGGCACCGCGTAACACACGCGCTTCACCCGCGACATAAGCATCGCGCCGGAGCACATCGGACAGGGCTCCTTGGTTACGTAAACGGTTGCTCCCTCCAGCCGCCAATCGCCGAGCTTGGCGGCCGCCTGGGTGATGGCGAGCATCTCCGCGTGGGCGGTCGGATCCTTCGCGCATTCGACCGTGTTATGGGCGGAGCCCACGACTTCCCCCCCGATCTCAATCACCGCCCCAATGGGAACCTCATCCTGCCGCCATGCATCAATAGCCTGATTATAGGCCAGACTCATGAAAAACACGTCGTCACGAAGCAGCTGCGAAGGGAACCGTTTCTCGAACGGGCAGGGCGGAGTCGTGGCAGGAAATTCGGGCATGTTGCACCCCGCTGGAGTGAAACCTTGACTAAGGCCGCTATAATGTGCGTTACAAGGTGCTTTTGACGACTGACCTTATGATTTACTGCCAAGCGATTGAACTCCGCGTTACCCATGTCAGCTGACAACAACGCGATCGAAGTAGAGGGTAAAGTTGTCTCCGTGCTGCCGGGGACGATGTTCAAGGTGCAACTCGCGAACGGGCACGTCGTGCTCGCGCATATTTCGGGCAAACTCCGGAAAAACTTCATCAAGATCGCCGCCGGCGACACGGTGAAGATGGAGATGAGTCCCTACGATCTCGAGAAGGCGCGCATCACCTTCCGGATGAAGGAGACGAACGGTTACCGCCCGCCGCCACGGCGCCGCTCGTATTGAATTTCTCAAACCCGACTTCGATCGGGTTTTTTATTTTACCGACGCGAGGGGATCGATTTCACGGCTCGAGGCTGCGGGGCTGTCGCCAGAACGAAACGACTCGCGGGGTCGCCCGCCCGAGCGCCGCCCTTCGCGCTTGAACTTGCCTCGCGCGACCGAACGGACCGCACTGGTCCCACTCCATTATGGCACGTGCGCGAGTCAAAACTACCGCCAGCAGCCGGGCGCCCGCTTCCTTCGCCGCGGAGATCGATGCCTTCATGGCGTATCTCGATCTCGAGCGTGGACTCTCGCTGCACACGCGGAGTAATTATCAGAGTGATCTCGACCAAGCCGCGACTTTCCTGCTCCACCGCAGGGTTACTGGCTGGCGAACGGTGACAGCCGCGGATGCCGCGGCTTGGGTTCATGCTTTGAGCACGGCTCACTACTCGGTGGCCAGCGTGGCGCGGAAACTCTCCGCGTTGCGCATGCTCAGCCGGTTTCTGGTTCGCGAGAAAATCCGCGAGGACGATTTCACCGGGCTCTTGAGCGCGCCCAAACCGGAGCGGCGCATGCCGGGCACCTTGTCGAGCGGCGAGGTATCCCGCTTGCTCGCGTCCGCCGGCAGCGGAGATGCGCGGGGTCTGCGGGATCGCGCGTTGCTGGAGCTTTTTTATTCGAGCGGCCTGCGTGTATCCGAATTAGCAGCACTCTTGATTCAGCAGATCGATCTGGAGAACGGGTTCATTCGGGTTTTCGGCAAAGGCTCGAAGGAGCGGGTCGTACCCGTCGGGGGCCAGGCTTGTGAAGCGCTCGCCACCTATCTTACCGCCGGGCGACCGCAGCTGGTGAAGCCGCATACGCGCAGTGAGTTTTTTCTCAACCACCGCGGCCGCGGCCTTTCGCGGGTGGCGCTCTGGATGATTGTGAAGGCGCACGCGAAACGCGCCGGCATCACCACGAATGTGAAGCCACATGCACTTCGTCACTCGTTTGCCACCCATCTGCTCACCGGGGGCGCGGATCTCCGCTCGATCCAGGAG
>JBBQEG010000541.1:0-3086 GCA_038320495.1 Opitutales bacterium | reverse complement strand
TCCGTCCGGGATGCGCGGTCTCAATCGAAAGGGTAACCCGAGGCTGCGGCACCCGTTGCGCGCAAGCGAACTGCGGATCAAGCTGCTTGTCGCAGCCCGGTCACAATTCGGCGGACCTCGTCGCCTGACAGAGTTTCGCGAGCGATGAGTTCGGAAGCGATGGCATCGAGCGCTGCGCGATTTCCTTCGAGGGCGCGCGTCGTGGCCGCGTAGTTCTGCTCGAGCAGCGTGCGCACATGGTGTTCGGCCTCGTGAAATGTCTGTTGGCTTGCGAGTGCCTGGTCACCATCGGAACGCGAGAGCGCCATGAAGCCCATGGGCGACATGGCGAACTCAAACACCATCTGGCGCGCAGTTCGCGTCGCCTCTTGAATGTCACCCGAGGCGCCGCTCGTGATGGTTCCAATGGCGAGTTCTTCCGCCACGCGGCCCGCCATTAGGCATTGCAGCCGGGCAATCAGGAGTTCGCGCGAATAATTCAATAGGTCACGCTCGGGGGTGAAATGCGTACTGCCGAGGGATCGCCCCCGCGGGATAATCGTGACCTTTTGCAGCTTTAGTTCGTCTTCGCCGGAAAGGACCTGCATCAGCGCGTGTCCAGCTTCGTGATACGCAATGACCTGCTTGTCGCGATCGGTCATCACGCGGCGGGTCTCCCGTCCCCAGTTGATTTTGTCCCGGGCTTCGTCGAGGTCGACCATCGTGACGGTGGCCCGGCGATTGCGCGCGGCGTGAATCGCACCTTCGTTGAGTAAGTTCGCGAGATCGGCTCCGGAATAGCCCGGGGTCGCCTTGGCCACCGCTTCGAGGCTTACGCTGGAGTCGAGTTTCACCGCGTTGGCGTGAACCAGCAGGATCGCGACCCGGCCCCGAAGGTCAGGCAGGGCAACGGAGACCTGCCGGTCAAAACGGCCGGGTCGCAGCAACGCCTTGTCCATCGTATCGGGGCGATTGGTGGCGCCAAAGACCACCACGGCATCATCCGAGTTAAAGCCATCCATCGCCACGAGCAGGGCATTCAACGTCTGGTCGTGTTCCTGTTGCGCGCCACCGCCGCCCTCGCCGGACGAGCGGGCGCGGCCAATCGCGTCAATTTCGTCAATGAAGATGATACTGGGCGCCGTCTCGCGGGCCTTTTTGAAAAGCGAGCGAACCCGCGAAGCACCTACGCCCACGTAGAGTTCGACGAAATCGGAACCGCTCAAATTATAGAAGTGGGCCTTGGCCTCGCCGGCGACAGCTTTGGCGAGCATGGTCTTGCCGGTGCCGGGAGGACCGACCAGAAGCACGCCTTTGGGCATGCGGCCGCCGGTTTTGTGAAAGCGCGTGGGATCCTTGAGAAACTCCACCACCTCGTGCACCTCGTCCTTCGCTTCATCGCAGCCGGCAACGCTTTCAAATTTCACGACCGAGGTCGCGGGCCGCATGGCCTTCGACGAGAAACCGGCGAGGCGACCGGAGTGGCGGTGAACGATCACGATGATGCATCCGATAATCAGCAGGATGCCGGTGATCGGCATCGTGATATGAGCGATTCCGGCGAGTTGCTCGCGCGCGCCAACCGGATTGGCTTTGGCCAACGTGGCGGCATCGTCTTCGAGAAAGCGGGCTTGCCGGAGGATGGCGAGGTCGGCTTCTCCCAAGCGTGCGGTGGTCGTGACGGTTGTTGAAGCGGCGTCGGCCCCGGTCCGCGTCGCCCTCAAATCCGCAAGGCCGGTGGAATTCGTGCGGAATGCCACCCGCCCCCCGCTGAGGGTCCCTGCTTCGGCGGCCGCGAGGAAGTCCGCCACTTCAATCCTTTCACCCGCACCGCGGCCGCTCCGCGCCGCGGAACGGGAGAGGTAGATATCAGCGCCGAGACTAATCAGAAAGAGAGCGGCGAGAGCGTAAATCCAGCGGAGAGAAAACATCGGCATATGTCCTAAGCGGCACACCGGACGTTTCCCTACAACCATGAATTTGCAATAGGCCGGGAGCGAAATTTCCGCTCTATCCCACGTGAAACCAACCCGTGCTCATTGAGTATGCGCAGGCCCGTTTGAACTCACGGGTTTGCGCACTCGCCGGGTGGGCCCGGTGGTTTCGGCGCTTCCGCAAGTGGTTGGAAGCGGTCGCGAATTATTTTCGCGCTCACGCCCGCAGGGCTGCGTCGGGATGCGCCGACTCCAAGGCGCTAATGCAAATGCCCTCACGACGAGTTTCGCCAAGACGTCGGCCGGAAACCGTGCGCCGAGTGGCCGCGCGTGGTGGGCAGCCGCGGGTAAAACGTGATCCAGCTCGCTTAACGGGCGAGGGGAGGGCTGTCCTCACCGGTGCTCGCTTCGGCGGTACCGGACGAGCTGATTTCTCCCAAGAGGAAGTTGCATCGTTCCTGACAATAGCGGCAGGTTTCCGAGCAAATGCGGCAATGATCGTGATCTTCGCTGTGGGCTTCGCATTCGTCCGCGCATGTCCGACAGGCGAGAACGCACGCATGTAGCTGCGCGTGAATCACATCGTTGGGCGGCTCTGTCTGGCGGATGAGGACCCGAGAGGTGGCATTGCAGATATCAGCGCATGTCAGATTAGTCGTAATACAACGCCGGAGGCGATCGACATGCTCCGGCTCACCGACGCAAGCATCGGCACAGGCCGTGCAGACTTCGGCGCAGGTGGACAGGGTCTTTAGGGCTTCCGCGTAGTGGGTCGCGTGCTGGGCGTCTGCACGCGGATGGCTGCGCAGCATCAACTCGATCGCTTTCATAACCTACAATAACGTCGGCTTGATTTAAATACCATCGGGCCCGACCCGGTGTCCCGCATAGGCCCCAAGCTGATAGTTCGGGTGGCCCGTTCCGGAATTATCTTTCTGCCTTGGAAAGGCTCTCGATTTTGTACCCGACATTTTCCGGTTGGTCGTATACCCTGCGTGCCATTACCCCTTGTTCCATGTTTCGCCCCTACCCTTTTTTTATCCTTACTCTCGCCGTTTTTGCCCCGGCCTCGGTGACCGCCGCCGCCGAATTGCCGGAGCTGCGCCTGCGGCCGCAAACCATTGATGCGGCAATTCAGATTGGCTATGGTTTGGCGGTGGCCGATGTGGATGG
>JBBQEG010000540.1:0-3098 GCA_038320495.1 Opitutales bacterium | reverse complement strand
TCCATGAGCGCCAGCCGCCTCCCGATGGCGCTCTCCGAGGTTCCGTTCAACATCGCGATCGTCACGGAAGATTTCATGCTGGATACCGCATCCTTTGGCGGTGCCTTTTCCGAAGGCGATTTCAGCGGCGGCGCCAATCGCGAGGCGGTGAGCTGGAACGCCTCGGTGAATGGCAAGGCAGTCCGCGGTTTCAACACCCTCGAGTTTATGCGCAACGGTTTCCTGCGCTACTCCGACAATGGCTCGGCGACCATCGAGCGCATCGAAATCGTCAAGGGTCCGACCTCGGTGCTCGATGCCGTGACGGAGGCCGGCGGCGTGATCAATGTCATCACCAAACAGCCCCAGCCCTCCAAGCCGTTCACCCGGGCTCGGGCAGTCTTCGGCAGCTTTGACCGCTACGTTGCCATTCTTGATATTAACAGCGCCCCCCTCTTCCGCCGGACGGATGGAAAGTCACTACTCAGCTACCGGCTCGTGGGCTCACTCGAAGGCTCCCGGGGGCAGGCCGAACACCGGAAACGCCGATTGGAAAACATCATGCCGTCGCTGCTGTTCCAGCCGACCCCAAAAACCAACGTGCTCTTCCAGTGGGAATACTATTTTGTCGATGGTGAACGCGGTAATAATATCGACGGCTTCGCCCGCACGGTTTCCATTCCTCACCCGAGCGGTCTCAACGGTGACGTGCCCATCTCGGTTCTCTTCGGAATCGATCCTTATATGTCATGGGACGGACCGGATCACAGCCAGCCGGAATACGTCAACGACGTCCTCTTCCAGGTTGAGCATCGCTTCACCGATAACTTCGTCGCGACGTTCGCGATGAATCACCACAATCGGAACCGGCGTTGGGGTCCGCAGGCCACCCAAACGGGCATTTTTCAGGGCCCGACGGCCACCGGGAATCCCGCCGGCACGAATTACAATCACGCGGCCGCTAACGCCAATCCCATGATGCGGCGGGCCTGGCAGCATAATGTCTTTGACCAGGACGTTGCCGGCATCCGCGGCAATTTTGCCTATCGCATCGATGCGCTTGGAGCCACCCACCGCTTTGTCGCCGGCTACCTGTCGCAGATCGAGGATCAATACTCGCGCACCGACGTCATCAATGTCGCGGGAACCAACCAGCGCCTCTATCAATTTTTTCCCGTTCGGGATTCGAATCCTGACCTGCGCTTTCCATCCAACAGCAGCCGTGTCATCGGATCCCAACACAACGATAATCATTTCGAAGTGAGATCCATTTATTTGAATCACCACGCCCGCTGGCTCAATGGCCGGCTCAATACCCTTTGGGGCCTGTACCACGCCGGCAACAAAACGCGCAACGACGTGAAGAACGTCAGTGATGGCACCTCGCTCCCGGGCCGACTCCGCACCTACGATACCAGCAAGGTAACACCCCAACTCGGCGTAATCTACGGCGTCACCCGCAGCGTCAACGTCTACGCCAATTATTCGAAGTCCGTGAAGGGCAATCCTGGCTCGCTCAACGGCTTCGACGAGCCGTTCGGTCCCACCCAAGGTCAGATCTTCGAAATCGGCAGCAAGATTTCGCTCTTCAACGATCGGATCAGCGGCACGATCAGCCTCTACAAGATTGAAGAAAACGACCGCATTATCAACGACCCCGAGGCTCCCAATAAAGACAACCCCACTGCCGATCCCAACCTTCCCCGCGGCGCCAATGTTCAGGTTGGTCAGGTCGTTTCCGAAGGCTTCGACGCCGATCTCTTTATCTATCCCTTCGCGAATTTCACCACCGTGTTCAGCTATGCCTATAATGAACGCGAGACCACCAAGGATCCGGTCGCCTCGCGCCGCGGGCCACTGAATGGCTATGCGCACAAAATCACGATGGTGAATAAATATACCTGGCGCCGGGGACCGCTGAAAGGTGTCAGTGCCAACGCCAATGTAAAATATGTCTGGGACCAGGTTCGCTCCACCAATCGTTTCGGCAGCCCGTCCTATCTCGACACCACGCCCACCCTGTCGTTCGGCGTGAACTACTCGGTGAAGCTTGGCGATGCGACCTACCGATTTAGTCTGCACGCCCAGAACATGCTCAATAGCAAACGCAGTTCCGGCTATATCCCCGGAACGCGCGACGCGTACTACCTCGAAAATCCGAAAACCTATTTGGGATCGATCGACGTCGAATTTTAAATCCTCCGTCTGGGATCGCATCTTTAGGTGCGATCCCCCGCCTTCAAGCTCCCGTCCCGCTCTTCCGCCGTCATGAAAACGCCCCTCTCTGTTTTTCGCCTGATCCTTGCCCTCATCGGCAGCTCTGCCGGCGTTCTCGCCGCCGGTCCTGCCTACGTCACTGAAACCTGGCCCGAGGCCCGCACGTTGACCTGGGCCCGCCCCGGCGAGAGCGGTGCGTACAGCGAGCCTGCCAACTGGCTCGAACAGGGTAAACCCGCGACGTCAGCGCCCGACCGTGACACCGATGTGGTTTTACCCGCCGGATCAAAGCCTTATAGCGTCACCGCGCCACCGAACGCCGAGGTTCGCCATCTCACCGTCGACCGCCATGGCTACATCGAAGCCAAGCATCGCAACGATCTTCAAGTGTGGGGAAACATCTGGGTGAAGGACGGCGGCCGGCTTCAGTTCGTCGCCTGTCGCGGACCGAAGCACACGTTTTTCCGCATGGATAATGCCGAGTTCCCCACCGCGGAAAACGGACTCACTTACCTCGGCGGGATCAAGGGCCGTTCAGACAAACCCCAGAGTCGCTCCCGCGTCTCGCACAAGTTCGAGATCGCCAAATACGGCGACGCTTCCGTCGAACTCATCGGCAACATCGGCGTCGGTGATGAGATCATGGTGCAGCACGGCCGCTGTATCGTAAGCGGCGAACTCCGCTGGTCGGGCGTCACGGATAAGGGTGCCATCGAAGTCTTTGATGGCGCGGTGCTCGAGCTGCAATCCGGCGGTTCCGTGGCGCCGTTCATCAGCACCAACGCCAAGCACGTCTACAACATCAACATCTACCGGGGCGGCACCCTGCGCGGTGGGTCGCCCGAGCGCCCACTGACGTCCGACGCGTACGTTCGACTCGGATACGGTCCCAACAAGGCGCC
>JBBQEG010000539.1:0-3104 GCA_038320495.1 Opitutales bacterium | reverse complement strand
GCCGCCGTGACGTAAGTGAAACGGTGTTTTGTAAGCAAATATAGGATACGATAACTTTTCTACACCTGTTTTCTGCACCGGACGCTGAAAATGGGCAAACGTGGCAAACGATGGGAAACTTTCTACGCCCGTTTTACCTATGAAAACGCGTATTCGAAATAGTGAGACAGATTGGGAAAAGTAGCTTCTTGGAATTATGAGTCCTCTGCTCTACCACTGAGCTACTCTGGCGTTAACCGGCGCGAAACGTGTAGGTTCCCGCGCGAAAATCCAACCAAATTTTTCACAGCCTATTTCCCCGACCGTAGCCCGTCGGCATTAAGGCAATTCGTAGAGTTCGAGCAACGCGCTGCTGCCCCGGTTCGCCCCGTTCGTCAGCTGCAATGTGTACGACCCGGGGGGCAGAAGGACGAAGAGGGCGGAATCGAGCGAATTCAGCGGCAAGGCAAACGCCGAGACTGCCGGGAGGAAACTTAAAGGCTTGGGCGGACGCTGCGGCCGCTGTGATCGTGGAACCCGACCAGTTGTCGTTCTCCGCCGCGAGCTGGTTTCGTTCACTAACGCCAGCCGAAAACTTGTAATCTTCATCCCATTGCCCCCCCCTTCGCGCGCAGTCCGCTTTTCGCGCCGACGAGGCGTCCTTATTTCTTTTTGGTGGATTTACCGGGAGTCGGAACGTGCGCCACATCCGGCCAGACGTGCATGGTCTGGACCAACTCCCGATAGAGACCTTCGAGCTTGCCGGAGAGGGCCTTGAGGCGCGCGGGCTCCTCGGCGGAAACATCCCTCGCTTCTCCGATGTCACCAGAAATCCGATACAGAGTGAAGTCGGTCAGCGCGGCGCGGCGGAGGGTCGAGACGTTTTTCTCCGTGACGTTTGAGAGCTTCGGGAGGTTTCCGCCGCCCAGTTTCGCGAGCAACTTCCAGGGGCCATCCCGCATCGCGACGTGCTGTTCATTGATGGCGTTGTGGTAGGCCCAGAAAAGCGGTTGCGGACGAACAAAAGTCTTTCCGGCAAACACCGGCCGCACATCCACTCCATCCAACTTCAAACCCGCCGGAATCGTGGCTCCAGCGAGGCCGGTGAACGTGGGCAAAAGATCGAGCGAACTCACGGGTTCGTCGCTGACTTGTCCGGCTGCGATGCCGGTTGGCCAGCGGACGATCCCGGGAACGCGGAAGCCCGCATCGGTGGTCCAGAGTTTCATTCCGCGGAGCGGACCGGGTGAGCCATACGAGCGATTACCGGACGGGTAACGGTTCAACGTTTCCGGCCCGTTGTCGCTGCTGAAGACCACGATCGTGTTTTCGGTCACGTTCAAGCGATCCAGCGCGGCGAGGAGCTCTCCCACCGCCCGATCCACGTTCTCGACGTTGGCAAAATACTGCGCCTGATCCTCGTTCAGCGAGCGTGGGCGATATTTTGCCACGAGGTCAGGCGGCGACGCCACGGGCTCGTGGGGCTCGTGAAAGGCAAGATAGACGAAGAAGGGTTGGCTAGGGCGGGCGGCGTGATGCCGATCGAGCCAATTGATGGCCTCCCGGGCCGCGAGCTGGCAGCTGTAGCCTTCGAGTCGGCCGACCGGCTGGCCGTTGCGAATGTAATTGTGCGGGTTCTCGTGGGAGGGCGCCGCATTGTTTTGCGTTGCAAACCAATGATCGAAACCCGCGTCATTCGGTTGCGCCTGCGCGGGATCATTGAAGCGCGCATTGCCGTGCCATTTACCTGCCATGGCCGTCGCATAGCCGGCCTGTTTCAAGAGGCCGGGCAACGTGACCTCCTCCCGGCGCAGATGCACCAGATGCCGGGAATCTTTGGCCGACGCGGCATTCCTCGCCTCAGGAATCCAATCGAAGACGCCGGCACGGTTGGGACTGCGCCCCGTCAGCAGTCCAACTCGGGACGGCGAACAGACCGGAGCCGCGGAATAGGCGCTCGTGAACCGAATTCCTGATGCCGCCAGGCGGTCGAGCACCGGAGTCTCGATGATCGGGTGACCGTAGGCACCAAGGTCGCCGTATCCAAGATCATCGCACAAAATGACGACGAAGTTGGGTCGTGGGGTTGCTGGGGCGGCGTCGATCTGAATCAGGTTGCTGGATACTAAACAGACCAGCAGGACGCATGCGCGGCTGAAGACGGAAGCATTCATGGGATCAGGGGCGGGGGAAGGGGACCACCGACAAGCGGCGGAAGGAATCAACCCTGCATTTCAAAGGCGCGCTGACGCCAAAGGTCGAGATTGATTCAACGGAGAACGCTCGCGCCACGTGTGCTCCCGCCGCTGGAACGCGACGGGCCGGGACGCTGGGTCTTCAATGCGCCTCCGTGATGAGACCCGGCCAGATCAGTCCGGACCAGATCAGATCAGCATCGAGGCCACGCATGCTGTCATAAAGCAGGCAAGGCTCCCACCGAGCAGGGCCTTCAATCCGAGCTGGGCCAGGGTGCCGCGCTGATTCGGGGCGAGGGCGCCGATCCCGCCGATCTGAATTCCGATCGATGCAATATTGGAAAATCCGCACAGCGCATACGTCAGGATAATTTGCGCCCGTACATCGGTCAGCGTCCCCGCCGTTTTCATCTGGGCGAGCGTGCCGTAGGCGTAGAATTCGTTGAGGACCGTTTTTTCGCCGATGATCTGACCGGCGATCAAGAGCTGGGTATCAATGCCCATCAGCCAGGCCAGAGGCGCGAAAAGTAGTCCGAAGATATATTGCAGGGACAACTCCGCGTAACGACCCGAGGTCGACTCTTGAATCCAACCGTTGAGTCCGGTCCATCCTCCCAAGCCTGCAGAGAGGATCCAGTTGAAAAACGCGACCAGGGCGGTAAACACGAGAAGCATCGCGCCGACATTGATGGCGAGGCGCAGGCCGTCGGTCGTGCCGTTGGCAATGGCATCGAGCGCATTGGAGCCGATTTTTTCGCGCGGCACGGCGAGGTTGCGATCAACGGTCTCGGTTTGAGGTTCGAGAATCTTGGCGATGAGCAAGGCCGCCGGCGCCGACATCACCGACGCCGTCAAAAGGTGTTTCGCAAACGTGAGTCGCGCCACCGGGTCATCGCCTCCCAGCATGCCAATATAAGCAACCATCACGGC
>JBBQEG010000538.1:0-3127 GCA_038320495.1 Opitutales bacterium | reverse complement strand
ATACCGGAATAATTCCTTGTCATAGTGGGGTGCGGTAGGCTTTTTTCTCCCTTCGGCTCGGACGCTTAGCTCAGTTGGTTAGAGCACCTCGCTTACACCGAGGGTGTCGGGGGTTCGAGTCCCTCAGCGTCCACCACCTTTCTCTCGCAGCGCAGCGGAGGGCGAAAGGCGGTCGAGTTTAGTATCCGCTTCCCGATTATTCGTCACTCCATCCTTCATGCGACATACCGTTTCCGTCCTCGTTGAGAACAAGTTTGGCGTTTTGGCGCGCGTCTCCGGAATGTTTTCCGGCCGCGGCTTCAACATCGACTCGCTCAATGTCGCACCCACGCATGACGCGTCGCTGTCCCGTATCACCGCTGTCCTCAAGGGTGACGACGTTCAGCTCGACCTCTGCATCAAACAGCTCCGGAAGCTCGTCAACGTCGTCGAGGTCCTCGACTTCACCGAAGGGCAGGCCGTCAACCGGGAGTTGATCCTGGTCAAGGTGCGCGCCGACGCCAGATCCCGCCCCGAGATTCTTCAGATCAAAGAGATCTTCCGCGCCAAGATCGTTCATCTTGCCCAAGACTTCGTGATCATCGAAGCGACCGGCGACGACGAAAAGGTCAACGCGATCCTCGGCCTGCTCGAACCCTTTGGCATCATCGAACTCGCCCGCACCGGCCGTCTCGCGCTGAAGCGCTAAAGAGAAACACGATGTTGAGCGATGTGGGTTGAGGGATTGAAAAACCGAGCGCACCGCCCGCTTTCAATTTTCAGCACGCCATCCGTCTCCACTCCGACACTCTCAACGCTCACCGCTGAACTCACCCCAACGCCCCGCCACTCGTACATCTTTCAACTTTTTCCAAACCATGCCCGCCAAAGTCTACACCGATAAAGACGCCGATCTCGGCGTGTTCGCCAACAAAACCCTCGCCGTCCTCGGCTACGGTTCCCAAGGCCATGCCCACGCGCTGAACCTCAAGGATAGCGGCTGTAAGGTCATCATCGGCCTTTATCCGGGTTCCAAGTCACGCGCCGTCGCGGAGCAACACGGCTTCGAAGTCGTCGACACCGCGGAAGCGGTGCGTCGTGCGGACGTGATCATGGTCGCGCTGCCCGATATGAAGCAGGCGGACGTTTACGAGCAGGACATCCTCCCCAATCTCGCCAAGGGCAAGACCCTGTTGTTCTCCCACGGACTTGGCGTTCACTTCGGTCTGATCAAGCTCCACAAGGACATCGACTGTATCATGGTCGCTCCCAAGGGCCCGGGTCACATGGTCCGTCGCCTCTATGCCGAAGGCAAGGGTATGCCGGCGCTCATCGCGGTCGCTCAAGACAAGTCGAAGAAGGCCAAGAAAATCGCTTTGGCCTGGGCCAAAGGCATTGGCTCGACCCGCGCGGGTGTGTTGCAGACCTCCTTCAAGGAAGAAACCGAGACCGATCTCTTCGGCGAGCAAGCCGTTCTTTGCGGTGGCGCGAGCGCGCTGGTGCAGGCCGGTTTTGAAACCTTGGTCGAGGCCGGATATCAGCCCGAGATGGCGTATTTCGAGTGTCTCCACGAGCTGAAGCTCATCTGTGATCTCATGTACGAGAGCGGTATCGCCGGCATGCGTTTCTCGATCTCCGAGACCGCCAAGTTTGGTGACATCACCCGAGGTCCTCGCATCGTGAACAAGAAGACCAAGGCCGAGATGAAAAAGATCCTGAAGGAAATTCAGTCCGGCAAATTCACCAAGGAATGGGTGAAGGAGTACAAGGGCGGCCTGAAGAACTATAACAAGCTCCTCAAAGCCGGGGAGAACCATCCGATCGAAAAGACCGGAACCTACCTTCGCTCGATGATGCCTTGGATGACCAAGAAGAATCTCAAGGGCGTGCAGGCATCCTATTCCTGAGGATCTGCGCAGCCGGAATGGGTATGAAAAGCCTTCTGAGGCGCAGAGACTTGCTCTCTGCGCCTTCTGTTTTTCCGCTACTCCCGCTCATGTTTGCCGTCCGGATCCACGTTGACGATCTCTGCTCCGTCTTACCCTCCCGCCGAAACATGTGCGCGGACGTGCCGCTCCTGAGTTGAGTTTTCTTTCGTTAAACCCGCGCCGACTCCGGCGCTCCCACCCGGTCTGATCGCCTTATGAAATTGGTTTTGGCTACAAGAAAAAGTCCGCTGGCTTTGGCTCAGACCGAGATGGTGGCGGCTCACTTGCGCAATCAACTCGGCGTTGAAACCGAGCTGCTCAAGATCGTCACCACCGGCGACAAGCAAACCGAGTGGTCCTTGGAGAAACGCGGCGGCAAGGGGTTGTTCACGAGTGAACTCGAACAGGCGTTGCTTCGTGGTGAGGCCGACGTCGCGGTGCACAGCACGAAGGATCTTCCCGGAGACATGCCGGAGGGGCTCGCGATCGGCGGTTATATGCCGCGCGCGGATACGCGTGACGTGCTCATCCTGCACACCGGGGTGGAAACGCCGAAGACGATCGCAACCGGCAGTCCGCGGCGGCGTTTGCAGGTGAAACTGATTTTTCCCGACGTGGAGTTCACGGAAATTCGGGGCAATGTGGATACGCGCCTGAAGAAGATCGGCGAGTTGCACGTCGCGGATGGGACGATTCTCGCCGCCGCCGGGCTCAAGCGCTTGGGCATCGAAGAATGGCCCGGCGTGGAATTCGCCCCGTTGACCTTTGACCAGATGGTTCCCGCCGTGGGACAGGGCGCGATCGCCATTCAATGCCGCGAACTCGACGCGGCCAAGTTCGGGGCGATTTTCGATGCGGCCACGATGCGCGAAGTCACGCTGGAGCGCGCCTTTCAGACAGCGCTCGGCGGCGGCTGCCACACGGCGTTTGGGGCTCACGCCACGCCGGATACGCTCTATCTCTATCACGAGACCACGGGACTGCGCAGCGTTCCGCTCACAAATGAGGACTACGCTGCGCCGGTCGAAACCGCCGCGCGCATTCTGCAGCACTTTGGTTTAAAGTAAGGGATTATTGTGCGCTCCTCTCGTCGCCCTTCGGGTCTGAGAGTGCGTCGCTCCCTCCGATCGTTAATCAATGGCTTCTTCATCCTCCCTTTCCGGCCGCCGCATTGCTGTCACCCGGGCCCGCGAGCAATCGCCCGAGCTGACCGCGAAACT
>JBBQEG010000537.1:0-3139 GCA_038320495.1 Opitutales bacterium | reverse complement strand
GGAGAACGCTGGGCACAGCACTGGCTCGACCTCGTCCGCTACTCGGAGAGCGACGGCTATCGCGCGGATTTCTATCGTCCCGGCGCGTGGGCGTATCGCGACTATGTCATCAAGAGCTTCAACACCGACAAGCCCTACGATCGCTTCGTGCGTGAGCAACTCGCGGGCGATGAGATCGCGCCCGATGATCCGGAAATTTTAATCGCGACCTCATATTTGCGGAATCCCGTCTACGAGTGGAATCAGCGGGATGTCCACGGTCAGGCCGAGCTGATGCTCAACGACATGACGGACAACGCCGGCGAAGTCTTTCTTGGCCTCAGCATGGGTTGCGCCCGCTGTCATGACCACAAATTCGATCCCATTTTGCAGAAGGATTATTTCAGCCTGCGCGCCTTTTTCGAACCGGTCCTCTGGCGAACGGATCTGAAACTCGCGACCGCAGCCGAATCCGCCCAACACGCGGAGAAGCTCAAGGTGTGGGAGAACGCGACCGCCGACATCCGCGCCGAAATGGACGCGCTCACCCATCCTGACCTCGAGAAGATGGTGAAGCGCGCTTACGATCGTTTCTCCGCAGAGATCCGCGCGATGATCGACAAGTCGTACGCGGAGCGCGCGCCGCACGAACGGATTCTCGCCGCGATCGCGAATCGACAAATTGAATACGAATACGAACGTTTCGATCCCCTGAAGGCGTTGAAGACGCCGGAATCCAAGGCACGCCACCTCGAGTTGGAAGCGAAGCTGAAATCATTTGAGCACTTGAAGCCCGCGCCGTTGCTGGAGGCTTTCGTCGCCACGGACGCCGGGCCGAAGGCGCCGGTCACGCGCATGAAATCACGCAAAGGCGACGTGGAGGTCGCACCTGGTTTCCTCAGTTTACTCGATCCCAATGCGCCGGCCATCACGCCGCAGCCCGAGTCCACCGGCCGCCGCACTGCGCTCGCCCACTGGATCACGCAGCCCGACAATCCGCTCTCGACCCGCGTGATCGTGAATCGCGTTTGGCAATATCATTTCGGCCGCGGTCTCGCGGGCGTCCCCAATGATCTCGGCCGTCTCGGCGAAGCGCCCACGCATCCCGAATTGCTCGATTGGTTAACGCGTCGTTTTGTCGCCGGCGGCTGGAGCATTAAAGCGCTACATCGGGACATCCTGCTGTCCGCTACCTACCAGCAGACGGCCCGGCACACATCCGAGCAAGCCGCGCTGGTCGATCCCGACAATAAATACCTCTGGCGTTACAGCCCACGTCGGCTCGATGCCGAACAGGCGCGCGATGCGATCCTCGCGGCCACGGGCGAACTCGAACTCACGGAAGGCGGCCCCTCCCAAGAGGCCAACACCTCCGCCCGCCGCTCGATCTACACGATCAAGAAGCGCAACAATCAGAACGAGATCCTGCGCAGTCTCGATGCGCCCGCGGGGTTCTCGAGCATCGCCGAACGTCAGCGCACCGCGACGCCCTTGCAGGCGCTGCTCTTCCTGAACGGCGAATGGACCATCGCTCGCGCGCGTCAGCTTGCGAGCGCCGCACCCACGCTCGACGCTACCTGGCACGCGACGCTGGGCCGCCCACCTGAACCGGAGGAACGGCAACTCGCCGAAGCGTTCATCGCCCAACGCATCGCGAGCGACAAGCCACTGCCCGATGCGCCCGCGCTCCCGCTCGAGGCCTCCGATGTAGGCGTATTTCATGAAAACACGCCGCAGGAACGCCTCCTCGCGCGCGCTGCTCCGCGTGAAGGGGATGACTTCACGGTCGAGGCGATCATCACGGTCGAAAGCGTCGATACCGGCGCTTCCGTACGCACGATCGCTTCACGCTGGAACGGCGACAAGAACGCGATCGAATCGCATGGCTGGAGCGTCGGCGTCACTGGCGCGAAGTCGGCCTTCAAGCCGCGGAACTTAATCGTCCAACTCGTCGGCGAGGATGAGAACATGAACACGACCTACGAGGTTCTCGCCTCGGGGCTCCACCTTGATTTGCAACGCCCGTACCACGTTGTGGCCACCGTTTCCTGCACAGATCACACCGCCACGTTCATCGTCCGCGATCTGAGCGAGCCCAATGCCCCGGCGCGCACCGCCACCGTCAAACACGGCGTGGTCGGCAAGCTCGGGATCGGTCAAGGCCAGCCGGTGATCGGCGGCCTCTCGCGGCGCTCGCCTCATCAGTTTGACGGGCGGATCGACGCAGTTCGGATTTATTCCGGAGCCCCCACCGTTGCATCCGACGCGTTAGTTTCGAACCCACGCGACTGGTCGGGCTATGGATTCATCTGGCGCGCGGCGGAAAACCTGCCGGAATCGTTCACCTGGGCCGGCGGCACGAACAACGCTGAAAGCCGCGACCCTCGCGTCCGCGCACTGGCCGATCTCGGACATGTGCTGCTGAATTCCAACGAATTCATCTACCTGCACTGAGCCCCTGGCCAATGCCGGATTCGAAGGATCGAGTCTCGCGGGCTTGAATCTTAAATTTCCCGACCCACCCCATGCCCTGCCACAATTACACCCCCGTCACGTCGCGTCGTGATTTTCTGCGCACGGCCGGCTGCGGCTTCGGGGCCGTCGCCTTATCAGCCATGCTCGGGCAACCGATGTTCGGGGCGAGCAGCGCGCTCCCGACCGGAGCGACCCGACTGCCGGCGCGCGCCGGCCGGGCGAAGAATGTCATCTTCCTCTTCATGGAGGGCGGTCCCAGCCATCTGGATACGTTCGACTACAAGCCGCTGCTAAACGAAATGCACGGCCAGAAGCTGCCTCCCAGTTTCAAGGAGCCGGTGCTCGCGATGGGCGAGGCGGGCAATCCGATCCTCGGCTCAAAGCGCGCGTGGAAACAGCACGGCAAAAGCGGACTCTGGATCTCGGATTGGTTCCCGCAGGTGGCGACGCACGCTGACGACCTCGCAGTGATCAAGTCGTGCGTCTCCGATGGCATCAACCATGCCGGTGGCGTCTGCCAGATGAACACCGGCTCGGTGTTTGGCGGGCGTCCGTCGCTCGGCGCGTGGGTCTCGTACGGGATCGGCACCGAGAACCGGAATCTGCCGGGCTTTGTCGTGATCAAGGACAGCGAAAAGGAAGTGATCAACGGCACTCGCAACTGGGGCACCGGCTTCATGCCCGC
>JBBQEG010000536.1:0-3162 GCA_038320495.1 Opitutales bacterium | reverse complement strand
TGACGTGGCACTGGGCGGCGAAACCGCCCGGGAGTTTCTGCGTTGGCCGGAATATCGCGAGACCTCCGACGGCGTCATGATCGATCCGGCCACGTTGCCCGCGCATCGGCGCGAGACCGTGCGCTGGCTGCGCGGCCTGCTTGCCGGGATGCAATTCCGGCCCGCGTTCTTCGGATGCTTCGGGCTCCACGAGTGGGCCATGGTGTATCGACAAACGCCGGACGAAGTGCGGCACAACGCGTATCCGCTCCGTTTCGCTCCGGACGAACTCGCCCGGATCATCGCGGCGAACGCGATTTGCTGCACGCATTTCGACGCGTTTCGTTTCTTTACCGCGGCGGCGCGGCCGCTCAACAAGCTCCAACCCGTCCGCGGCGATGCCGCCCAGATCGAACAACGCGGCTGCCTGCACGCCAACATGGATCTCTACAAGTGGGCTTTCAAGCTCGCCCCATTCTCGCCCGGCGAACTGCTTGCCAACTGTTTCGAACTCGCCCGGGATATTCGCGAGATCGATATGCGCGCCAGTCCTTATGATCTGCGCGCCTTGGGGTTTGCCCCGATCCCGATTGAAACGACCACCGGTCGGGCCGACTACGAGCGGCACCAACGCGCCTTCAGCAACCGCGGCGAACCGCTGCGCGCCGAACTCATCGCCCTCTGCGATCGCTTGCTTCGCGACGCGTCGGATTGACGCCGCTTGCCGCGAGGCATCGCCCGGAAAATGTTCGCCCGCTCCTTCCGGTCACTCCCTGCTCTCTCATCGTCCCGCAGACCTGTCATGATCCGCCTCCTTTCCTCCCTCGCCCACTTGTTGGCTTTCGCCGCGCTGCTTTCGTCGACCGGTTCCGCCGCCCCGAATGCGCACGAACGCCGGGTTCGCGCCCATGTCGCGTTTCTCGCCGATGACCTGCTGGAAGGCCGCGGCGCGGGCACCCGCGGACACGAACTTGCGATGGCCTACGTGATCGCGCAGTTCAACCGACTCGGGCTCGAACCTGCCGGCACGAAAGGCTATTTGCAGCCGATGTCGTTTCGCGAATCACGACTCAACATCGACGCCGGCCGTGTCGTCATCCGGCATGCGAGCGGCGAGACAGCGCTTGTGATGCTGACGGATGCGATCGCACGACCAGCGGCTGCGGAGGACTCCGCCGAGATCACCGCGCCGGCAAGTTTCGTCGGCTTCGGCATTCACGCTCCAGAATTTGGATACGATGATTTCGCAGGCGGAATCGATGTGCAGGGAAAGATTGCGGTCGTCCTCGCCGGTTCGCCCACCCGCCTGCCGGCGACGGCCCGGGCGCACTACTCGCGGCAGAAAACGGCCGAACTGGTCCGGCGGGGCGCCATTGGTATCATCACCGTCAATACGCCAGTGGAGGAGAAACGCACGCCTTGGGCCGTGGCGGCGAATCGCGCGCGGTTTCCGTCGATGCGGCTGGTGGAGCCGGACGGAACCTTGTTTGAAGCGTTCCCGCAGATTCGCGCGGCGGCCAGTGTGAGCCGCTCCGCGGCGAGCGCTTTGTTCCAACACGCACCGACCCCGATCAACGCTGTTTTCGCCGCGTCAGAACGTGGCGAGCCCCAGGCCTTCGAGCTCGGCGTCGAGGTGCTGATTGCGGGACAGGCTGCGGTCACGGATGCCACCAGCGCGAACGTCCTCGCCTGGCTGCCGGGCAGCGATCCGACGATGGCGCGTGAACCGCTCGTCATCACCTCGCATTTGGACCATCTCGGGATCGGCCAGCCGGTTGATGGCGATGCGATCTACAACGGGGCGCTCGACAACGCGCTCGGCACGGCGGTGATGCTCGCCGTGGCGGAAGAGCTCGCCTCCGGCCCACGGCTGCGTCGGCCGGTGCTGTTCGCGGCGTTGACCGCGGAGGAAAAAGGATTGCTCGGGGCCTATCATCTCGCGCGGCACCGTCCGGAACGCGTGCAGCGTTTCGCCGCCAATCTGAATCTCGACATGCCGGTAATCCTGGGTCCGACCCGCGACGTGATCGGAATCGGCGCGGAGCATTCAACGCTCGGCGCGCTGCTCCAGCGGGCCGCGGCGCGCGTGGGCTTTACCGTGAGTGCAGACGCTCAACCCGACGAAGTCGTCTTTGTCCGAAGCGATCAGTATCCGTTCGTGCGCACGGGCGTTCCCGCTTTGTACCTGAAGTCAGGGCAGCGCTCGCTTGATCCATCGATCGATCTCGCTGCGCGCGAGGCCACCTTCCGGCGGATGCATTATCATAAGCCTTCGGATGATCTGTCCCAACCGATTCACTGGGAATCCGCAGCTGGGTTCGTGGAAATCGCGGTGGAACTCACGCAGACGATCGCAGATGACGCGGTGGCGCCAGAATGGCTGCCGGGCGATTTCTTCGGGACGCGCTTCGGCTCCGAGGCTCGAAGGTAATACAGACATTCCTGTCTGTTGCTGTCTGGTAGGTTTCGATCCGCCGATCACAGACAGGAATGTCTGTGTCACCTTGGGGCTGTTAATTCATCCGCTCCAGCGCCATGGCGGCGGCGGACGTGCGGTTCTCGACGCCCAGCTTGGCGTAGGTGCTCTCGAGATGTTTTTTCACGGTTGTGAGACCGATGCCGAGGACGGTCGCGATCTCGTCATTCGTCTTCCCCCGTGCGATCCAGAACAGCACCTCGGCTTCACGCGGGGTAAGCCCGAGTGACTCGAGTTGAGACGGGGATTGATCCTCATAGCGGACCGCCCCTGCCCGCGGGGAAGCGGCGGCTGAAAGCGCCGCCCGACGCAGCCGCGCGCGCACCGCCGCGGACAGCTCGGCCGGAACCACGGGCTTTGTGAGATAATCGTCAGCGCCGAGATTCATGCCCGTCCGCACATCCTCCTGCTCGTTCCATCCGGTGAGAAACACAAAGGGCAGATGCGCGGTCCGCGGTTCGCTGCGCAATGCTTCCAGCACGCGGTGTCCGTTCATTTCCGGCATCGTGATATCGCAAATGACCAAATCCGGAGGATTGCGTCGGGCTTCGTCAACGCCCTCACGGCCATTTCTCGCTTCGGCGATCTCGTAACCATCCAAGCGCAGTAATTCCACGTAATGTTCCCGCAGCCGCGCGTCGTCATCGATGACCAGAATCCTTTTCACGCGATCGAGCGTGCGCGCCGCTTGTCGGATGTAAAGCGTC
>JBBQEG010000535.1:0-3172 GCA_038320495.1 Opitutales bacterium | reverse complement strand
ACTCTGGTCCGTCAACGTGCTCGAACGCTTTCGCGGCGAGAACATCCGCTGGGGCATCAGCGAATGCCTGCTCGTGGATGAGCGCGCCGTCTACGTCACCGCCGGCGGACGCGACGCCCTGCTCGTGGCCTTCGACCAGGTGACCGGCACTGTTCTCTGGAAAAGCGAACCCCTGCTCGATGTTGAAGGCGATGGCTCTGCCGACAACCCCGGCTACGGCTCGCCCATTCTGGTCAGCTTCGCCGGCCGCCGCTTGATCATCGGGTCGTCGCAACGCCATCTCTATTGCGCCAACGCCGACACCGGCGAACTCCAATGGACTCGGCGCCGGCCGACGCCCTATTCGGTGCTGGCCATGATGCCGGTGTTGGCCGGGGACAGGATCTTCATGACGGCTCCGCTCGCGCAACCCGGCGCGCTCCATCGACTCACGGCCCCCGCCCAGCCCGGCGGAAAAGTCGGGGTGGAAGATCTCTGGACCACGAAACTCGACACCGCTCACGGCGGGGTCGTGTATCAGAACGGCCGCTTCTTCGGCTCGTATTATCCCCGGCGCGGCGGGTGGGCCGCCATCGATGCCGCGACCGGAAAGGTCCTGTATGAAGAACCCGAGATGGTCAAAGGTTCCGTCCTGCTCGCCGACAACCGCCTCTACGCTTTGACCGAGGACGGATGGATGCACCTCCTCCGCGACGCCGACACGCAATTCGCGGTCGAGGGCCGCTTCCGGCTGGCGACCCCGCGGGATCGCGATGCCTGGACGCATCCCGTCATTCTCAACGGCCGACTGTATCTACGTTTCCACGACACCCTTTATTGCTATGACATCCAGGCCCAACCGGCCCCAAAGTGATACAGGCATTCCTGCTTGTTCCTCGTCCGGTGTCCCCATGAAGATGGGTCCGGGCACCCCCACCGTAGTCCCGCACCCGCGACTCAGCCCCACTTGGCTGCTGGCCGCGCTCGTCGCCGCCGGATGTTGCGCCATCGTACTCGCCCCAGGGTTGCTGCCGGCCTTGGGTATTCTCGATTACGGCCATTGGTTTCTGGATTCTTATATCATCCTCGCGGCAAATGATGCGGTGGCCGCCGGATTGAATCCCTTCGACCCGATCCCATTCGATCGTCTCGGCCGCGGCCATGTCTATTCCGTGTGGTGGCTCGAACTCGGCCGCCTCGGGCTCACGCGGGCCGATAACTTCCTCTTCGGCAGCGTGTGCGTTCTGGGTTTTATTACAGTGGGAATCGCGAGCGTCCGCCCCCGATCCTTTCCGCAGGCCGCGTGGGCCGCTCTGTTGATGCTATCGCCTCCGTTTCTCTTCGCGGTGAATCGGGCGAATAATGATCTCGTGATTTTCATCGTCATCGGAACCCCACTACTGCTCCTGCGTGGACCTCCGGCTTCCTGGAAAACCCTGCTGCTGGCCGGTGCCTTGATCGTCGCCACCGGCCTGAAATATTATCCGTTCGTCGCTCTCGTTTCCCTCGCCCTCCTCGTGCGCCCCACCCAGCGCGGGCTGTGGCTCGCCGGTGGCGCCGGTGCCATCGCGCTACTCGTCCTGTGGTCAGAGCGCGCGGCCATGGCCCGGGGCGTTTTTCCTTTTCCCGATTCGATCTATCTTTTCGGCGCGCCCATCATCTGGCGTGACTTGAACCTCGGCGGCGCAACGACGCTCCTGCTTTCCACCACCGCGCTTGCCTTGGCCGCAGCGTGGCTGGTGCGCCAACAGTTAACCGTCGGACTGGGCGACCCCAACCGAGGAACCGAAGGAGATCGCTGGATGTTCGCCGTCGGTGCGCTGATCCTGACCGGCTGTTTCCTGGCCGGCACGAGCTTCGCCTATCGCTGGATCTTCGCGTTGTGGCTCTGCCCCTGGCTGTGGTCGCTCCGCGTCCAAGGGCGACACCCCACCCTGGCCAAAATCGCTCTGGGTTTGCTGCTGCTCAATGTCTGGCTGGATGGCCTGTATTGTTTGGTATTGAATCTTTGGATTCAATACCTACCGCCGCTCCTGCCCACGGTCTGGCGTTACGCCACCCAGCCCATGAACTGGATCTTGGTCGCACTCCTCGCCGGCTGGCTGCTGGACGCCGCCCGCCGCCAAGGTCATTCCCCGCCCGTCGCACCAGCACTGCCGCCGCGCCCGATTCTATACAGGTGACCCGCGGTCCGTATATACAGCGCTCCGTCTGCCACCGCATAAGAAGCGAGCGATCGCTCATCGAGTTTGTTCTCGGCCAATTTCACGAATTCACGTGACGCCTTCACCACGGTGCCGGTGCCGTTCTCGTTTTGGAAATAGATTTTCCCGTCCGCCGCCACCGGCGACGACGAGTAATTGCCTTCGATCCGCTCCTGCCAGTGCAACGTTCCCGAGCGCGCATCGAAACAACTCGCCAATCCGATATCCGCCACGGCGTAGAGTTCGTCGCCCACCACCACGACCGACGGCGTCAGCGGCGCCCCCTTGGTTACCCGCCATGCAATATGCGTATCCGTGACGTCCCCTTCACCATCGACGCGGATCGCCAGCAGATCGGCGCGTCCGTAACCCGTCGCGACAAAAACCAAACCATGCGCAAACACCGGCCGCGGCACGACCGAGTAACCGCTCCCGTAGCGCGCGCGCCAGATTTCCCGCCCGTCCTTCGGGTCCAGCGCCGACACCGCGCCGCTGCCCGGCGTGATGATTTGCGTTTGGCCGTTCACGCTGATGACAAGCGGTGTCGCGAACGAAAAGTTCTGCCGCACCGTCGCGGTCCGCGGCACTTTCCAGAGCACCTCGCCACTCGCTTTATCCAGCGCTGCCACAAACGGATCCTTCGCACCGTCGGCGTTGATGATCAACCGGTCGCCCACCAACGCCGGCGACCCGCCACTGCCATGCACCGGATCGTAGCTCAGGCGGTTGTTTCGCCACAGGATCTTGCCGTTCAGGTCGAGACACGCCGTCCCGTGATGCCCGAAGTGCACATAAACGCGGTCCCCGTCGATGATGGGCGTAGGGCTCGCTGGACTGTTCTTGGCATGCGTCGGCTGCACGCTCGCCTCCGACGCGGCAAACACCTCCGTCTCCCAAAGCGCCCGCCCCGTCGCTTCATCAAACGCCATCGCGCGCAACGACACGCCTTCCGCCGCGCCCGCTCCCGCGATGCCGGTGGTGAGAAAAAT
>JBBQEG010000534.1:0-3181 GCA_038320495.1 Opitutales bacterium | reverse complement strand
CTCCTTTCTTCGCGCGCTTGTCGCCATCGGCTACGATGGCCCCATTCGTCCCGAACCCTTTAATCAGGCACTCAACGCGCTGGACAATGAAGCGGCGTGCGCGGCGGCCTCCACCGCCCTGCACCGAGCGCTGGCAGTCGTGCGCACGCCGTAGGCGCAGGCGCAGTTGGCCGTCGCCCGTTAGTTTGACGCGGCCTTCAGCTACGGGCGGGGAATTCTCGCCGATTGCGCCGTAACGGCGCAACAACGGCCTTGGATGGCGAGACGCGTGACGGTGGTCTTGGCGGATCCGGTCACGCCCCATCGCATCGTATCTCGGACGAATAACCGGATGCCACGACGCATCCTTGCATTTTGCCCACCGGCTCTCCCACGCTGATCGTCACATGATTGGCACAATCTTCGAGATTCTGGGGGCACTGGGGATGTTCCTCTTTGGCATGCGCGTCATGAGTGAGGCGCTGCAAAAGGTCTCGGGAGACAAACTTCGCGCGATGATGCGCGCCTTGACCGCGAATCGCTTCGCGGGCGTGGCGAGTGGGTTTGCGGTCACGTGTCTCGTACAGTCCTCCTCGGCCTCGACCGTGATGATTGTGAGCTTCGTCAATGCGGGACTCCTCACGCTGGTCGAATCGATCGGCATGATCATGGGGGCCAATCTCGGCACCACGACGACTTTCTGGCTGGTTTCGTATTTGGGGTTCAAGTTCAGCATCTCCTCAATCGCGCTCCCGATTATTGGTGTGGCGGTGCCGTTGGTATTTTCCCGGCGACCCAAACTTCGGGACACCGGAGAATTCCTCATCGGCTTCGGCTTGCTCTTCCTTGGGCTGATGTTCCTCAAGGACGCAGTCCCGGATCTGCGCGAAAACCCGGAAGCCCTTTCGTTCATTCAGAATCTAACCGGTCACGGGATTTTCTCGGTCTTCTTCTTTTTTGCCTTCGGCACCGTGCTCACGATCATCGTGCAATCGTCGTCCGTCGCCGGTGCGATCACCATCACGATGGCCTACAAGGGCTGGATCGATTACCCTTCAGCCGCCGCGATCATTCTCGGTGAAAACGTCGGCACCACCATTACCGCCAATCTAGCAGCCCTCGGTGCCAATGCGACCGCTAAGCGAGCCGCCCTGGCTCATTTCCTGTTCAATGTAATCGGAGTCACCTGGGCGATCGCGCTCTTCCGACCCGCCATTCGGGTGGTCGACTCCATCATGCCGGGTGACACCAGCCTGCCTGAACATATCCCCCTCGCAATGGCCGCTTTTCATTCGTTGTTCAACCTCAGTAACATCGTATTGCAAATTGGCTTCGTGCCACATCTGGCCCGATTGGTGCAACGGCTCATCCCGTCGGAGCCTCCCAAAAGAGGCGTCGAGCATCTTACGTTCGATTCTGCCTTCATCCCCCGCACCGGCGAACTGAATATTGCCGAAGCAGAGAGAGACGTCCAACGCATGGGCGATCTCACCCGCGAGTTGGTCACCGGCTTTATCGAGCTGCTCGAACAGCCCAACACCGATCTTAGCGATCGCGTCCGCTATTTGAAGACGCTCGAAGAGGAGAGCGACCGACTCGCCTTCGAGACCACCGACTACCTTCTCAAGTGTTCGTCAGCGAGCGTGAGCGATTCGACGATGGCGAAGGTGACCGGCCTCATCCGCGTCGTCGCAGAACTCGAGGACATGTGCGACTCCGGTTACCGGCTCGTCATGCTGGCGGAACGCAAGTACCGCAAAAAACGCGAACTGCCCCCCGAGACCCTCGAGCAGGTCCGCCAGTTTTCACGGCTGCTATTGCAGTTCATGGATTTCTACTCGACCCGCTTAACGACACCAATCGCGGCCGCCGACATGGATACGGCCTATCTCCTCGAAGGGCGAATCGACGAAGTCCGCAAGGATCTTCGCCGCGAGTCGATGCGGCGCATGCGCGAGAGCGGTGATGTGGTGAAAGCGGAAATGCTCTATATCGATATCCTCACCAACATGGAGAGCATCGGAAACCACTCGCTCAACATCCTCCAGGCCCTGCGCCACCGGGATTGAGGCGCGGTCAGGCAGAGCAGTCCGCTTACCAGGCGATTCCAGAGTCCTCACCGAAATCCGAGGCGGCGCCCTGAAACGTGCCGCGCTCGTGATCGATTAAAATCGCCGTGACCGGCCCCGAAGTCCGCGCCGCCGTCTCCACGCGATAACCCATACGGGTGAGGTCCGCCCGAACCCACGGCGGCACATCCGTCCGCACGACCAACCGTCCCGGCTCCGAGCGATGGTCATCAAATGAGGAATGCATCTGATAACTCACAATGCCTGCTGATTCCGCCGCCTGCTGCACAGTCATTCCAAATTCCACTACGTTGAGAAAAAACTGCAGGAGATTCTGATCCTGCGAGTCGCCGCCCTGCACGGAGAACGCGAGAAACGGCTTCCCATCCTTGAGCGCCAATGTCGGCGTCAGCGTCACCCGCGGACGCTTGCCCGGCTCGATCACGTTGAACGGATTCATCGCCGGATCGAAAACAAAACTCTGCATCCGCTGCGATAATCCCATGCCGGTCGAGCCCGCAATCACCGCGGGAATCCAGCCGCCACTCGGCGTCACCGACACCACCCAGCCTTCCGCATCCGCGGCCTGAATCGAGGTGGTGCCCGCATGAAATCCTTCATCGCGCGACAGGGCCGAGACTTGGAATCCCGCCGGACCACCCGCGGATTTCGGCTGCTGCGGCTCCCACTTTTTTAGAAGGTCGGTAAACGGATTGGTTCCGCCCTGGAAAGGATACGGATCACCCGGGCGCACCTTGGGATCGTTCCTGGTCCAATTGATCGTGTCGAAACGCGCCCGCGCGTACTCCTTCGACAGCAATCCGCGGATGGGCTCCATGGGCGGGAAATCCGGATCGCCGTAATAGAAATCGCGGTCCGCAAACGCGAGGTTCATGGTTTGATACAGCGTGTGAATATAGCGCGTACTGTTATAGCCCATCGCGACGAGATCGGTATTCTCGAGCAGGTTCAACGCCTGCAACATGGCGGGCCCCTGTGTCCAATGCGTCAGCTTCGCAACCTGGATGCCTTTGTAGGTCGTCGTCACGGGCTCCTCGATTTTGACGCGCCATTGATCGAGATCCTGCAACGTGATCAATCCGCCCTGCTCCTGCGTGCTGCGCACGAACTCG
>JBBQEG010000533.1:0-3188 GCA_038320495.1 Opitutales bacterium | reverse complement strand
GTTGAAGAAGGCCGGCGGCTCCGCCGAGGTGCACGTTTACGACACCGGCGGCCACGGTTACGGCCTGCGCGCCGTCGCCAGCCAGCCGGTAACTTCATGGCCACAACGCGCCGAAGACTGGCTGCGGCGGCGCGCGCTCCTCCCCCAACCATGAAGGCGATTCGTCTGCACTTCACCCTGCTCCTCGGCTGCGCCCGATCGTGCCTCGGGGCCGGGAGGCCCCGCCTCGCCGTGCTTACCAACGTCGGTGGCGATCCCGACGACCAGCAGTCGCTGGTGCGCCTCATGGTTTACGCCAACGAGTTCGACCTCGTTCCGCAGACTTGCTCGACCGGCGTTTTCAACGGTCGGTTGCAATCGCAGTCCCAGACCGATTCCTGAGAATAACAGCACCCCGACGATCGGCATGACGGACTCATTCGATTGGCAAATCCCTGCTCCCCTATTTCCGGAAGATGCGCGCCGTTGAGGCGGTACCGCCCAGCGCGTACCTTCCGTCAGGAAAAAATCTTGGTGCACCCGTAGGGAGTCGAACCCCAAACCTTCTGATCCGTAGTCAGACGCTCTATCCAATTGAGCTACGGGTGCGCGGAAGAGCGCGAGAAGAAGCAAGGATTCCAAGCCGAGCGCAAGCGATTATTTCACCCTCATCCCAAGAAATTAGCCAGGCCTCGAATCTGCCGGTTTCTCGCCCGATTCCGGTCGAAACTTCGGATCTGGCATTCTGACCGCATGATCCTGCTGGGGGCAGAGGATTGCGGATCCTCATTTCCCGTCGTCGTTATCGGAAAACGGTCTCCCCGGAGGCTTGCCTTTGTCGCGGATCCGCCGGAGTTGCTCAACGATATCCTCCTGCACGCGCCGGCTCAGCGGCACAAAACGATGCAGCGGTGTCCAGACTCTGAGCGTCTTCGCTCCGCGCCACCGCGCGCTGCTGGCCGGAACGATCATCAGATCAAAGGGCGTCCAGTAGGTATATAGCGCCGTGCCGCCAAACTTGGTTCCTGTGGAATCCAAGCTTCGAAGCAGCGCGCTGCCCGGCCGCAGGTCGCAGGCTCCTTTTCCGATGGCACCGTAGGCGGTCCAGGTTCCCTGATGCGGACCGGACAGGGCAAAGAAGGCCGCGGTACGACGCATGCCTCCAAGCTGCTGCAAATAAATGCGCGCCACAATACAACCCATGCTGAACCCCATGATCGCCAACGGAGCGTCGGCGCCCACCTCTGAGTCGATGGTGCGTTTCAGTTTCTCCGCGAGATCAGCAATCCCGTGAGCGGCATTACTTGGCTGCAACGCGGTCACCAGGCACACGTGGCCCTCCGCTTCCAAACGAGCACGGAGCCGGCCAAAAACGACGCCTTTGCCCCAGATGCCATCGACTAAAACCACGATCATCGTGCGTTACCCTTTCGATGATCGTACACGGCCTCCTGCCGTCGTCCAGAGCGTGCAATACTTTTTGTTGAGCCGCTCCGCTCCGTTATTGCCCGATCGCCAACCGCCAATCGGCCGGATCGACCTTCGCTCCGCGCCTCGTGACCAGCCCCCAAAGTTGTCGTCCCCCGATTCGGGCAAAGTGCGCGTCAGTGGCTCAGGCCTTCGCGTCTGGAATAAGGTAACCTTTGGCTTTGCTCTCCTCGTTTCGTCCGCAACGCTCACGACCCTGACGGACTGAACTGCAGCCCCGCTTTAACCCCTGTCAACTTCGCCCCATGAGATCGTTGCCCCCGCATTCTCGCCGAGACTTCCTCCGTTCGACCCTCGCCGCCACCGTGTGCAGTGGCGTTCTGAGTTCCTCCCTTCACGCCGCCTCCGCCCGGTCGGCCGAGCGCCGCCTGCTCTATGTTGCGGTGCCCGGAATTCGCAATTATCTCGAACGCGGCGGCCATGGCCTCCTCGTCTTCGACATCGATCGTGATCACGCGTTCGTCAAACGCATCCCCGCCCGCGGCCTCAACGCGCAAGGCAAGCCTCTCAACGTCAAGGGCGTCGTGGCGAGCGCCGCCACCGGACGGCTCTACGTGAGCACCTTGCAGTTTGTCACCTGCTTCGATTTGCGGACGGATCAGATCCTGTGGGAAAAGGCTTATGAAGGCGGTTGCGATCGCATGGCCCTCTCGCCCGACGGAAAGGTGATGTACCTGCCCTCGCTCGAGAAGGACCACTGGTTCGCGGTCGAGGCGCTCTCGGGCGATATCATCAAGCGGATCGACATCCCTTCCGGTGCCCACAACACCCTCTACGGGGCCGACGGAAAATTCGCCTACCTGGCCGGTCTCCGGTCGCCGTTTCTGCGCGTCGCCGATACGTCGACGCACACGATCGCCAGGGAAGTCGGGCCGTTTGCGGCGGCCATCCGGCCGTTTACCATTAACGGACGCCAGACCCTCTGCTTCGTGAACATCAACGGGCTCCTCGGCTTCGAGGTGGGCGATCTCGTCACCGGCAAGAAACTGCACCGCGTGGAGGTGCAGGGCTTCAAGGTCGGCGTCCCGAAGCGTCACGGGTGTCCGAGTCACGGTATCGGGCTCACGCCGGACGAAAAGGAACTCTGGGTGTGCGACGGTCCCAATCAGCGGATGCACCTCTTTGACGCGACCGTGATGCCGCCCCGGCAGGTCGCGAGCATCGAGCTGCGCGACGATCCAGGTTGGATCACGTTCAGCCTCGACGGCAGGCTGGCTTATCCGTCCACGGGCGAAGTGATCGATATGGCCACGCGGAAGATCATTGCGACGTTGCAGGATGAAACCGGTGCCGCGGTCCATAGCGAAAAAGTGGTCGAGGTTCACTTCGCCGGCACCGAGCCGATCCGGAGCGGGGATCAGTTTGGAATTGGGCGCGTCCGATAGTCCGTCGTACTATAATGTGTCAGGCCACCGCATCACTTCGATAACGATAAAACAACCGGGTCGCGGCGGCACCTTGGATCGTCGCCTGGCCGCATCCCGTGTGTTTCGCCAATGAAATTCATCATTCTGCTTTTTTCGTCATGGGTTGTCATGGGGTCGTCGCTGGCCGTGGCGGCGGACCGCGGGCGCCCCAATATCGTTTTCATTTTCTCCGATGATCACGCGACGCAGGCGATAAGCGCCTATGGCGAAAAACGCCGGCTGGTGGAAACGCCCCACATTGATCGAATCGCGCGGGAAGGAATGCGTTTTGACCGTTGTCTCGTGCCCAATTCG
>JBBQEG010000532.1:0-3205 GCA_038320495.1 Opitutales bacterium | reverse complement strand
GCCGCCGAGGCCACCCGGGTGCTGCAGCGTCTCTGGCAACTCGGCCACCTCAAGGCCAAGGCCCGCCAGCTCGAGTCCCTCATCACCGCGGGCCAATCGCTCGTCACCAAACTCGAGCAACAAGAGCTGTTCGATACGTTGACCCGCGAGGCCCGCCACACCCTCGCAGCCCGGGCTTGTGCGCTTTATATTCACAATTCGGAAAATGGCACGGTGCGCTGCGCGTCACTCACCAACGGCGCCGTTACGCCACTTCCCACCGGCGACCTTCCGCTGGACTCCTGTCTCTCGAGCGCCGCGATCCATACCCGGCGACAGGTCGCGTTCACGGACATCCAGTCGCCCGAATTCCTCGAGCTATTGGATCTGCCGGCGGACCCCAGTCTGCATTCGGTACTGTCCACGCCCATGATCTTCGAAGGTGAGGTGCTGGGCGTCGTCTCCATTTTTACCGATCGCCCGCACCGCTTCGACAACGACGAGAAGCGGCTGTGCGCCGCCCTGGCCAGCCTGGCCGCGGTCGCGCTCCAAAACGCCCGGCTCTACGCCCGCGTTTTTCAGAGCGAAGACGTGCTGCGAAAGAATGAGCGGCTCACCACCCTGGGCCTGCTCGCGGCCGAAATCGCTCACGAAATCCGCAACCCACTCACCGTTCTCAAACTCCTGCACGGCGGCCTCGGAGTCGATTTTGCCCAAGGGGATCCGCGGCGAACCGATATGCGCGTAATCGGCGAGAAGCTCGATCAGCTCGAATCAATTGTAACGCGCGTCCTCAGCTTCGCCAAAGCCCCTTCGAGCCTGCACTCCCGCTGGTTGTTTGCGGACATCGTCGAGGATACCCTCGTCCTCGTGCGGCTGAAACTGGCACAGCATAAGGTTTCCGTACGCGTCGACGCTCCTGCGCGACCGCTGTTCGTCGAGGCGCACAAGGGCCAAATTCAACAGGTGTTGCTCAACCTCTTGATCAACGCCACGCACGCGATGCCAGAGGGCGGCACGATCACCATCACCCTCACGACCGAAGACCGCCCGGGCTCGCATCAGGTAATTGTCGACATCACCGATACCGGCACCGGCGTGGACGCGGCCCTCCGTGAACGCATCTTCGATTCATTCCTCTCGGGCCGCGCCGACGGCACCGGTCTCGGGCTGGCGATTGCCAAGCGGATCCTGATCAGCCACCATGGCGATATCACCCTGCGCGACACCAGCTCCGAAGGAACCACGATGCGCATCGTCCTTCCGCTCGCGCGGTAAACGACGTCCGGGTCAGCAGGTGGTCGATCCGCCGTCAGTCATCAGTCATCGGTCATCAGTCGGTCAGTCCGGCCTTGATTGCTTTTTCGCGGCCAGCCCTACTGCGCGTCCCTCATGAACGATCAAGAAGCCCGCGTCGCCAAAGATCGCGCCCGCCTCAAACGTACCGTCCTGATCCTCGCCCCCGTGCTCATCGTCGGCGGCTTGGCGGTACTTCTGTTTCTTGAGCGAATGCCCCTTCCCCTTCGCCTCATCGTGGGCCTGGGCGACATTATCGTCGGCCTCGTGCTGCTCGTCCTGCTTAAGCAGAAATATTTTGAAAACGGCTAGCGAAGTTGCATGCCGGCCGAAGGCGCCTGCTCCGAGAATCGTCGGAGCGAGTCCTTCCGACGCAGTTTTTCTACACCTTCACCGTTCCACCGGCACCAAACGTCATGTCCACCATGAGGTCCGACGCGAGTTTCTCCAAGTCGACGCGGACAGCCGCCAGCGTGACATTCGCCGGGACGTACACGGTCGCCCGCGCTTTGAAGAGTACCCCGCCGTCCATGGGCGAATTGACGCGCTCCGACGCGAGTTCTTCGACGTTTACTCCGTGAGCAGCAAAAACCCCTGACACGCTGCGCAGGATTCCCGGCCGGTCATTGCCGACCAACTCCACTGTCGCCAGCACTCCGTGCCCGACACCTTGGGCCCGATTGATCTCTGCTCCATCGGCATGAATGATCACCCGCAGCCCGTCGATCTCAAGGGACCGCAGCGCATTCACCAACTCATCGCGCCGCTCCGTGGCGACCTCGACACGGAGAATGCCAGCAAACTGCCCGCCTAGCCGGCACATGCGACTCTCAAGCCAGTTACCGCCGTGATCCGCCACGCGCGTTGCCACCAATTGCACCAAACCGGGCCGATCCGGACCGATTACCGTCATCACCAAAGTCGCGAGCATAGTGCGAAAACCCTTGGGTGCCCGACGCACCGCCGCAATGGGAAACATCCCGCCGAAGCCGAACGGAACCGAACCTTACTCCTCCAGTTCCACGTTCCAATACGCCACGTCGAGAAAGTCCTTCCAGTGCTCGTGGCGATGATTCCCCAACACGAGCGAAATCACGGGGCGCCATTTCGGCCGCACCGGCTTTCGAATGAGGCGCATGTGCGCCTCGTGCGGAAGGCGGTTGGCCTTTCTCGTGTTACATTTGATACAGGAACACACGATGTTCTCCCACGTCGTCTTCCCGCCATGATCCCGCGGAATGACATGGTCGAGGTTGAGCTGCTCCCGCGGCAGCGGTCGGGCGCAATACTGACACGTGTTCTTGTCCCGCTCGAAGACGTTGTTGCGCGTGAGCTTCAATTCCTTGCACGGCAGCTTGTCGAAAAACGTCAACAGGATCACCCGTGGCAACCGGATGACCCGCGTCGGCGTGTGCACCGTTTCAAGCGCGGCCAGAGGCGGGTTGCTCGCGGAGAAATCGATCCAGTCGAGCATGGAGAACGTGCGAAAATCATCCGCATGATGATGCACGACTTGCGCGTGCCCACGCGCCAGGAGACCGAATGCCCGGCGGGCACCAATCACATTCACCGCCTGCCAAAGGCGGTTGAGCACGAGCACCGGTTGGTCAAGCGCGACTTCCATACGGGGACACGCCAATAACGTCGGGCTCGCTGCCCTGTCAAGGGCGCGAGCCGCTCTGTCTCCAAGCTCTGGTTACGTTTGCACGTCAGCGCCCGTCCGGGCCGGCGCCAACTCCACACCTTTCAACCGGATCCCTGTCAGCTTCTTCACGATAAAATCCGCCTCGGACTCCGCCACATCCGCCAGGGTATGGCGCTGGTGAATATCAATCGCGCCCACCACATCCGCCGGCAGACGCGTCACCCCGGCGATCTTTCCCACAATGTCCGCGGTCGTCACCAGCTGCTTGCGCCCCACATTCAGAAA
>JBBQEG010000531.1:0-3207 GCA_038320495.1 Opitutales bacterium | reverse complement strand
TTTCTGCGGCAGACGCCGTTCGCGCAGTTGGCGCATTTGCCGCGTTATCTGAAAGCGATGAAACTCCGGCCGGAACGCGCGCGCAAAAATCCGGCGAAAGATGCTGAGCGGGCGGCGCAGTTGGCGCCTTACGTGGCGGCGGTGAGCAAAGCGCGAGGCCGGGAGGGGGCGGAGGCGTTTCGGTGGTTGGTCGAGGAATTCCGCGTCAGCCTCTTTGCGCAGGAACTCGGCACGGCCGAGCCGGTGTCAGCGGTGAAACTGGATCGCGTGTTGGCCTCGCTGCAGGCGAAGAACGCCGGGGCGGTCGCGATGACCCCCGGGGCATCGAACGGCGGCGGCGCTGCGCCGACCACCGCCACGAAGATATCCGCTGCGCCGGGTCCGCGACCGATCGTGGCTGCGCCGATCAGCCAGAAGAAAATCGCGCCGGTCAAAAGCCTGAACGCGCTCGACAAGTTATTCGGGCGGTGAAACCCGGCAGGTCGCGCACACGGTCGGGCCGTACGTGCGCGCGAGAGAACCACGTTCAGGTGCGTTCGATGTGATCCGGGAGCTCGTTGGGATTATCCGGGCGCCGTGGGAAATGCTCCGCGAGGAGGACGCCGGCGCGACTGATGCCAAGGACGAGGCCCTCGGTGAACTCTCCGCGTTTGAAGTGTGCACTCATGGCGGTGGTGAGCGCGTGCCAGAAGTCTTGGCCGCATTTCTCGTGAACGCCTTGATCGCCGATCACTGCGAAAGTATGGGAACTGGGAGCGACGAAAATGAGGACGCCGTTGCGGTCGGCTGTAGTCATCATTTCGAGACGCTCGAATTGCTCCGCCGCCGCGGCAACGGGGTCGGTGATGGATTGGCGTGAGAGCACAATGCGAATCTCGCCGGAGGTATGGGCTTCGGCGGCGGCGATGGCGGCGACGATCCGGACATCATCGACGTGAGGAACGGTGGGAAGCAGTTTCATTACCAGCGCCCTCCTGCGCCACCGCCGCCAAAACGGCCACCGCCGCCGGAGAACGTTCCGCCGCCACCGCCGCCCCAGCCGCCTCCACCGCGGCGGCCGAACGTGCCGGGATCCGCCCAGAGGGTGCGCGGACCGCGCCGGCTGTAGACGGTTTGCCGCCGGGAGGCATTGCGTAGCCCCGAGAGCATGAGAAGCGCGACGATGATCAGGAAAACTAAAGTGCTCCGGCTGGACGAACCGGTCTGGCCCTCGGCGGTGCTGCGTCCGGTGCCGCGATACTCGCCGCGGGTGGCGGCCATCATGGCTCGGACGCCGGCAGTGAGCCCGGCGTCGAAGTCGCCCGCGCGAAAGTGCGGGATCATTTCATCCTCGATGATGCGTTTCGCCAGCGCATCGGGCAGAGCGCCCTCAAGACCGTAGCCGGTGACGATCCGCACATCGCGGCTCTCTTGAAAAAGAAATAGCACGGCTCCGTTGTCGCGCGCCTTCTGGCCGACGCGCCAGCTTTCCGCGACCCGAACGGCGTAGTCCTCGACGGAGGAATCCGAGGGCAACCGCGGGTAGATGGCGACGAGGACTTGGTTGGAAGTCTCGCGCTCGAACTGCGCGAGTTCGGCGTTCAGTTGGGCGGCGGTTTGCGGACGCACCACGCCGGCGAAGTCGTTAAAGTGTTTGGGAGGAGCGGGCGGAATCGTTTCCGCGGCGCGACCGTCACGTGGACCGACGACGAGCCCGGCGAGTGCAACAAGAATGATAAGAAGAATCCGCGCCGCCCGTCGGAAGTGCGGCGGCAGGGTGACGACGGCCGCAGCCGGCCCGCTTGGGGTGGCCAGTTCGCAGGGGAATCGATGAGCCCGCGTGTTCACGGCACTTGGGGAGCGGTCGTTTTCTTGCCGAAATCAAACTTCACTTCCGGCGGCCGGTCCGAGCCGGGAGTGGCGGTGAAATAGGGACGCGGGGAGTGTCCGAACATTCCGGCGAGCAAGGCGGCGGGGAAGCGGCGGATGGCGGTGTTGTACGCTTGGACGGCTTCGTTGAACCGCCCACGCTCAACCGTGATGCGATTTTCGGTGCCCTCCAGTTGAGCCTGCAAATCGCGAAACGCGGCGGTGCTTCGTAGCTCCGGATAACGCTCGGCGACGACGAGCAGGCGGGACAAAGCGCCGCCGAGCCCGGCCTGCGCTTGCTCGAACTGCGCGAGCTGTTGCGGATCAGTCGGGGCGGAGGCGGCCGGCAGTTGAACGCGACCCACGGAGGCGCGGGCCTCGACCACTTCGGTGATGGTTGAGCGCTCGAAGTTAGCGGAGCCCGATACGGTGTTGACGAGATTTGGAATCAGATCGGTTCGTCGCTGATAGACATTTTCCACCTGTGCCCAGGCAGCGTCGGTCGCCTGTTGCAGGGTGACCAAGCGGTTATAGATCCCGCCGCCCCAAAGGGCCGCGGCGATGAGTCCGGCGACCAGCAACCCCAGAATGATAAGGGCGATTTTTCCTGCGCTCATGCTGCGCTGAGACAACGGTTTCCGCGGCAAGTGCGCGAGATAGGTGAGACTGGGTAAAGATTCCTTGGGCGAGCCCGGTTAATGGAGCTGGCTGAAGTTTATGGTCGCGTTCGGGCAGTCGAGCGGCGGCCGGGACACGTGATATCTCTGCACGCTTTTCGTGAGGGTCTTCCGCTTGGCGTCCAGAGAAAATCAACGCGCTTTACGGGTTGCAGTCATCCTCAAAATCGACCCACTTTGAGGACCCCTAGTTACCTCATTATGAATGCTCCTATTACTGCTATTCTGGATCGGAAAGGCCGGATTGTTTTTTCCGTGTCGCCCAGTGCGACCGTGTCGGAAGCTGTGGATGAGATGAACCGCAACCGCGTGGGCTCCGTGCTCGTGCTTGAAGCGGGCCGCTTGGTCGGAATCTTCACGGAGCGCGATGTCCTGCGACGCGTCGTCGGAGCCAGCGTGGACCCGAAGCGCACGGCAGTGGCCGATGTGATGACTGCGAACGTTGTCACGATTTCGCCGGATGCGACCATCGAGGATACCATGGTTTTGTTTACCGAGAAGCGCCTCCGGCATTTGCCGGTGGTCTCGAACGGCAAACTCGTCGGAGCCATTTCAATTGGCGACATCTCGCGATGGATGGCGGACTCGCATCGGGTCGAGGCCGAGCATCTGAAGAATTATATAACGACCGGGTTTTCGGTCTGAGAAAGTCGGACTTCCGGTCGCCTCGGGCGGCTTCGAC
>JBBQEG010000530.1:0-3214 GCA_038320495.1 Opitutales bacterium | reverse complement strand
CGGGAGGCCTTGGTCAAGACGTTCACCTTCGGGTCTTTTCGCGAGGCGATGAGCTTTATGGCCCGCATCGCCTTTGAGGCCGAAGAACTTAATCACCACCCCGATTGGTCCAATGTTTACAACCGCGTCAGCATCCGGCTGACGACGCATGACGCCGGCGACCGGGTGACGGCGAAGGATGTGGACTTGGCCACCCGGATCGAACGGATCGCGTGGGTTTGATCAGCCGCGCGCGTTTACAGCCCGCGCATGAAGTTAAACGTGCGGTCGATCTGCCCGGGTAACGGCTCGTGGCCAAAGTCCGGGTAGACCACGAGGTCCTTCTTCGCGGTGATTTTGTTGTACGCGGCAAACTGCGAACTCGGCGGACAGATCGGATCCATCAGGCCCGTAAACATGAGCACTTCGGCTTGGACGCGATCCGCCAGGTGCTGGCAATCGACGTAACCGAGTTTGGTAAAAATCTCGGCTTCGCGCTCGTGACGCGGGTCAAAGGAGCGGAAGAATAGCCGCAGTTCCTCGTAGGCCTCCTTGGCGAGGTCCATTTCCCAGATGCGCTGGTAGTCACAAAGAAATGGATACACCGGAGCGATGCGCTTGATCCGCGGCTCCAACGCGGCGCAGGCCAGGCTCAGCGCCCCGCCCTGCGACGCGCCGAAACAGCCCACCCGGCTGGCGTCCACTTCGGCAAAGCCCATTACCACGCGGGCCAGCTGCACCGTATCCAAATAGATCTGACGAAACGCGAGCCGGGTGGGATCGGGATCTTCCAAACCGCGGACAATATGGCCCCGGAGCGTCGGGCCCTTGACCCGCCCGCTGTCTTCGGAGCGACCACCCTGGCCGCGACAATCCATCGCGGCGAAACAAAATCCCTCCGCCGGCCAGCCGAACTTGTCGAGCCAGTCGCCGCTGTGGCCGGAATAACCGTGAAACTGAAGCACGGCCGGCCGCGCCGTTTCGGCCGCGGACCTTCCGCTGCCCCTTTTCGGACGCAGGTATTTCGCGTAGATCCGGGCGCCGCCCACGCCAGTGAACCACAGGTCGAAGCACTCCACCGCGCGCGTGTTGAGTCCAGGATGCGGTCGCAACTCGGGTTGCGGATCGGTCGCATCGAGCTCGCGGAGCGCGGCGGCCCAGTACGCATCGTAGTCGTGCGGCCGGGGATTGCGGCCGCGGTACTGGAGCAGTTCCGGCATGGGTTTGTCGATCAGTGGCATGGTAGTAAGCTTTTGAATACGTCGGAAAAGAGGGCAATGCAGCCGTCGAACCGGCTGGTCAGCCGGTGCCGTCCCCCGTGTGGAACCGGGTTGGGCGGACGGCCAGGCCAGCTTTTCGCGTTGTCTTGGATCGGGAGCGGCGCGTGAGTGGCCGCATGAGAGTCGCCTTTATAAGTGGAACAAGCATCGTCAACTCCACGCTGTTCTCGTCGTGGGAAGTGAAGACGGTCGAGACTAAATATGGTGCGGTCACGTATAAGTCGCGCGGTGACCACACGCTGATCAATCGCCACGGTTACGCTTTTCCGCTGCCTCCGCACTCGATCAATTACCGGGCAAACATCGCGGCGCTCGCGCAGCTTGGATTTCAGGACATCGTTTCGCTCAACTCGGTGGGCTCGCTGAAGCAAAGCCTGCCGCCGGGGACGTTGGTTTCCTGCGCGGATTATGTGTGTTTTCAACAAGGGCCGGTCACGTTTTTCGATGATGAATTGAAAGGCGGCGCGCCTGGGATTGCGAATAACCTGATCCCTAAACTCGTGGGCGAACTCGCCCCGGAGTTCACGCTGCACCCCGGGAAAATCTATGTGCAAATGCGGGGACCGCGCTTCGAGACCAAGGCGGAGATCCGCGTGGTCAAGGACTGGGGCGATGTCATCGGCATGACCGCCGCGCACGAGGCGGATCTCTGCACGGAAGCCGGCTTGCGCTACAACAGCCTCGCGCTGATCGACAATTATGCGAACGGGCTCGAAGGCACCGAAATTGATTTTGCGAAGTTCAAGGCTCTGGTGAAGGAAAATCAGGCCAAAGTGAACCGCCTCTTCGTGCGTTTACTCGAGATTCTCGGGTAAGACCGGGATGCTTCTTTCACACGGCGGTCCTCTCCCCAAATGAGCACATCCGATCGTTCCACCGAGAAGCGCGCGCCATCCTGATCCTTTCGGCATGGTCGCATTCGAGAACGCGCTGCTTCTGTTGGTGCTGCTGACGGCCCTGAGTGTGATCGGCCGCCGGCTGCCGTGGCCGATGCCGATCACGTATGTTGTCGGCGCGACCCTGGCCGCAACGCTCCTGCGTTTCCCGCGGGTCGAACTCGATCCTGGGTTTTTCTTTCGTGGAGGTGACACTCTCGCTGCTCACTCCGTATGTGGCTTATCTGCTGGCGGACGCGTTGCAGATTTCGAGTATTCTCGCGGTCGTCTTAGCCGGGCTTTACTCGGGCTGGCGTGATCCCCTTCGCACCGATTTCTCATTTGCAAACTCGGGTTGCGCGCCGATTCGTCGCTCCTGAACGAGGAGCGATTGGCGCGCACCACGGCAGTCGAGGCCGGGTTGAAGTTATTGCGGCGCCACGCCGTGGAAACTACCACCCCTGAACCATCGGCCGCAATTGGTGAAGTCGTGGCTGAATACGAGCAGCGCCTGGTCGAACTCACGGCGGAAGGAGAGACGAGGCTCAGCGCCCAGCGCCGACGAGCAGCGGGCCGGTCCTTCCGGCTCGAGGCATTGCAGGCGGAGCGCGTGGTCGTCGACGATTTGTGGATACGTGACGCGATCACGGACGAAACGCACCGTCCGCTGCAGCAGTTACTCGATCAAGAAGAAGCGATGCTGAACGGCCAGGGAGGCCGACCGGAATCGGGCGATGCGAAACCGTCTTCCGGTCCGACGGCATGACGCTTTGTTTCCGGTGTTCGTGCGCCGAGCTTATGCTGAACCGCGTCATGAAATCGCCATGACACAATAAACTGCTTGCTCGATGGCGGATCAGATGGCGCGCTGTCACCTACATGTTCGCGCCACCCCTCGCACTTGTTCTTGGCCCGCTTGCGGTTCTCACCGTCAGCATGGTCTTCATCGTTGTCGCCATCGCCTGGCTCAGATGGCATGCGTTCTTCGCACTGTTCTTTGCGGCGATTCTTGTCGGATTAATGACGGCCCTCCGGGAAACCGGCGACGGGCGCTTCGTCAAGGCGGTGGAAACAGCGATG
>JBBQEG010000529.1:0-3227 GCA_038320495.1 Opitutales bacterium | reverse complement strand
CGCATCCTCGATCACGTCGGTGAGATGCACATCGGGATCGTTGATTTTGAGCAGCTCGTGCTCCGTCGCCGTAAACGTCGAACCAGCCGGTATCAGCTTAGTACGTACGACTTTCTGGGTGTTGAAAAACGTGACCAACATGTCGCCCTTCCATTCCGGATTCATTGCACCCGACCGGTAAAACGTGCTCCCCGAGACCGCGACGTGACCGTAGTTGTGCACTACCGGCATGCGCTCCCGCGACAGCGGCAGGTCGGCCATCACCGCCAGCTGGTCAGGGAGCTCGTAGACCCCTCCATAAAGCCAGAGCATGAGGGTGTCACCGCGAGGCTGGTTATAATACAGATTAACCACCCCAAACATATCGCCCTCCGGCGTGAAATCGACCTCGACCGGGTTGTCCATGCTGCCAAGCGAATGCCACTGCACCTCGCTGCCGTCCGGCCGACACGACCAGATGCCCGAGGCCTTGCCTTCATGCACGAGGGTACCGTCCTTCTGCACGACCTTGTGACCTTTGCGGCCGTGGCACCAGTAAAGGCGTCCGTTGGTCGGATGCAGAAACGGACCGTGCACATCGGCCGCATTCCCGTCGTAATCGAAACCACCGACAATCATTTCACGTTGGTCCGCCACCCCGTCGTCGTTTGTGTCGGTGAGTTTCCAAATACCCGGAGGCGAGGCGACGTACAGCGAACCATCGAGCCAGGCCGCTCCTTGCGGAAACGTCATCTTATCGGCAAACACCGTGCTCCGGTCGAAAACGCCGTCGTCGTCCCGGTCTTCAAGCATGAGCACGCGATTGGGCAACTGTTCCTCGAGTTCCTTGCGCCGCAGATTCAACCCCGCCGCATCGCCGACGAAGAGCCGCCCCCGATCGTCGAAACAGACCATGATCGGATGCGTGACGAGCGGCGGCGCAGCGGCGACGATGAGCTCGAGATCTGCGGGGAAAACGGCACCCGGCACCTGGGCTGCGCGCGCTTCAGTCGAGATCCATGGAGCCGCCCCACAGAGCAGGGTCAACGCCACCCACGTACGACGTGCCAGGGCGCTTCGCCGGACGCGGCGAGCCCAGTCCCGCCCTAACATGAAACGCGTTTTTGATGGGGTGGTCACGATGGAGTACACTGAAATCAATTCAGAATATTCAGGATCACTGCAATTCTGAAAACCCAAGTAATTTGGTTTGAAGTTCGCCTTTCCGTGTTCACCTCCGAAGTGACACAGACATTCCTGTCTGTTCCGTCCCCCGAAGACAGACAGGAATGTCTGTTTCACCCCCGACTCCCCGATGACAGACAGGAATGTCTGTTTCACTCCCGACTCCCCGATGACAGACAGGAATGTCTGTCTCACCACCTTCGCCCTCCTCAGGATCTCGCTCCGATCGCTCGCCGCAGAAGGTTCTCGGTAATTTTCTGCACGCGCGGATCCGGACCGTGCGGGCGGCTCCAATGCGACCACGGCAACATGTGCCCGGGCGGCGACGACAATCCCTGCACCCACCAGATCGTCGCCGCATTAAACACAAAGTTGCCCTTCGGTCCCGGAAACAGCGTCGCCGTCCATTGCGCCGGATTCACTCCCCCCGCCCACACCGTTCCTTCCGCGACGACCTCGAGCCCCGGAATTTTCGCGGGCGCACCGTGATGTTCCCAACCGACCAAGCCCGGGATGCTGTCGCCTTTTTTCATCCCCGTGCCGGCAAAGATCCAATGATCAGGTTTTGTACAGATCCAGTCACCGCCGCCATTGAACGGAATGATGCTCCGCGCCCCAATGATGAGGCTCTCGTCCGGACCGGCGCGCTGGTAGTCCGTCGTGAAGACCCGCTCAACCTTGGCCACTTCCTCATCCGTCAATCCCGCAAAGTGCCCCTCGCGATTGATGATGCGGTTTGGCTGCCCACTGGCCGATGACTTGAAGGGGCTCACGCCGAAGACCGAGTTCCCACACAGCCAAAGCACGTTGACACCGGCGTCGATCGATTGCTTCACCGCCTCGTATTGCCGCACGTCCCAGTACTCATCGTGGCCGACACTGAGAAACGTTTTGCACCGCGTAATCTGCGCCGACTCGAGACAGTCGCTGTTGGAACAGTACGTGACGTCGTAACCGTGCTGCTCCAACCAATACGCGAGCGGAAACTCGAAGCACAGCCACTCCCCGCTCCCGATCGACTGCGGGTTCTCATAGATCTGCGCGATCTTCCCATACGGCCGATCGAAACTCACCGCCACATTTCGGGCCTGCGCCCCCCGCGGATCCGTATACATCGAGTAGTCATTCGGCCATCGATTATAAGCCTGCCAGGTGTTGTCGCTGCACTGGAGAAGGATGTCGGCCCTGCGCGTGTCGCGTACGATGAAGACGACATAACTTTGCCAGTAAGGTTGTCCTTCCTCGGGCAGAGTAGTGAGCCGGCCCAGGTAGACGCCGCTCCGCCAATCCGCCGGAATGTGCAGCGTGGTGCTCGGCGTCCACGCGCACGCCCGCAGTCGTTTCTCCTCCACGGGCGGCTCGGGCTGCGACACGCCGGAAAAGGGCCCGAGCGTCGTCATCAAGCGCGCGCCGCTACCGCCGTAAAAGCCGGTCCGAAAAATCCCGATGGTGAACCGCGCAGCGGGGCGAACACTCACCATGATGTCCAGCGCTTCTCCCGCGAGCACGGATTGCTTCGAGCAATAACCCTCGATCATCGGCGAACGAAAGCCTCCCGCTTTGTCCAAGCGCACGCGCGTCAGTTGCCAGTCAGGGGAGCCCGGCAACGCGTTTTCGCGTTGAATCAACGACGGATCGGCCGCCGCTGGACTGGCCAAGGTCGTGGAGGCCGCGGGCAGCCTCGATGCCGGCAACGCGACCCCGAGAACAATGGCCGTCCCGCTCTTGAGAAACGCCCGGCGATCAATCGTGGCGGAAGCAGGAAGGACGTCCGTTGGTGAGTTGGCCGCTACAGGAAGGTCGGAAAGCATAATAAATAAAAGGTGATCACTCGCTCACATGATCCGTCGGCAGCAAACCGGAAGGGACGACCTCCGCGTGACCGTTCATGGAACATGCCGCTTGGCCTTGGAACGGCCGCCTTTCCAGATGTCGTATTGGGAATCCGAATACTCGGCGAAGAAGCGATCCAGACGCTGGGCGAGTTCCGCCTGCCGAGTTTCGGTTCCGCGCTGACCGAAGAGATTGAACCGCTCCCGCGGATCCGCCTTCAGGTCGTAGAG
>JBBQEG010000528.1:0-3232 GCA_038320495.1 Opitutales bacterium | reverse complement strand
CACCATGGTCAAAGCCATGGCGGATGAAGGATTGGTCGTCCATCAGCCGCGGCACGGTGTACGCCTCACCGCGGAAGGACGGCGGGTGGCCTTGAATGTTTTACGCAAACATCGGCTGGTGGAAACGTTCCTCGTCAACGTCTTGAAAATGGATTGGTCCAAGGTGCACGACGAAGCGGAGCAGCTCGAGCACGCGATCTCGGACGAAGTGCTGGACCGGCTCGATGCCCTCCTCGGACATCCGGAAGCGGATCCGCACGGCGATCCCATTCCGAGCCGCCACGGCAAGCTCAGTTCCCAAGTCTACGCTACGCTGGCCACGTGCCTGGCCGAGCGCGCGATGCGGATCGTGCGGGTCACCGAACAGTCGGAAGAGTTTCTCCGGTTCGCCGAGCAGAACGGACTGCAACCGGGAACATCCGTGCGCGTTGTCGAGCGCAACCTCACCGCGGGCCTGGTGACGTTGCGACGCGGCAAAGCTCGCATCTTCGCGTTGAGTGTCGTCGCCGCGGGAAAGATTCTCGTCGAGCCGGAGAAATAGGGATCGGAAAATCGGAAAATCGGGAAAGTGGGAAAGTGGAAAAGTGGAAAACTCGGAGAAGATGCGGGGCTGGAAGAGTAGGTTTCCCGATTTCTCAATTTTCCTCTTTTCCGATTTTTTCCGCCTTTCCGCCTTTCCGATTTTCCGCTTTTCCGACGCTACCTCAACACCACCCACCCCGCTATTCCGGCGGCGAGCATGACGAGCGGGATGACCGCTTTCGATTTCCAGCGATAGACAATCACCAGGGCCACGGCCGCGATCGCCGCCGCCCGCCATCCAGGGATCGCCGTTTGCGCCAAAACGAGGGTTGTCACGGCGATGAGCCCAACCACGCCCGCGGTGATGCCTTCCAGGAAGTGTCGGAGCGTGGCATTCGCGATCAAGCTTTCCAAGCGGTGAAAGAAAACGAGGGTGAAAAGAAACGCCGGGAGGAACACGCCCGCCGTCATCGCGAGTGCGCCCCATGGTCCACCGCCAAAGAAGCCGACAAACGTGGAGAAAATAATCAGCGGCGCAGGCAGAATTCCCGACAACGCCACGCCGTCGAGAAAATCGCGCCGAGTCATCCACGCGCCTTTTTCCACGGCATCGCGTTCCAAAAAGGGAATCGCCGTGTAAGCCCCGCCAAACGTCAACAGGCCCGCGCGCAGTCCAGAACCAAACAGCGGCGCGGCGGCCACATTTCCAGGTTCGCGCGGCGCGAACTCCCCCGCACTGATCGCGACTCGGTCCGGACTCGCGCGGAAGAGCGGCGCTCGGCCCTGAATGACCGGTGACGACCACCATGCCCCGCCGGCGAAAACCAGCAAACACGCACCAACGAGCAACCACTGCCGGCGGGCCGCGACCACGTAAGCTGCTCCGGCCAGAGGCAGTGTAATCCAAAACGGAATCCGCACTAATTCTCCCGCAGCCGCAAAGGCCGCAATCCCCCACAGTGGCGCATCGACCAAACAATGTTGGCCGATCCGATGGCAGGCCCGAATAATCAGCGCGATCACCGCCGGCTGGATTCCCAGGAAAACTGCCTGAAACTCCGTCGCGACCAGGTTCAAACGCAGGTACAACCACGAAAGCAGAAACATCAGGATGAAGCCCGGCAACATGAAGCCGAGACCGGCCAGAATGCCCCCGAGTCGTCCGCGCGCGATCATCCCGAAGTGGACGCACAGCTCGTGTGCTTCCGGCCCAGGCAGAGCCTGATAAATCGCCAGCAAACGACGAAAATGCTCACTTGAAACCCAGCGCTCCTCCTCCACGAGTTCGTGGCGAATCATATCAATCTGCGCGACGGGCCCGCCCCAAGCCAGACACCCGAACCGGAGGAAACGCAGGAAGAGCCGCCCGGGAGTTTCGTTCGGAACGCGTACGTCCGGATTTTTGGATACAGGGAGGTCGGAGGGAGGCATGAAGCAACAAAGCGCGCCAGCGCAGCGTGGGTGGAGAAAACGCGTCCGCAACCCTAATTCCCACCGGCCTCAGACCCCGATTTTGCCCATCGTGCGCACTACGGCCCGCCGCCGAGCGCCTGCGAGTTTGCCTCCGGGTTCCTCGCCAAACCGTTCACGGTGGATGCACTGCTCGACACGGTCGCGGCGCTGCTGCCCCCATCTTATCAATCATTAATAATTGACCCCTTTTTTTCTCTCCGATCAAGTCCCACTACGCCCCGGCCGGTCTCTCCCCCTTCTTTCTCCCCCGCTGATACAAGCCGTCTGAAGATGACATGCGAGTAGCGGCGAAGGTTTGTCGCCCGAAGAAGAAGTTGAGCGTCTCGGTCGTCTAACCCCCTTTGCGACGGGGGCAACCGGAGTTGAACGCGTTGACTATCACGGCGCGCTCTTCGTCGGAAAATTTTTACCGCGTCATGCGCAGCTCTTCCTCGGTGTCCAGGAAGTCGACCGCACCGCTGCCAATTTCATAAAAGGCGCCGATGACCTTGATCTGTCCCCGCTGGATTGCCGCAACGATGGTGGGATTCTGGTTGAGACGGTACACCTGCAGACGGATATTGGAGATGACGGCCTCGCGCATGCGCGCTTTTTGATCCCGGATGGCCGGGAGGTCTTTCACTGACGGTTGAATGTGTTCGACGAGATATCGGACGTTTTTTGCCTCTCCCTGAAGCTGTTCAGGTCGGAGCGTGGCGGCTGCGACCGCACCGCAACCTTCGTGGCCCATGACAACGATCACGTGCGACTTCAGATGGTTTACGGCGTATTCGATGCTCCCTTCGGTGACTGGGACGGTGATGTTGCCGGCGACGCGGACGACGAAGAGGCTGCCGAGGCTTTGATCGAAGACAATTTCGGTGGGCACACGACTGTCCGAGCAGCCGAGGATGATGGCGAACGGAGTTTGACTGAGGATCTGAGCCCGGCGTTCGTTCGCGCCCATTTCAGGGCGCCGGGCGAGGCCGCCGTAGAATCGGGCATTGCCGGACTTGAGTGCAAGAACCGCGGATTCCGGATCTGTCGCGACCGGATCCCGGTGCGCGGCGATCTCCTCCATGCTGGCCCCCTGACGGATGAGTTCGAAAAGTTTGCTGTCCGGATCCGGAGCCGGTAGGACCGCTTGCGTGCGCTCCGCGGTGCCGCGTGGTGAAGCGCCCGGGGTGGCGGCCAGGGATGCGCTGGATGCAAGCAATGGTACGATTGCCAGCATCAGAAATGCGCGAAGTACGATCGT
>JBBQEG010000527.1:0-3239 GCA_038320495.1 Opitutales bacterium | reverse complement strand
ATCTCGAGGTCATCCACGACTGGCTCCCCGCGGAGCCCGAACCGCCGAAGGATGTCATCGACTGGGACATGTGGCTCGGGCCCGCTCCGTGGCGGCCGTACAACCATTCCTATGTGGTCGATCGCCGCTGGCGTGGACACTTCGATTTCGACTCCGGCGCGAAGCTGTTGGATTGGGGCGCGCACACCGTTGATATCTGCCAATGGGCCAACGACGCGGATAACACAGTGCCGATCGAGTATGAGCCCAACGGTAACACGGTCTACGCCCGCTATGCCAATGGAGTGAAGCTCGTGATGCGGCCGGACGGCTGGCTCGGCACGGGGACGTGTCCCGTGCGTTTCGAAGGCGATGAAGGCTGGATTGAAACCGGCGACAACGGCTCGGTTGAACTGTATCCTGCGTCGTTGCGCAACGAATGGCGGGCGTTTACTATGCGCGGGACGGATGCGGCGCAACACACGCGCGATTTCCTCGACTGTGTGAAGTCGCGCGCGTTGCCGGCGGCGAACTACCAGGTGATGCGCCACTCGCACATTGCGTGTCACGCGGCCGCCATCGCCTGGCAGCTCGGTACCAAGCTCGCCTTTGATCCGGCCAAAGAAGCCTTCATCGGGCACGAGGGCGCGAACCGGATGCGCAGCCGGGCGATGCGCGAGCCGTGGGTGATTTGAGTCGTGGGTCTTAATCGGAGCGCTTCCCGGAGGGAAGGGGAGCCGCCACCCGTCCGCTTTGTTTCCTCCGCTGGGCCCCCTTGCTGATCAACTTTCTGGATACGCGTAACGAATGTCCGCCATGAATCTTTCCCGCCGTCTTTTCCAATTCGCACTGATCGCAGCGCTGTCCTCTCCCGCTGCCTTCGCCGCCGTCTCCACGGCTGCGCCGGATGCAGCGAAAACGCGGCAGTTGATCACGGTCCTCCAGTCCGACGCGGCGCTGCACGAACGGGCGCGCGCGTGTCAGCAACTCGCCATAATCGGAACCGCCGAAGCCGTGCCGGCGCTCGCCGCGCTGCTGGCTGACGAGAAGCTCGGGCAGTACGTGCGCGATGCTCTCGAGTCCATTCCCGATCCGGCGGCGGGCGCGGCGTTACGCGACGCGCTGGGGCGGGTCCAAGGCAAAGCGCTCGTGGGGGTGGTTAGTTCACTGGGGGCACGACGCGATCCGCAAGCCGTCGAGGCGTTGAGCCGGCTGGCGGCTTCACCCGCGTCGCCGGCGGCGAGTGCGGCGCTGATGGCGCTCGGGAAAATCGGCACACCCGAGGCGGCCCGGGTGTTGCAGCAAATGCTGACGAGTACCGCGCCCGAACTGCGAAACGCGGCCGGAGAGGGGAGCCTTTTGATCGCCGGTGTCCAGCTTGATCAAGGACAGCGGCAGGCGGCGGCGGCGAACTATGCGTCGATCCGCGCGGCCGAGGTCGCCGCTCCGATTCGCATCGCCGCGACGCGGGGCGAGATCCTGGCCCGCGGCTCCGCGGGGATTCCGTTGCTGCTCGAGCACCTGCGCTCGGCGGATCCGGAACTGCGGGCGGTATCAATTCAGGCCCTACGCGAACTCCCGGGTGCCGAGGTGATGCCGGCCGTTTTAGCGCAACTCGACGGTCTGGCTCCGCCGGTGCAGGCGCTCGTGATGGCAGCGCTGGTGGATCGGGGCGACCCTCGGGCGTTGAGCGCAATCGAGGTGCGCGCGGAGTCCGGTGATGCCACGGTGCGGGTCGCGGCATTGACGGGCCTCGGCCGGATCGGTGGCGTATCCAGTTTGCCGATTCTCTTGCGGGCTGCCGCCGGCGGCCGGACTGAGGCGGAAAGCGAGGCGGCGCTGGCGAGTTTGGGGCGAATCCCCTTGGTGGATACAAACTCCGCGATTCTGCGGGCGATCGCCACCGCGGAAACGCCGGTGCGGGTCAAGTTGATCGCGGTGTTGGGCAAACGCGCGGCGGAGAGCGCGACGCCTGAACTCATTCGGCTGGCGGATGGGCCGGATCGGGAGAGCGGTGCAGCCGCGTTGCGAGCGCTTTCGATCGTCGCGCGTCCCACCGATCTTTCGGAGCTGATCCGGTTATCCGTTACGGGCACCGACGAGGCGATGAAGACGCTCGCGGATCGCGCAATTGTCACGACGGCGATGAAACTACCGGTGGCGAGCCGCGCGGATGGGATTCTGGCGGCGTTTCGTCAGGCCAGTGATGCGGCGACGAAAGTGGCGTTGCTGCGTCCGCTGGGTGGGATCGTCCGCTCGATGAACGGCAGTTTCCAGGCGTTTGTCGCGGTGCGTGCGGCCCTGCAGGACAGCTCGGCGGCGGTGCGGGACGCGGCCTTGCGCAGCCTCGCGGACTGGCCGGATGCGACCCCGGCGACGACCTTGCTCGAGGTGGTGATGCGTGATGCGTCGGCGACCGACCGCGAGCTCGCCTTCCGTGGTGCGACCCGCATGGCGTCGAATGTGGCGCTCGGTCGGGATCACTCGCCGTTGGATGCGCTCGCGTTTTTCACCGCGTTGAACCGCGTGGTTCGGACAAAGGAGGAAAAGCTGATGATGGTGTCAGGACTGGGCAACGTGCGGCGGATCGAGGCGGTGCGAATGCTGCAGGCGCATCTCGATGATCCGGCGGTGCGGACGGAGGCGGCGCTGGCGGTCGTGCAAGTGGCGCCGGCGCTACTCACCACGAAACAAGGAGCAGAGGTGAAGGCCTTGTTGGAGAAAATTGCGGCGACGGAAAAAGATGAGGACACCCGGCGCAAGGCGGCCCGCTTCGCGAAGTATCCGCCGGCTCCGACGAAGCAGAAGTCGGGACCGCGGGCGGCGGTCGCGCCACCGGTGGAGCGACCGAAGGGCCCTTCGTTGTTCAACGGCCAGGACCTGCAAGGCTGGGAAGGCGACCCGGGAGTCTGGCGCGTGCGTGACGGCGTCATCGTGGGCGGCTCGCTCGAAGGGAACCCGCGTAATGAGTTTTTGGTTACAACGCGGAGTTTTAAGAATTTCGCGTTGAATCTCGAGTACAAGCTTGTCGGGACGGAAGGCTTCGTGAACGGCGGCGTGCAGTTTCATAGCGTGCGGGTCGATCAGCCGCCGAACGAAATGCTGGGCTATCAAGCGGACATCGGCGGGGGTCACTCGGGTTCACTCTATGACGAATCACGACGGAAGAAATTCCTGGCCCGCGCTCCGGCGGAGCAAGTGAAGCGGCTGGAGCGGCCCGGGGAATGGAATCGTTATGAAATCCGCTGTGAAGGCTCGCA
>JBBQEG010000526.1:0-3249 GCA_038320495.1 Opitutales bacterium | reverse complement strand
GAGTCCGAGGCCGTGCGGGCCATTCTCATAGATGTGCAGCGAGAACGGCACTCCGGCTTTGCGCAGGGCGGAGGCAAAGAGCAGGGAGTTTTCGATCGGAACGGCTTTGTCTTCGACCGTGTGCCAGAGAAAGGTGGGGGGCGTTTCGGAGGTAACCTGTAGCTCGTTGGACAGGGCGCGAACGAGTTCAGCGGATGGGTTGTCGCCCAGTAGATTACGGCGGGAGCCGGCGTGGGCGAACTCGCCCAGTGAGATCACCGGGTAACAAAGGATCGCGAGGTCCGGCCGCGAGGACTCGGCGTCGACTGGATCGGCCGCATTGAGCGTGGGACCATGAGGGAGCGTCGGATTGAAATGGGTTGCGAGCGTCGCGGCGAGGTGGCCGCCGGCCGAGGAACCGATAACGCCGATTCGCGCCGGATCGAGTCCGTCACGTTTGGCAAAAGCCCGCAGCAGGCGAAGCGCGCGCGCGGCGTCATTGAGCATGATCGGATGACGATAGCCGTTGGAGCCCAGGCGATATTTGAGCACGTAGGCGGTGATGCCGTGAGCGGCAAAAAACTCCGCGTAGCCGGTGCCCTCGTGTTCGGCCAGGCTGCCGTAGCCGCCTCCTGGCAGGATGAGCATCGTCGCACCATTGCGTTTCGCCGGATCGGCGGGAAACGGGGTGAGCGTCGGAATGTCCTGCGGGCGTTGTCCCAAAGCGCCGGGCGCATCTCCGGAGTAGAGTCGGATCGGTCCAAGAATGAGTGGATACGGGGTGGCTTTCTGCGCGGGGGCGGGCGCTGACGATTTGTTGGCCGAGTCAGCGGCGGGAAGCGGCGCGCTGGCGAGAAGACCAAGCGTGGCAAAGAAAACGACGCGGGGCAGGGGCATGGCGACGAGATCAATGCGCTCGGCGTGGGGAGACAAGCGTGGATCAAGCGAGAGTCTGGAAACGGAACGGGCCTGATGATAGTGGGGCACAGGTGTGATCACTGAGCCAAACGGGTGCGAGTGCGCGGTCGGGCCTGAGGGATTCTGAAAAGCGATTCCGCACCAACAGCGTGGGCGAGGCGACCGGCAGTGGACATTTCGCGTTTCGCTCGAGCGCGTTGCTGCGATAAAAACGAAAAAGGGCTCCGGAAGGCTTTGAGGCTTCCGGAGCCAATTTGTGGGAGTGGTATTCTGCGCAGGAAGCGTGGCCTCGGAAGTTTTTGTTCTGCACAATTTATTCACCGAACGGCGCGGTGAATATCTTGGGGATATCCTTATGCACCGGTTATTCACCGGCACCGATCGTCCACCGGTGCGCTCCGCACTGCATCCGGCGTCACCTCGTTCTCGACTCCTCGGCGTCCGGACTGTTCGACTGCGCAACTGCTCATACCGATGTCTCCTCGCGAACTTCCCATCTACGAACTCGAAACCGCCGTGGTTGCTTCGCTGCGGGCGCAAGGCCGTTTGATTGTGCAGGCGCCGACGGGCTCGGGCAAATCCACGCAGATTCCGCAGATGCTGTGGGCTCATGGGCTGCTCGGTGAGAAAGGAGAGGTTGTCGTCTTGCAACCGCGGCGTCTCGCCGCACGCATGCTGGCCAAACGCGTCGCCGAAGAGGCCGGCACTGCGCTCGGTGAAGGCGTGGGCTATCAGATCCGGCTGGAGTCACGCGTCAGCGAACGAACCCGGATCCGTTTTGTGACGGAAGGAATTCTCCTGCGGCAGATGTCGTTTGACGCGACGCTCCGCGGCGTGAAGGCGATCGTGTTCGATGAGTTTCATGAGCGGCATCTTTACGGCGACATCTCGCTGGCGCGCGCGGTGCAGGTTCAGCAGAGTATCCGGCCTGACCTGAAGATCATCGTGATGTCGGCGACGCTGGATGCGGGGGCGTTGAAGACCTATCTGGCGCCCTGCGATGTATTGGTTTCGCAAGGACGCAGTTTTCCGGTGCGCATCGAGTACCTGCCGAAGACCGTGAACTTCGAACAGGAACCGGTGTGGGAGGTCGCCGCGCGCGAATGTGAACGCGTTGCCGCCGAGAATGGCGGGGACATGCTCGTCTTCATGCCGGGCGCGTATGAAATCAGTCGCACGGTGCAGGCGATTCAGGGGGCGCGGGCCTTGCGTGAGTTCGTGGTGTTTCCCCTGCATGGCGAGTTGCCGCCGGAACAGCAGGATCGCGCGGTGGCGCGGGCTGAGACGCGCAAGATCATCGTGTCCACCAACGTGGCCGAGACCTCGTTGACGATTGAAGGGGTGACCACGGTGATCGATTGCGGACTCGCCCGGATGGCGCGTTTCGATCCGCACCGCGGAATCAACACGCTGTTGATCGAGAAGATCTCCGCGGCGAGTGCGGACCAGCGCGCGGGCCGAGCGGGCCGGACGGCGCCAGGGGTGTGCGTGCGACTCTGGACCGAACGCGAACAGGGGCTTCGCGCGCCGCAGGAGTTGCCGGAGGTGAAGCGTCTGGATCTGTCGGAAGTGGTGCTCACGTTAAAGGCGAGCGGGATTGACGACGTGGTGGGATTTCCGTGGCTGGAGAAACCGGAGATGAAGGCGTTGGAACGGGCGGAGACGCTGCTGGCCGATCTCGGCGCTGTGCAACCGGGGGCGACTTCCGGGCGAGCCGGAGGCGTCACCGACCTTGGCCGAAAGATGCTGCGTTTCCCGGTTCATCCGCGGTATGCGCGTATGTTGCTGGCGGCGCAGGAACGCGGTTGCGTGCGGCCGGTGGCGCTGATGGCGGCGCTCACGCAAGGGCGGAATTTTTTACTGCGGGGCGTTCCGCGCGAGGTGGAAAACGCGCGCGAGGATGTGCTTGGTGAAGAGCACGAGAGCGATTTTTTTCTGTTGATGCGTGCCTGGCTGTTCGCCGACAAAGCGAACTACGCGCTCGAGGCGTGTCGACGGCTGGGGATTCACGCGCAAGGCGCCCGGCAGGTCGGTCCGTTGTTCGAGCAGTTCCTGGAGATCGCGGCGAAGGAGGGACTCGATATTTCGGAGCGACCCATGGAGAGTGCGGACGTGCGCAAGTGTGTGCTCGCGGGCTTTTCGGATCAGCTCGCGAAACGGCTCGATGCGGGAACCTTGCGCTGCGAGTTGGTGCATCTTCGGCGCGGCGTCCTGGCGCGCGAAAGTAGTATCCAGAAATCCCCGCTCCTGGTGGCGGCGGAGATCAGTGAGATCGAAGGCCGGGGCGGTGAGATCAACGTGCTGCTGTCATTGGCGACGGCGGTGGAGGAGGCCTGGCTCAAGGAAATTTTT
>JBBQEG010000525.1:0-3304 GCA_038320495.1 Opitutales bacterium | reverse complement strand
TGTGGGAGCACGCCTGTGTGCAAAGTTTGATCCTTATTACGTGCAATCGCGCGGACTTTATCGCGCTCGCCAAGCCGGCGGAGACGCATCCTGGTTTGATCCTTCTCTTCCGCCGCCGGACGCATCAGGCCGAAGCCGGCCCGGCTGCTCGCGCTGCTGGCCAACGCGGGCGAGCAAGGCCTGGCGAACAACATCAACTTCGCGTGACGGGCGCTTCCCGATAGAGGATGGCGGCACGATGCAGGGAACAGGCGAGCCTTTCTTGCGTCGATAGGCGGTGAAGTCCGCAACGACTCGACCCCTTTTTTCGTTTCTCCTTTTTTCGTTTCTTCCGACGAAATCGAGGTTGCGATCGCCGTAGCGAAGCGGTCTCGAATTTGAAGTTCACGGTGACCGCGGATCGACGGTTAGGATCAGGAACCTCCGGATCTGTTTCAAACCCCAGTCGCGATGGTCGATCCTTTTGATGCAGTGACGCCGCAGAAAGCGATCCCCGTGGTTGGCGATGGACGATCGAGACTTACTCGTTTCCATTTGGGGTCCAAACCTCCTTCACCTTGATATGCGCACGTTTTCACTGCTTCTCTTTGTTGCATCATTAATTTCGGCTGCCTTTGCCCAATCGGCCGACGAAGGGTCGGTGCGCATGTATGATGTGGCTGTCTATGGCGGTACGCCCGGGGGGATCGCCGCGGCGGTGGCCGCCGGTCGGGCCGGTCACAGCGTGCTGTTGATTGAGCCGACGACCCGGATCGGCGGGATGATGACGAACGGTCTTTCGCACTCGGATTTCCGTTCCTTCGAGGCCTTGTCCGGCTTCTTCCTGGAATTTACCCAGGCCGTTGAGGCGTATTATATTGATCGCTACGGCGCAGACTCTCGGCAGGCGCGCGAATCCTTTCGGGGCGCTTTTGGGGAACCGTCGGTGAACCTCGTGGTTTTCGAGCGCATGCTCGCGGCCGAGGCGACCGTGGAGGTTCTGAAAGGGGCCCGCCTCGACGAGGTGGAGACGACCGCTTTTGATCGCGGTCGCCGCCGTCTTGTTGCGGCGGTCCTTGCCGTTCGCGAAGGCGGACAGCGGCGGGTGGAGGCGCGGCAGTTTATCGACGCAAGCTATGAAGGGGACCTCATGGCGGCGGCAGGGGAGCATTTTCACGTCGGCAGGGAGTCACGTGCCCAGTATGACGAACCGCTCGCCGGGAATGCCAAAGGGCAGGCCGATGGCCAGGTGCAGGGCTATAACCTCCGTCTGATCATGACCGAGCGGGAGGACAACAAGATCATGCCGGTCATGCCGGCCGGATATCGACGGGAGCACTTTGCCGGCGTGCTGCCGCTTTTTGCCGAGGGAAGGCTGCGGCGGGTCTTCTCGTCCGGACACGACGGCATCTACCGCGCTCATATTCCCCTGCTTCCCAACGAAAAAGCCGATGTAAATGACACGCCCCGTTCCCCGGCGAGGCTGTCGCTCCCCGAATTGAACGACGACTATCCGACCGCCGATCTTCGGCGGCGCGCCCAGATCGTCGAGGAGCATCGTTATCACAACGTTGGCTTGCTCTACTTTTTGCAGAATGACGCCGAGGTTCCGCCGCATATCCAAGAAGACGCGCGGAATTGGGGTTGGTGTCGGGACGAGTTCGTCGAGACCGGAGGGATTCCGGAGCAGCTCTACATTCGCGAGGCCCGCCGGTTGGTCGGGCAGTATGTGTTCACCGCGAAGGACACGCGGACAGCAATCGGCGATGTGCGTGCGGTGCTGCGACCCGACGCCATCGCGATCGGCGACTACATTCACAATTGCCACGGCACCGGACGCGTGGGAACCCGTTTTGATGGGCGTCACGAGGGAGAGTTCTACGAGAACGTGCAGCCGTATCAGATATCCTACGGGGTCATCGTCCCGCAACGGACGGAGAACCTGCTGGTTCCGGTGGCCTGTTCCGCCAGCCACTTCGGTTTCAACGCGTTGCGCCTCGAATCCATCTGGTGTTCTTTGGGCCAGGCAGCGGGGTGGGCGGCCCATCTTGCGATCACTCGTGAGAAACCTGTTCAGGAGGTGTCCGTACCGGATTTGCAGCTCCTCCTTCATTCGCAGCGAAGCGCCACGTTATATGTTTCGGATATTGCGCCGGACTCTCCTCATTTTGCGGCCGTGCAGTGGTTCGGTCTGCGTGGCGCCTTTCACGGCTTGTCGCCGACCGCAGAGGTGATACGTCCGAAAACAATCGTGGGGCAGTATAACGAAGCGTTTCCCAGACATGACGCGAACTTGGCGGCTGCCCTTGATCCGGTGATTGAGGCCCGCTGGGCCGCCATGCTGCCGGAAGGGGTGAGTCCTCCGGTGGGCGCAAAGACCCGCGAAGAATGGCTGGGTTTTGCCCATGCGACCATCATTTCGCTCAATCCTTGAAAAATGCGGTCTTATCGAGCGTGGGCATCGGTCGATGCAGGTTCATGACAGGAGAGAATCGCCAACAGGTTCTTGACCAGCCCTCGACTTGCACGGGTCGGGTACATGTCCGCAGTGGTTGGGAGGTGGATTTTCTCGCGCGACCGCCCAAATCGATGTCTTCCGTTGCCCGCACGAAGCCCAGTCGATTGATCGCGAACCCTCCCGCAACCACGGAGGCGACGCCGAGTCGGTTGAGTTCGCGCACGAGGGAGATGAGATCCGCTTCGTCCAGAACACGGATACCTTTGCCGACTTGCGGGCCATGCAAGATAAAAGGCAAGTAAGATCCCATGCGTGGAATTACACCCAATGAGTTTTTAATCGAGCAGCGCGCCCAGGGTGCGCTCTGAGTCGCCTTTTTTTTAGCCGAGAGCGATTTCGGTCGTGTCGAGCGGACCGTGCCGTGCGGTCAGCGTCGACGTTGCCGGCCGATCACCGCGAGGCGCCGGCGTCGGCCGGTCATTCTTCTGACAAGCCTTCGCGATGATTTGCTGCGTCGCGCCGTTTCTTTCTTTGCTCGATCACGTATTGCACGAAGCCTCGATCATTCACGTCCTTTTCGCGATAACCCCGCTTGAGCTTCAACATCAGCTCGGGGCCGGCAAAAGGGATCGGCTCGCCTTGGAGGGTCTCGATTTCAATACCTCCTGCAGCTTCCTCGAAGTCTACACCGCAGGCCTCGGTCGTGAGATCGACGAGTATGTTGTCTGAGCGTGAGCTAGTAAATCGAGGGACGGAGCGCGGCCTTTGAGCTTGGTGGTTGAGGGAATCGATTTGAGTCCATCATTTAGCTAAGTCGGCGGCGTTGGGAATGGCGGCAGAGGTGAGTCGGACCATCAAATAGTGGGC
>JBBQEG010000524.1:0-3311 GCA_038320495.1 Opitutales bacterium | reverse complement strand
GCTGTCGCGCTCGGCCGTGCCGACCGGATCGGCCAGCTGTTGTGCGGCCGTGCTTAAGATGCGCGCCCGGCGACGCCCTTCGCCCTTGGTATCCGTAATTTCGCGACGCATGCCCGCGAGGAATCCGTTGCGACCGAAACGCCCCTGGGTCATCAGGTAGTAGGCGGTGATGACCTCGTTGACCTTGGTCGACGCGGTGCGGCGGTTGTTTTCATGATAGTATTGATCTTCGCGCCACAACGCTGGATTGGTGGGTTGACCGTTCTGAATGAATTCGGCGCCTTCCCACATGGGAATTTGGCGGCCGGTGTTAAGCGTATCCGACATGATGATCGAGGGATCGGTCGGGAGGGCCGTGGTGCCAATATAGCTCCAGCGACGATTGCGGCGTTGCAACTCAACATCGTGATCGCGGACCGAGGCTCCCGTCTTCAGGAACGCCGTGAAGGAATCGATGGGCAAGCGATAGCGGAAGTTGGCGCGCGCTTCGCGAATGAGATCGATATCGAGGTTGCCGGACTGGGTGCTCAGGCCGTTGACCCGGGGACGATAATTATTGGGATCGGTAAAATCCAAGCCACCATTTTGGATGAAGCGGGGATAGAGATCCGACTGGGTGCGATCCAGAATCCAGCCTACACCGGTCTCTCCATTGGGGCCGCGGATATTATTGGTGGCAGAGCCAGGGGAACCATTGGGTCCGATAAAGGGCACGTTGCCGATCCGGTTGACCAAATTACCCTCGGAACCAAGAAAGCGATAGCGGGTGCGACTCACCAGCGCCGCCCAGTCGATTTCCAACGGGCCGTAATTGTGCTCGCCGCCGACATCCATGTGGCGGAGGCGTTGATTGCGATTGATCAGATTGGAAGTCACGTCGATCAAGGCCGTCGCGGTGGTGGAGGAGGTGGCGTTCGCCGCAGTGGGATTGGCCCGAACGACCGTGATCCGATCATTGAACGCGCCGGGTACGATTCCGGTCGTGTTGCTCGGTACGGTGGTGGCGCTTCCAGCGAAGGCACGCACTTGATACTGACGGCGCATCGGCTCGGGCGCGTCATTATAAATCAGGTTCAACTTGAACAGGTTGTTACGATTGAGACGATAGTCCCACTTCGTACTGAGGCTCCGCTGCGTCCGATTGTTGTAATTATCCTGGGTGCGATAATCCCAGAGATAGGCGGGCTGGTTGTTGGTCTGCTGGAAATCGCGATTGGTCCGGAAAAAGCCGAAGGCATTTTCGCTGTAGAAACCGTTCACGGAGACCGCGAGGTTTTCGGTATCACTGCCGAAGACCGCGAACTTTTCCTGGTACGACAAGTTGAAGAGCCCGTGGGTCCGATGTTTTTCGCGGAGCGGCACGTGGTCGGTGAAGGAAGGCGCGGTGCGCGCGGTGAAGTTATAGCTGACGCGGCGCTTTTCGCGCATTGAAAGGGGGGAGCGGGTTTTGAAATTCACGCCGCCACCAAGGGAATCGACACTGCGATCCGGAGTCTGGCCCTTGGTAAGCTCGAGAGACTCGAACATGTTGCCGGTGAAGGCGGTCATGCGAGTGCTGCGATTTTGCGCGCTAAAGGAAGACATGCCGCCGCCATCAATCGTGATGGAGGTCATGCCGGAGCCCATGCCGCGGACGCTGATCTCTTCCACGACTTCATCGCCTGGATTGGCGAACGTCACCCCGGGAAGGCGGATCGCCAGCTCGGTCGCATTCATATTGGGCAGGTCGGCCAGCGCATCCATCGACGCGACGTTCTTCAGATTGTCGGCGTTGCGCTGCTGTGTCATGGCTGCGGACAGCCCCTCCTTCTCACTCGCCACCTTGAATGCATCGAGCATGAAGATCGTACTGCTCATGTCGAAACTGCGGAGCACCGACTGACCCGGAGCGACGCTGACCTCGGCGTTCTGCGTATCCAGACCGGTGTAGCTAATCACCAGCGAATGGGTGCCGGGCGCCACGTTTAACAAGTAGCGGCCGGTGTTGTCGACCAGCGCACTGAGATTCAGTGCAGGAATCTCGACCCGCGCGCCGATGAGACCGTTTCCAGTGGTCCGGTTGGTCACGATGCCCGTGATGACGCCGCTGGAGGCGGTCGCGGTCGTTTGGGCGGCCAAGGCAGTGGGAGGGAACGCAACGCTGGCCGAAAGGGCGAGCAGGGCGGCAAGGAGAACTCGCCTCGGCGCGGGACACGCCAAGCGGGCAGACACGGGTTTATAGGTCATAATCAGGCAGGGACGGGGTTACCACAAGAGTCTGAATAAGTCTCAGCTACGCGGACGGTAGCCCCACGAGGGGCAAGGATGCGCTCATACGTCTGGTAAGCCGGGGGTTAGCAAGCAGGAGGTAGGATCTAGCCAACCCCGTCTGAGAACCTGTTCGGCGGCAGAATGACAAGGCGCCCCACCTGACAAAAATGTCAGGAAATGGGAATATGGCGGACTCTCCTCCTTAATTCTCATCTGCAACTATGCTATCTATAGACTGATATAATATTATTCCTGAGATTATTACTTTTGAATTCTATCCAGATTGAATAGTCTGCAGATACGGAGAAAACCGCTTTGATAGAAGCAGACTTAGCGTCGAGAGCGTTGGCCTTCAGGCCACACCACGCCCGCTACCGGCCCACAAATCAGAACTACCAGGTGCCGACGAGCGTGGCAGCTGTTTCATCGATGACGATGCCGGGCCGCCTGGCCGGATCCGCCACAATAAACGGCATCAACTCGCGCCGATCGACCGCTCCCGGCGCATGCGTATTCGACCCCGCGTCCGGTTGCGAGGGCAGGCCGGTCAACGCCGGCAATAGACCCGTCAGCGCAATCGCGAAAAGCCTTTTGTTGCCGGGGTGTCTGCATGACTGTAAGCAGTCGAAGGTATTTCCGGGCTGATGCCAGAAAAGATTTTACCCAGTCAAGGCAGACGCATTCTGATCCCTGCCCATGGCCACCTCCTCCCGCCGCCGACCCGATCCTGCCGACCTCCTGCCTGCCGTCACCGACTGGCGCACCACGGATGAACACGAAATTTTGAAACGCCAGATCCGCGCCCGCGAGGAGCGGCCGCGAGTCCGGAATCTCACTCCCTCGCACGCAGTGTTTTCCGATTTCGAAGTCCGATCAGCCAGCGGGCTTGATTACCAAGTCGAGATTCGCGATGTCGCCAATCGTCAGGCTGGATGTACCTGCACCGATTTCCGGATCAACGCACTCGGCACCTGCAAGCATGTGGAAGCAGTCTTGCTGTATTGCAGTCGAATGCACCGCGCGGAATTCAAGGCGGCGAAACACGGGATTTCGTCACCGCG
>JBBQEG010000523.1:0-3326 GCA_038320495.1 Opitutales bacterium | reverse complement strand
CGAAACCGCAAGTCCGGCAAAACGGGAAGCCCTCAACCCACGCTGCCAGGTTTCTTCTTTCTCCGTTTTCCCATCCCCGTTTCTTCTTTTCCTCTCCTATCCCTGAACTTCGCCCATCCGCTCGCCTTCGAGCTCGTAGAGACCGGTCATGTATCCGTTCTCGAACATCGCTCCGACCTTGAGCTCGCCGTAAAATTCCACGGGAACGTCCATCATCGGCTGCACGCCTTTCTTCATCTTCACGACGACCCACTCGTTCATGTTCGGAACCGTCCCGAAGCAGCAGGCCATCGTGTTGCGCATTAGAAGAAATTCCGTGACGAGGCCCTTGTCCATTTTTACGGGCACCATGTAGCCAACGATGACGGCTTTCTTGCCGTTCCAGCTCTTCACGATCTCAGGAATCTGTTCTTCGCCCGTCGGAGGAATCGCCTTCGGGTCCGCGGCCGGATCAAAGGGCGGCGGCGTGAAATTGTAAGCAGCCAACTGATCGAAACCGAGCTTCAGGTACCCCTTCTCCACGGCGGGCGGCGCGATCGGTCCAGAGCTGGTCGCGGTCGCAACAGCGTTCTCCGCCGCCTGCGCAGGTGCGGTCGCTGATAACCCAACGGCTAGCGGCATGATCATCGCTAGCGCCCAACCCGAGACAGAATGCAAAGGCGTCTTCATTGGCGCCCACCGTAGTCAGCCTCGACGCGGCGTCAAAAAGGATTTTCCGCAAGGTGTCTGCTGTGGATCGAAATTTTGCGGGCGGCGTGCTATCCCTGCTCGTGCACTGAAAGCCCCACCCGCAACGATGCCCGGCGCCCCCAGCCCGCAACCATCGGAGATCCCGCAGACCTCAACGACACGCCAAACCTCCCGGGTTACCCCTGCGGCCCTCAGATTTCGGCCGGAGCCCCCTCCGCGATTGACGCTCATCGCCGATCCCGCTTCGCTCCCCTCGCATGTTCATCATCTTGGGTGGCGATGGGAAAGAGTACGGCCCGGTGACCGCGGACCAAGTTCGCGCGTGGATGGCGGCTGGTCGGGCCAATCTGGATACGCAGGCGAAAGCGCTCGGCTCGGAAGAGTGGCGCCGGCTGGTCGACTTTGCCGAATTCGCCCCCGGCGGCGGAACGCCTCCGCTCGTCCGCGGCGATACTCCCGCAAGCCCCGACCACAGCGGCTCATCGCTGGTTCCGGAGATGACCTCGTTCTCGGCCCCGGTAACCACCTTGGAACTCGCCGGTCGTGGCACGCGTCTTGGCGCCTTCATTATCGACCGGGTGATTGCCGCCCTGTGCGCTCTACCGGGCGTTTTGTTGATGGGTCCCGCGTTCGCGACGCTGGTGCTGGCCGCCAGCCGCGGCGAAGAGCCCAATCTGGAGGAAATCAACGCAGCCAGTTTCTTCCTCGGAGCGGCCGTGGCCGGCTTGGGCTGGCTCGTGCAGTTCGGGGTCCAGCTCTGGATGCTCACCACGCGGGGCCAATCCATTGGCAAACGGCTGCTGAATATCCGAATCGTACTGTTCCAGGACAACGGCCCTCCCAGATTTCTCCATGCCTGGCTGCTGCGAAACTTCGTTCCGGGCATCATCTCGCTCGTGCCCTATCTCGGCTTCATCTTTGTGCTCGTCGACGCGCTCTTCATCTTCAGTGAACAGCGCCGTTGTATCCACGATCACATTGCCGGCACCAAAGTAGTGAAAGCCTGACTCGGGCCGTGCGCTTGCGCACCGCGGCTTGGACGCTCCGTGGCGAAGCTCCCGGCTGCCAGCAAAGGTTGGAGTCCGGCCCGAACTACTCTGGCGGATGACACGCACGCCGTACGTTCCCGTTGCCAAGCGCGGCCAAGTCTCAACGCTCGCCCGCCACGCTCCGATGTCTGCCTTCACGCACCTCCCTCTTGGCCAATGCATCCCTGACAGCCCGCACGCCGTGTCGTGCAGTCTCCCCACGATGCGCGCTGTGCGCGGCTACGAGGAAAAAGATCCGGCGATCATGGAACAGCTCACGTCCGGCTATCCACGTTTCGTGGTGCACCCGTTCAGCCGGCAACTGGCCGCTCATCTGAGCGCCACCTTCCCGGCGCTCGCCGGGCGCACACTGTGGCTCACGTCGTCCACCCGCATGGCGGATGCTCTCGCGACAATTCTCCACCCTGCGACGCCGGCGACGACCACCTTCTCCCACGACGGCCTGCACGGCGTCGCCCATGCGGAATCGTCCGACGCGTCCGCCCGCGCCAAAACCTTTCTGCAAAACGTCGGGGGCTTTCTTTCCTCCCGTGAAGCCGAGGACCACCTTGTCCGACTCGGCCTCATCCCCGCGCCGTATCCAGAAAATCAATTCGTCGGGGACTCCGCCGCGGAGGTCCATCGCCTCTTGCATGAGGCGCTACCCGGCACAGTGGACGCCGACTTGATCCTGACCAACTGCGGGATGAATGCCGTTTACGGCGCCTTCCGCGCGTCGGCCGATCTGCAAGCGAACCGCGGGCGCACGGTCTGGATTCAACTCGGCTGGCTCTACCTCGATACGATCGCGATCCTCAAGCGGTTCACCCGCAACTCCGCAGATTATGTGTATGTCCGCGATCCGCTGAATTATGCCGCGATCGAGCGCATCTTCGCCAAACATGGAAGCCGGATCGCCGGCGTACTCGCGGAGCTACCCACCAATCCGCTCATCCAAACTCCGGATATCGCCAGGCTCTCCGCCTTGTGTCGTGCCCACGGTGCCCACCTCCTGCTCGACTCATCCGTCGTCTCTCCCTTCAACGTCACTGTGCTTCACCACTGCGACGTGCTCGTCGCGAGCCTGACCAAATACTGTGCGAGCGAAGGCGACATCATCGCCGGAGTCGTCGCCATCAACCCCGCCGGAGCCGATGCGGCCGAACTCCGCCCGCGCGCCGCGGCTGCGGCCGAACCACTCTACAGTCGAGACCTCTCCCGACTTGCCCTGCAGATCGGCAAAACGTACGCGGTGATCGACCGCATCAACGAAAACACCGGCCGCGTCGCGGCTTTCCTCGAGTCGCATCCCAAGGTGCGCGAGGTGTTCTGGGCCCTCCGTCCCGACTCCCGCGAAAACTACCAAAAGCTTGCCCGCACCCCTCAATCCACCGGGGGCATGATTTCGTTCACCCTCCGCATTCCGCTGGATCCTTTTTACGACCGACTGCGCCTGCCCAAAGGGCCGAGTTTCGGCATGACGACGACCTTGATCTGTCCGTTCATGTACCTCGCGCATTACAACTTGGTGACGACGCCCGCCGGCATCGCCGAGCTTGCCGCCAGCGGCCTCGATCCCGACTTGCTCCGCCTGTGCTGCGGCACCGA
>JBBQEG010000522.1:0-3344 GCA_038320495.1 Opitutales bacterium | reverse complement strand
CGCGATCCGACCAAAATGCTTCGGCGCGCGCCCCGACCTCCGCTTCCCCAAGAAGGCCTTCGCCCTCTCTCTGGAGCCGGCGCAAATGGCTTAACGCTTTCTTCGGAGTGGTATGGACTACGCGAAACATTGTCTGTTGCCCAACAGTGTTATTCACCGACACCGGAGTGTCGCAATATCGGAAGAACGGTCGAGGGTCGGTCACTATACCAATACTTGTGCTTTTCCTTCATTGGATTCTGAAGCTCAGAGGCTTCTGAGTTTTAAGCAATGTCATTTTTCCTGGATCGTGACAAGATTGAGTCCCCAAATTACGACACCCAAAAGCGACACCCGTCTACTTTGGATGCGCCGTAGCTGTATACGTCACTGGGTGTCGCAATAACGGAAAATCGGGAGACGCCGGCCACACTACTACGAATTGGGGTGGTCTGACGTTGGCTTCTGCATTGCAGCGTGTTCGGCAATCCCGGCAATGTCTTAATCGATGGATGCCGTGGAACCTAAGTTCCCGAAAAGCGACACCCAGAAGCAACCCCCCGGTGCCTTTTGGACCCAGCGAACCCATTTTCTTTAAATCATGGAATGCGGTGTTGGCCGCGAGTCCGTTGGCTCCTGCCGTCGAGGCCGCCCATCGGTTTGCCATCATACGATTCCTGAAGCACTGCAACGATGCGCGGTGCCCCGCAACCGTCGCTGGAATCAAGGACTTTTGCGAGGTCTGGAACGGTCAGGCGCGATGATCGCGGAAACAACGGAGGCCCTGCGCTGGTTTTATCGGCAGGCGTTGCGCCACCGATAGGAACAGGAGTTTAGACCTTCGGATCCCCCGGCGCATCGACGGGTGCCAGCCGAGCACGATCGTCCGAGTTTGGCCGCGGCGGATGTCGGGGGCCCGGAATGGGAACGGGCCCTTATCCGTGCCATCCTGCAACAGGGATTGCTCTGGCGAACGGAACAGGCCTATGCTTCGCCACGGAAAACGTGGTGGTGTCCAATGACCGCCATACACGTTTTCCGAGGATCTTCACTCGCACGTAACAAATCCGGCTGTCCACCGCTCGGACCGAATTGGTAACGCTCGTCGCATCCACTTTCATGCAGGCCGTATAGGAGAGCGGTATAGGACCTGTCCAATCCGGACAGATTATCGTAAGTCTTTGTTGGTGCCCGGGACAGGACTCGAACCTGCACACCTTACGGCAACGGCTTCTAAGACCGTCGTGTCTGCCATTCCACCACCCGGGCGGGTCGCGTGAACGGACACCTTCGCACGGGCCCAGCCGCCGGATCAAGCGCCTTGTTTCAACGCGTCCGATGGCTCAGGAGGCGCCGATGGTCGTCAATTCGGCTCCCGGGGCTTTTGTCCGCCCACGCCAACGAGGTAGGTGCCTTCCGCTCATTCCGGCAGGGCTCATGTGATAGCGCTCGCCGCGGTGCGCAGAGTCGGCCCGTCGGTCCAGCGGGCGGAGATCGTGGTGGTCAACGGCCACTCCGGGATGCCGGTTTCGTTGCGCTGGAGTTGGGCGATCAGCAGCTCCGTGGCACGCGCGCCCAGGGTGCGGGGCTGGAGGTCAAGGCCGGCGCAGTCCCGGCCTTTCATGTGGAGATTCAGACACAGAAATCCGTGCGTTTTGGGCAGCTGCGCTCCGCATTCCTCCATCCAGGCGATGGCATCCGTGCTATGGCCTACGACGACGTCCGGATCATATTTCTTAAACCATGTGATGAACTCGGATTTCGTGAGCGTCTCCGGCACCAAGGGCGGAATGGGCGTCAGCGCGGGATGCGTTTCTTGAAACGCACGAAACGCTGCGCCCCAGCGATATTGCAGGCGTTCATCCTGGTGTTGGCGAAGAAACAGGCCCGGTCGTTTATAGCCGAGCTTCGGCAGGCGCTGGAGAGCTGACAACAGCGAGCGGTAATGATCGGGGCAAACCGAGTGCAGCGCGGGTCGCTCAATGATATAGTCAGTATAAATACCGGTGAAACGCGACCAGTCGAGATTGGAGAGATCGGGCTCGTCCCACGCCGGCAATAGAATCACGCCGTGCATACCACGGGACTGCAGGATCGAGTCGAGCCGCTGGACGGAAACGCCCGCATGGCCGACGAAGAACTTCTCCACCTTGAAGCCCAGCTCAATCGCGCGGGTTTCGGCTCCGATGACCAATTCGCGATGATAACGGGTGGACGGCTCCGGGCGATCGGGCTCGTTGAAGTCAACGGCCGCCAGCACCCCGCGAAAGGTGCCGCCGCGGGAACGCCGCAGCTCCGACATGAGCGCGCCCGCGAGCGGATTGCGCCGGTAACCGACTTCGTCGGCGGCCTTCTTGACGCGCGCCGCGGTGTTGGGATCGACGCGGGAAGATCCGCGGAGTGCGTCGGAGATGGTCGTGCGCGACAAGCCGAGGAGTTTCGCCAGAGAACGCAGAGTAGGGGCAGAGGCAGACATAGCGGACTGTCCGGCAGAGTCGCTTTGGCGCGGGTGGATGCAATCGTTTTATACACGAGAGGGAGAGAGGGTTTGGGAGCGGGACCGAGGGCGAACGGCCTCATTCCGGGGCGCGCGAGGCGTAAGGCGGCGCGGGACGGCGCCCTGGCGACGGAACAGCGGGCGCGGCTCGACGTGCTCGTCGATGCGAATGCGCGCGGGGAGTTGCGCAGTTATATCACGGCGCTCGAGCCTTGGTCGTTCTATCTCACGTACACGCTGATTGTGGGAATCTATATTGTGTTGGGAGGCATGGCGGCAACGGCGGTGAACGAGGCGGTGCAAGGCGTGCTCATTGTGATATTTTCGGTCATGCTCATTCCTGTGGGGCTGTCCGCGATCGGAGGCTGCAGTGCGTTGGGCGAACGCGTGCCGGCGGCAATGTTTGACCTCTTTGGCAACGCGGCCTCGCAGGTTTCCGGTTGGACGGTGGTCGCGATCCTCTTTGTGAGTATTATCCAGATCCACGGGATCATCGGTAACATGGCGGTGAGCGGATCGGCGAAGGACGAATTTGCGGCGCGTTTCGGGGCGGTTTCCGGCACCTATGCCAAGCGGGTGATGATCATTTTGTGGGCCTTTGCCGGACTCATTGAGATCGCGCTGTTTCAAGGCACCTCGGCATTGTCGGATCCGGACGCGGCCTGGGGCACGATGGCGCGACAGCTCCTTGGGCCGGGCCTGCTCGGGCTGATGATGGCGGGTGTGTTGGCGGCAAACATGTCCACGGTCGCCGCCCAGACGATGGCGGTGTCGGCGCTGTTTGTGCGGAATGTTTACCGCTATATCTGGCCGGCGGCGACGGAGCGTGAGGCGGTGAAGGCGGGCCGCTGGGCGATCGTGGGGGCGC
>JBBQEG010000521.1:0-3360 GCA_038320495.1 Opitutales bacterium | reverse complement strand
AGATCGATCTGGCGAACCAAAGCGGCGTGCGCGCTGGAATGTCGATTCGCTTCTAAGGAATTCGGCCGGGCCTTTTCAGGCCGGGCCAGATCAAGCTCGGGGCCCACCGAGCGGTGTGGGACTTCAGGATGTTAGCGGCCGGGGCTTCGGGCAGAGAATTTGACGTGGTCCGAACGATCTCCGTTCCGTTCTGTCGCAACCTCACTTCGCGCCTTTAAGCGGTGAGTCATTCTCCAACTCGGATAATACCTCCGTTAGATCACGTAGCTCTGTCCCGGGAAAAAAGGAGTTTATCCGCGTGATCACCTGCTGGATGATCCCGTCGGGACAACTTGCACCGCCTGTGATGAGGATGCGTTTGGGCGTGCTCCGGTCTGATTCCGACCAGAGTGGGCGCGTTTCCGTCCGTTCTTTGCCTCCGCCGACATAGACGTAATGTTCAACCGTATCAGCGGACCGGATGCTGCCCTCCGACTGAATGAAGAACGCTTTCGCACCGAGCTTCTGCTCACACAGGCGAAAGAGCTGGTAGGTGTTGGACGAGTTCTTCCCGCCGATCACAAGGGCCGCGTCCAGCGGTTCCGCCAAGGCCCGGCTCAACGCATCCTGGTTGACTTGGGTCGCGTAACAAAGGGTGTCACGTCGCCCACTGCCGCCGACTCGCTGGTCATCACCCAACACCTCCCGGTAAACATTTCTGAGATGCTCAATGATCGCGAGGGTCTCGTTCATCAGGAGCGTGGTTTGGTTCACCACCGCGATCCGCTGCAAATCACGGTTCGCGTCAAAGCCGGGCGTATGGCGGCCGGCGAACGACTTTTGGAAACGCGTTTGCCGGGTGTCCGGGTCACCCCCGATGATGTCGCCGAGCAGGCGCGCCTCTTCGAGGTTCCGCACGATTACAGCCGGGGCAAAACGCCGCGTGTTGGAGAAGGTCGCCTTTGTTTCTTCATGCTCATGTTTTCCATGAATCACGACCGTATAGCCTTCGCGACCATATGCGCGGGCCGCTTTCCAGACTTTTTCCACCAACATGCAGGTGGCGTCGTAATGGCAGACGGCGATGCCTTTGCGCACGAGTCGACGCTTGTCCTCATCGGTCGCCCCGAATGCGGGAATGATCACAATGTCATCCGGCGTCAGCGTGTCCCAGAGGAGTGCGTCGGCTTCGCCCGCCGGCGCGGCGACCTGTCCTCCGACGGTGTAGGGCGCGCCCTTATCGGTTTGAAGGTATCGCAGCCCGCGTCGTAACAGGTCCTCGTTCACGAACGGATTGTGGATCAGTTCCGAGAGCATGAACACTCGGCGTTCCGGATTCTCCGCGAGGGTTTCGTAGGCTCGCTCGATGGCATTTTTAACCCCGAGGCAGAATCCAAAATGGCTCGGAATCACGTAGCTCACCGCGCCGAAATTGAGCGTGACCGGGGCTGCCGCCGTCCGCTCGTGCTGGCGCGCGAGGGCTTTGATCGCGGCGCACAAGCGAGACTGATACAAGGCTCCTGCCGCCAGGTCTTGAGCATAGATCGCCGTGTTGCGTTCCTGAGCCGGACGGAACTTGTAGATGAAGTCGTTCTCGCCGAGGTGGAGATATGGGATCTCGACGAGGTAGGGTTCGAGTTGCCGGATCAAACCCGCCAGCGAGGGCGCGAGCGCCGCGGGTTCCGCCTCCAGCGAATCGAGCGACCGAAAAACGATTTCCCCATCCGCGGGCGTGCCGTTCACCTGAACGAAGAACACCCGATAAGACCGCCCGCCTGCCTCCGTCCCAAAGTACTCGGCCGGTTGAGTGTGGGTTGAGAAGGACGCGTTAACTCGCGCTTCGGCCATTGCGAGATCACTGCCGGTGAAAGCCAGTCCCAGCTTGGAGCCGAGCTTTCGCACCGCGAGTTGGTTGCTCGCATCAAAGGCGAGAATGGCAAAGAGCTCGGGAAGGGCAGCAACCGCTGAAGACATTACTCACCACCGTGGCGCAATTCCTGGCCCCGGCAAGAGTGTGAAAGCCGCGTCTCGTTTCCCGGCAAAATTCGACCGAGGCCCGAGGCTAGGGCGTCTCCGGTTCGTCCTCGTCGCGGAAGGGATCGCCGACGAACTCGGTGCCAAAAAAGTCCTCGTCCTCCAACACCACCATCACCCCTTTCACCACCAGGCTGCGATCGAGCGGAGTCAGCCCGGCGTAGTCCATGGTGATCACTTCCTCAATCCCGGCTCGCGCCTGAGCGCGGTCGGTCGTACCGGCGAGGAAGTCATCCGCGCGGTTCGAAATCTCGTCAATGATCGGACGGAGGTCTGCGGCCATGGGCAAAAATGTTCGAGACGGCCGATCGTTTTGCAATCTCCCACCGCGTTTTTCAGGACATCCGTGAGTGCGTTCACCCGGGTCGGGACGCCATCATGATCCCGCACGCGCGCGCCGAGCCGGTGGGGAGACGTGTCACTCATTATGTGACATTTCCCATCTGCGTTTTGCGTTGAAGCGAGCTCCGGAATCGAAAACCGCGAGAGGTTTATCCGGCGAGTCGAGGATCAAAGGCGAAACGTTCAGCTTTCCCGATCTTTACGTGGGCAAAGCCGGCGTGGATTGGATTCAAGAGGTAATTGAATTCGCCAGGCACGACGGCACTCGGGACGCGGAGGGCGGCCGAGCGTTTCTCGCGCACCCAGGCGGCTCCAAACTCTTGGGTCATGGGAGTGTGGGGATACTGGCGCCAGCTCTCTGGAAAGCGCGCGGGTAACTCGACCAACTCCGCGGGGATCACCACGGGGATGCAAACCCACTCAATGGCGGCGAGCATACCCGTTTCATCCGCATGAACCAGCACTTCGAGAGCGGCGAGGGAGCGTGATTCGGCGCAATAGATTAGGCGCACGCCCGGGCTGTTCCACCGGCCGCCCCGCCGGGCCGCGCCTTCGCCCGTGAAAGCCCACGGTTCGCGATGTCGGGCACACAAACGCCACGCGAGAATCTCACTCACGAGAAAACGCCATCCTCGATGCGCCCGATGATATTCTCGACTTCCCGTGCGCCCGGCTCCGTCTGGGCATATTCCAAGGGCGTCTTGCGCCCGAGCGCCAGAATCCGCGCATTGAACCAGCGCCGGGTGTTTTCATCGGTGCCAAAAACCTGCTTCGCGCGGCTGAACAGCCGCATCAAACGAATCGCCCGTTCGCCTTCCGAGACCTTCAAACGCGACTTGCTGGCAACTCGCCGGGCATACGTCCTCGCCGGAATGTGAATCAGCCGCGCGAGTTCTTCGTTCGTGAAACCCGCTTGCTTGCCAAACTCGACCACTTCCCCGACCGGCAGCCCTTCCTCGACCCGTTGCGCCATCGCGGTGTTGTCCTGAATATCAGGGTACGAAG
>JBBQEG010000520.1:0-3362 GCA_038320495.1 Opitutales bacterium | reverse complement strand
AAACGTCATCTGCATGTGCACCGAACCAAGCACATGATTCAAGGGCGCGCGTTGATGCAGCTTTTCCGCCCACGCCTCAAGGCCGGGCACAAAATCACTTTCGAGCCCGAGCCGCACGTCGACCCGTCCCGCATACGCTTCCCGCGCCGCCGCAACCGAATCGACGTACTCTTCAAAGTCTTCCGGAGCCATGCGATGCTCGATCCCGAGGTTGTCGGGCAACGGACCGTGGCAGGTCACAATGATTCCCTTCAACCCGCGCTGTTCCGCCATCGCGGCATAGTCGGACGGCGTTCCCAGAGCGTGTTTGCAGAGTGGAGTGTGGCAGTGTGATTCGTAAAGGATCGGTCGGGCGGACATGGGCACTCGCAGTCTGCACAGCTGGTGGATTCCGACAACCGCCATCTCGGAATCCTCCCGGATCCTTCATCCGACAATCAGCCGCGTCGGAAAAAGAATCCAATGAGGTCGCGTGCTACTGGCTTGGACAGTTGCGCTGCAACGCGTTGGTGGAACGTTGGCCCGTTCAGAAGAACGTGTAGTATTGCTCGTTAGCCAGGCGCTGGATCAGCAGCGCGAGCTCCATGGCGTGATAATCGCCCCACATTGAAGACTCCCCGCACGGGACTTTCTTCCCCGCAGGAATATGGTCCCAGCCATTCGGGCGATGGTAAACGCTGTGCAGGAGCAGTCCCTGGTGTTTCTTGTTCGTCGAAAGATACGGCTCATCGAAGAGGATATTCGCGATGGTCAGGCCGGCTTGGAAGTATTTCTGGCCAGCCGCTTTCTCGCCCTTCGAGGTGAGATAATGGCCGAGGCGCAGAAAACCTTGGGCGGCGATCGCGGCGGCGGAACTATCGACCGGCTCGTGCGCGTTGAAGGGATCCGCGTCCTTCTTCGTGTAATCGCCGAGCTTGTGCGTGTTCAGCGCCATGCTGTCCCAATAGGGCACGCCATCGCGAGCCGAATAGCCATCGATGTAATAATCGCTCGCGGCGCGAGCCGTCTCGAGGAAGAGATCCGTCACGGCGCGACGCCCACCGACCGCATCGAGATCAGCGCCGGGAATGGTATCCAAAAACTCGAGCTGCTCCGCGTAACCGCAGATGATCCAGGCGGCCCCGCGCGTCCAAGTGGTGAACGGTGAATAGCCCTGCTGCGAACTGGGGCAGCGGAACTGGCCGTCGTTGCGATTGAAGACGGACTCGTGCGCCACCCGCCCGCGCACATCGTAGCTATCGCGGCCTTCGCCGAAGAAAACATTGAAGCGCGCGGTCGTTGCGGCGTGCTCCACGGCGCGATGGAGGAGGTTGATCGGCTTGTCGCCTTCGCCCATCAGCACGTGTCCGAGTTGGTGCGCCACCACGAGCGAGCGCATCGAGCGAATCGTATCCGCAAAGAGTGACTGCGGCCCGTTGAACGAGTACACGTAACCGCTGGGTGCCACGCCTGTACCGGCGGCACCGGCCACCGGCGACCAAGGCTGACGGTAAGCGGTCGTGACGTGACGGGCCGCTTGCACGGCGCCGGAGACCTTCAGGGCAAGCTCGGTGTAATCGAGTTCACCCTGATCCCTGGCGATCTTCCCCTCGAGGATGAGACGCCGCAGATTTCCGTAGGTGGAAACATTGTTGAACCCGTGGTCGTGCACGCCGACGTGCGATACGTGGGATGCCATGTGTTTGAGCGTCTTCTCGCGACCGAGCTTCAGCATCGACTCGTCGCCAGTGGCATCGAAGTGCAGAAACGACATGCCAAACTGAAAACCCTGCGTCCACTCGGTCCAGCCACGCGAGGTGTAGCTGCCCTTGACCGTGAACACCGGCGTGCCCTTGGACGAATCCCAGGCGGCGTCGATCGCGTTGATTTTCTGGCCGGCGAGTTCGAACAGGCGGGCGGTTTTTTTCTGCAGCTTCTGCGGAGTGAGCGTGGTGTTGATCTTCATGGCGCGGGAAAAGCGAAAAGGAAAACCGCGACCTTGCCCGCCTGCATGCAGCGAAACAAGGGGGAAACGCGGAGACTCCACGGCCGCATCCGACGCAAAGCCTGCGCTTCCGCAGAGTTGAACGGGAGGACTACGCGGACCAAGCCGAACGGCCGAACCGGCCGACGTGTCTGCGCCTGAAGGCTCCCGCTCCCCGTCAGCCCGCAAACGTCGCCAGCAGCTCCGCGTAGATCTTCGCGCTGGCCAACAGCTCCTTCACCTTCGCGCGCTCATCGACGGCATGCGTATCCTCTCCACCTGGACCGTATCCAAGCGTTGGAATCTTCAGATGGTGGGAGAAAAAATGCATGTCGTTGAACCCCGTTGACACGTTGAAGCCCGTCTTCTGCCGTCGTACCCGTGTGACGCACCCGGCCATCGCATCGAAAAACGGATGCGTCGGCTCGGAGAAGCACGAGTAGTTCTCGGAAATCTTCCGGATATTCATCGCGCACCCCGGAATGCGTGAGGCCGCCGCGCGCAGATAAGCGCGCAGCTCGCGTTCGGCATCCGCGTGCTTCTCGATCGGCAACACGCGCCGATCAATTGTGAAGCTCGCATGCGCGGGAACGGTGTTGATCTTGGCCCCTTCGCCGCAGTGAAACACGCCACCGACATTGATCGTCGGTTGCATCGTCTTGCCTTCCGGCGTTTGCCAGCCGCGTTTGGCCAACGTGTCCTTGTAAGCTTCAAGTTCGCGCACGAGCGCGGCCATTTTCTCCAGGGCGTTGGTGCCGCGATGCGGAAGCGAGCCATGGGCGGATTTTCCATGAATGATCACCTCGAGCCAGATCGTGCCATTGTGTCCGCAACACACGGTGCGGCCTTCGCCTCCCTCCATTACGATCGCATAGTCGGGTCGCACCGAAGCATTCGCCACCAGCCAGCCCGTGCCAAGGATGGAATCGGTCTCTTCGTCGGCGGTGAACGACACCTCCACATTCATCCGCGGCTTCGTCCCGGTCGCGCGCAAAGCCTGCAGCGCCAGCAGGAGGCTCGCGATCGAGCCCTTCATGTCCGCCGTGCCGCGTCCATAGATCCAACCGCGATCAACGGTCCCGCTAAACGCCGAGGTGTGTTTCCACCGGCCGGAAACGGGGACGACGTCGTAGTGGGCGTTGAAGTGAACCGTCTTCCGGGCACCGCGAACCGCCAGGCGACCCAGTACATTGTAGCGCGGAAACGCGTGCTGCTCGACTGGAAGCGCCTTGCGCATGTCAGCCGCCGAGACCGTGTAGCGGCGGCTTACCAGCCCCACCACCTCCAACTCGTTCCGCAGCCAATCCGTGATCGGCCCATAGTTCGCACCGGGCGGATTCACGGTCGAAATTCCGACCAGGTGCTGTAAACGCTGGAGAAGCTCGTGAGGGTTGCGATC
>JBBQEG010000519.1:0-3377 GCA_038320495.1 Opitutales bacterium | reverse complement strand
TCGCCGGCGCTGCGTGCCTCGGCGGTTGCCAGATGCAGAGCGCCGCGGAGAGCGGTCCTCGGTGGACCTCGCTCTTTGACGGCAAGACTTTCAACGGTTGGAAACAACTCCAAGGGGATGCGAAGTTCGCCATTCGCGATGGCGCGATCGTCGGCATCGTGACCGAGGGCGTTCCGGCCAACTCGTTCATGGTGACCGAAGAGCTCTTCGGTGATTTCAATTTCGAGGCCGAGTTTAAAGCCGATGCGGGAATCAATTCCGGCGTGCAGTTCCGCAGTGCGCCCGCGAACGAGACGGTGAAGCGTTTGCATGGCTATCAATACGAGATCGATCCCAATCCCCGCGCGCTGACGGGGGGCTTGTATGAAGAGGGTCGGCGCGGCTGGTTCCGCCCGGAAAAGAACAACGGCGAACCGCAGCTCGCGTGGGCCAAGCAGCACGCGGCGAAATTCAAGGCCGGCGAGTGGAACACCATGCGGATCGAGGCGCGCGGCAACCACATCAAGACGTACCTGAATGGTCACTTGCTGGCCGACTATATCGACTCGGACGAGAACGCTCGAATCAAGCGGGGCTTCTTCGGCTTGCAGGTGCACTCGACCCGGAACGCCGCGCTTTTCGGCAAGGAAGTCGCCTTCCGGAATATTCGCGTGCAGAAGCTGGATTGATTGGCGGAGGCTTCGGCGGGACCGACAGACAGGAATGTCTGTTTCACGGCTGAACCGACCAAAAAAAGGCGGGGCTTTTCAGCCCCGCTTTTTTGATTCATGGGTAACCGGTGTGAGCCGCTTATTGGGTTTTTAGATAGGCGGCGACGTCCGCCACATCCTGGGCTGAGAGACCAAGTTGATCGGCGCTCAACATCAGCGAGCGGCCGAGCGGCTGGCGTGAACGGATCTTTTCAGCCGGGATCATCTGGGTGAGCCCGCCCGTTGAGACAACGACCAGGGGATCGCTATTGCTCAGGACAATGCCGTGAACCTGCCCGCCCTCCTTCAGCGTTAGTTGGATGCCGTCAAAGCCATGGGAGATCTCGGTCGACGGATTCACGATGGCGTTGATGACGACCTCCGCGGTTTGAGCCCGCGCGAAGCCGGTGAGCGCTGGACCATAATCGATGCCTCTGTCCCCGATGCGATGGCAGAGCAGGCACGATTGCGACGTTGAAGCCCCTTTGGCGGGGTCACCCTGCAGTGTCAGAATTTCGGATACGGGCGGGAGCTTGGTCGGCGGGGCTTCCGGCACGACGCTCGGTGCGACGGCGACGGTGGTTGGATCGTAGAGCCCGCGGGCCTTCAAAGCGGCGTTGATGCCGTGATCCTTCCAGCGGATATCTTTGTAGTTGAGCAGCCACCAGAGGGCGTGGTTCTTGACCATGCCGGAGGAGGTCTGGGCAAGGTCGAGCAGGGCGTTGGCGGCGTCCTTGGAGGGAATGAAACCCAGGGCGGTTACGGCGGCGAGCCGGTCAGATTCGGGGAGCGCAATCGCTGCCGCGCGGGTGGCGAAGGCGCTTTCGGCTCCGATGGGGGTCAGGCGCCAGAGCAGGTTGGCGTAGCTGGCGGGCCATTTCGCCGCGTCGCTGCCGGGGGCCACGGATTTGAGTGTCGCATAGACCTCAGCCTCCTTGTTTTTCGCGCCGGTACCCCACGCTTCGAGGTAGGATCGATCTTTGCCGTCGTAGCCCTTCGCGAGGGTGAGTAGCAGGTCGAGTGATTGCGCGATGGGAACATCGCGCAGGGAAAGCGCTACTTCGCGCCGCACGGCTGGAGATGAATCGGTCGCGAGTGTCTTGGCGTGGTCGAGGATGTTTAGATTGGCCCGACGCAACGCCCGGTAAGCCGCGACGCGCATCTGAGGATTCTCGGAGCGGAGTTGCTCTTCCATTTTCGCGACGCCTTGCGGCCCGAGCTGCGCAAGCAGAAAGACGGCGCGCGCGCGGATGTACGGATTCGCGTCGTTGAGCAACGCGGCGACAGGAACAACGGAGGCGGCACCCGCGGCCTTGAGCCGGCTGAATCCGAGATAGCGAACATTGACCGCTGGGCTCTTCAGCGCGGTGATCTGGCCTGCGGTTGTGTTGAGATCGAACGTGGGAATCGTGAGCTTCCTGCCTTTCGGCGTAATGCGATAGATCGCACCCGAGAACGTGCTGTCGCGCGCCTGATGGCCGCCGGTGCGCGGGTCGAACCAGTCGGCGACGTAGATGGCACCATCAGGCCCGATCGCGACATCGGATGGACGAAACCACGTTTTCAGGCTTTCGGCCCGCATTGCGCCGCGTTGCGAGTCGATGCCGGCGAACTCCTGCTCTTGGTTGGTCGTGAGGAAATCGAAGCGTTCCAGTTTGTAACCGGCCCCTTCCGCTTTGGGGAAGTAGCCAAACACGACATTGCGCGAGGTCTCGCAGCTGAGCAGCAGACCGCGCCATTTTTCGCCCAGTTCATCGCCTTCATAAAACACGATGCCAGTCGGGGCGCCGTTGCCATACACATCGCCGGCGGGAATCACCCCCGGGTCATCCTGACGCCATTCCGCGACGGCAGTGGTTTGGCCTGGGCGTTGGTCGGCCCGCCAGGCGCGGCGGCCATCGCGGGAGGTGAAGCCGAGATTGCCGTATTCCTGGAGGAAGGTCGTGCGCGACGCGGGCGGATCATCGTTATCGTTTTGAAAGACGTCGCCGAAGGAGGTGATCGTCTGCTCATAGCTATTGCGGTAATTGAAGCCGATGATCTCGACGTTCGTTCCGTCGGGGTTCATCCGGGCGGTGAAACCACCCACGTAAACGTGGCCGTCGTCGCTCTTCGCCCCGGCGATATCGATCGGTTTCCAGTTGTACATCGGAACCGCGCCGCTGCTGCGCGGATCGTAGGTGCTGCCGATGCGGAACGTTTTTCCAGAGCGGTCGGTGAACTGCGCGGCGGTGTTGCCGTGGTTGAAATACCATTTGCCGTCGGGTCCGGCCGTCACCGAGTGGAGGGAATGGTCGTGATTGCGGCCGTTGAAACCCGTGAGAAGGACATCTCGTTTGTCGATCGCGGCATCATATCGGCTGTCGCCGTCAACGTCGGTGTAAGCGATGAGATCGGGCGCATTGGAAACTACGATCTGATTGTCGAACACCGCGATGCCCAGCGGTGCGAGCAGAGACGGCTCTTGGATGAAGATCGTGCTCTTGTCGGCTTTGCCGTCACCGTCGGAGTCCTCGAGGACGACAACGCGATCGCCATCGGGATCCTTGCCCGCATGCCGGCGATAGTTGAAGGCCTCGGTGACCCAGACGCGGCCCTGCGCATCGACATCGATGTTTGACGGCTGGCGGAAGAGTGGCGTTTGCGCCCAGAGGGTGATCTCGAAGTCGTCGGGGACCGCGAACATCG
>JBBQEG010000518.1:0-3404 GCA_038320495.1 Opitutales bacterium | reverse complement strand
GGGGCGACAAGGTCAGGACGTCGCCGTTGTTATCAAACCCATTGCCGCTGTCGTCGGGCGGAAACTCGGCTTCGCTGTTGAAGTCATAGCCCGTGAGATCGCGAATCGTGTTGCGATACTCGATGCGATTGAGCCGCCGCGTGGTCACGCGACCTGGATCCGGCCGGGCGGGGTCGGTGCCGAACGCGTCAAACTTGATCCAGTTGCTGAGGGTGGAGATCTCCTCCGCCGTGGGCCGGAAACCTTCATCACCCTCTTCCCGAGGTGGCATCAGCCCACCGCGCACGTTCTTCAGAGCGGCCAGCCAAAGACTCTTCTTGGCCAGGATGTCCGCATCGTCCTCAAACTCATCGAAGGAAACACTCCCTTTCCCGATACCGTTGCCGTGGCAATCGTAACAGTATTTCTCCAGGAGCGGGGCAACCTTCTGATGGAAATTTACCGCGGCAGCCGGAGCGCTCCCCGAGGTTGAAGCCCCCGATGCGAACGGCAATACGGCCATGCATCCAGCAACAACGGAGCCCCACCACGAGCCGGGACACCGCGGAACCGGAAAATACGATCTGAGAATGTGAGGCACTTGAGCTGGGGGCACGCGAGGAAGACGAGTGAAGAGGGGTTAAGTGACGGCGCGCAGACGGGCGAAAAAATCAACAAACTCCTGACTGCGAACACCGCTTGGATAGAAGGTGGAGGAAAAACTCCCGGCCGTCCAGCGCCACCGATCGTTTCCAGACGGAATTCAGGGGAAACCCGTGGCCCCGCGGTGGCACTCTCCCCAAGTCAGCTGAGATCGCGGATGGATCCGAACTGCGGATCGAAGAGCCGCTGGTAGGTGCGAACAATCATGCCGTCCGTCAGTCCCGCGAGCCAATCGCAGATCTGGCGCGCCTTGGCCGCGGGAGTCGGTGCCGCGTCGATCAAGCGGCCGACGCGCGGAGGCAGGATCCGGATGACGCGGGAACCGGGTTCAACATAGTTGCGCCAGCAGGACTCCCACAAATCGAACAGGACGCGCCGCGCCTTGTGCTCCATCTGCTGGAGCTGAGGGCTGTCGAAAATGATATCGTTCGCGATTTTCTTGTAGAACGCCGCCTCGCGTTCCGCACTCAAGCTGATGGCGAGTTCGAAACGATAGCGGTTCGTCCGCGTCGACATGAAGTTCACTCGTGCGCGCAGCCGGCACGCGGTGATGAACGTTCCCACCTTCTGCGCGAACACGCTTTCGAGCCGGTCGCTGCGAATCGCGGCCGCAAGGTGGTCGAGCCATTGCTGCTGCTCAGCATCGAGGGCCTCGCCCGCCGCCCATTGCTCGATCCGCTCCACCGATAAAAAGCCGGCTCCAACACCATCGACAATATCATTGAGCGAATACGCCGCGTCATCCGCCCAATCCATAATCTGACATTCGATACTTTTAAACCCGTTGAGTTTCTCCGCCTCATGCAGTGGGGCAGGAATCGCGACGTCGCCCATGACGAACGCCCGATGACGTTCCTGGGTATCGTACAGGAAGTGATTGGTGGGCGGCGCGGGGAATTCGCGGAAAAGCTTTTTATATTTCAGCACCCCATCGAGCAGCGCCCGCGTTGCGCCCATTCCACGTACGCCCGTCTCATTCTGATAGAGGGTTTCAGTGAGGAGGTGCAGCGTCTGCGCGTTGCCCTCGAATCCTCCCCAAGGCGTCATCAACTCTTGCAAGGTCCGCTCCCCGGAATGCCCAAACGGAGGATGCCCCAGGTCGTGCGCGAGACAGACCGCCTCCACGAGATCACTGTCGATGTGGAAATCAGCCCCGAGCGGATCTCCACGGGACTGCAGGTAGGTGCAAATGGAGCGACCAATCTGCGCCACCTCCATCGAGTGCGTCAGACGCGTGCGGTAGAAATCGTATTCCCCGGAAAGGAAAACCTGCGTCTTCGACTGCAGCTTCCGAAAACCCTGCGCGTGGATGATCCGGTCGCGATCCATCTGAAACGCGGTCCGGTAATCCTGCTTCCGCACCCCGCCGTGCGTCTCACTATCAAACGCAGTATAAAAGCTGTTGGTCATGGTAGGCGAACCGCCAAGCGCACACGCTGAAGACGCACGTGGCAACGCTGAGATTTTTTCTGACAAAACGATCAGGAAGATTGCCTTGAAGCCCCGGTTCTATTCTGAATTCAAAAGGTCGCATTCGCCCCATGCCCCACTCCACTTTCAACACTCCTTTTGGCACCTGTGCCATCGCTTGGAACGACGTCGGCCTCACGCGCTTTCTGCTGCCCGACCCCGAACGGTCGTCCAGTGTCAATACCGAGTTTGCTCCGCCGGCTTGGGTGACAGAAATCATCGCGCGGGTGCAACGTCACCTTGCAGGCGAGATGCAGGACTTCGCGGATGTACCGTTTGATTGCCGGCGACTGCCCGAGTTCGTGTGGGCAGTATTGCGCGCCACCCTTAACGTCAAAGCCGGCTGCACCGTGAGCTATAGTGACGTTGCCGCTTCCATCGGCCAGCCGGTCGGCGCATCTCGCGCCATTGGAGCTGCCTTGGGCAGCAATCCTTGGCCGCTGTTGATTCCGTGTCACCGCATCGTAGCCGCGAGTGGTAAGATGACGGGATTCTCGGCGCCCGGTGGCGTCGCGACCAAGGTCAAACTCCTTGCGCTCGAAGGCTCCCAGCTGGTTTCCCAGTAAGCCGGGTGAGTCGCTCGACAGGGGCCTCGGACTGGCTACGGTCAGCCGATGAAAAAAATGCGTGCCATCGCGAAGCTGCGCGCCGGTGAAGGGCTCGATCTGGTCGAGGTTCCGGTGCCGGAGCCAGGCTTCAACGATGTGCTCATCAAGGTGAAGAAGACCTCCATTTGCGGCACGGACCTTCATATCTACAATTGGGACGCGTGGGCGGAAAAAACCATCCGTCCGCCGATGGTAATCGGGCATGAGTTCGTGGGCGTCATCGAAGCCGTCGGCGCCAACGTACAAGGCTTCCGTCCCGGTGACCTCGTCGACGGCGAGGGCCACATCGTCTGTGGAAAATGTCGCAACTGCCTCGCGGGTCGCCGTCACCTCTGTAAGGATACAAAGGGCGTGGGCGTAAATCGCGACGGCGCGTTTGCGGACTATCTCTGTCTCCCTGCGAGCAATGCGGTACTTGTCGATCCCGCCATCCCGCTCGACGTCCTCTCGTGTTTCGATCCGCTCGGTAATGCGGTGCACACCGCGCTCCAGTACGACTTGGTCGGCGAGGACGTTTTAATCACCGGCGCCGGCCCGATCGGCTGCATGGCCGCGGCGATCGCCAGGCAGGCGGGCGCCCGCAAGGTGGTGGTCACCGATGTGAATCCCGACCGACTGGCACTTGCCAGGCGCATGGGCGCGACCCGCGTGGTCGACGTTTCCCGGGAAACACTTCCTGACGTG
>JBBQEG010000517.1:0-3421 GCA_038320495.1 Opitutales bacterium | reverse complement strand
GACCGTGAGTTCCTTCGCGATATCAGTGTGATTGTCCCAATTGTCCGATCCCCCGCCCTGCCCGCTCCACACCTGCACAAAACGCACGCCGCGTTCCACCATGCGCCGGGCCAGCAGGCAGCGTTTTCCAAAATCCTCCGTCTCCGCCTGATCCAGTCCATAAAGCTTCTTCGTCGCGCCGGTCTCGCCGGCAAGGTCTAGCAGTTCGGGCGCACCCAGTTGAAGCCGTGCAGCCAACTCGTAGCTTGTCATGCGCGCCGTGAGACGCGAATCATCCGGACGCTCCGCTGCGTGGGCGGTGTTCATTTCCTGCAACAGCGCCAGACCTTCGATGCGGCTCGCCGGAGTGATGTGTGACGCTGATGCGGGCGGACGCAGGTGCGTGATCGGCTGAGCGGCGGCGGCGTTGATGACGGTTCCCATATGGTTCGCCGGCAGAAATCCTGACGTGAACGCGCTGCGGCCATTGTAGGGGAGTCCTTTCGCGTCCGGGAGCACGACAAACGCGGGAACGTTGTCCGCGAGACTGCCGAGCGCATAAGATACCCATGCGCCTGCGCACGGAAATCCAGGCAGCACAAACCCGCTCGTCTGCAAATACGCCGCGGGTCCGTGGACATTCGACTTCGACTGCATGGCCATGAGGAACGCCATTTCGTCCACATGCTTTGCGAGATGTGGCAGCGCACTGCTGACCCAGCGCCCGCACTGCCCGTGCTGTGCCCACTGGAATGGACTCTTCATTACCGCGCCCGGGGTGCTGATACTCGCCTCCACCCGCTCGCCCGTTCCCGGATCGAACGACTGCCCGTGCCGCGCGATGAGTTGCGGCTTATAGTCGAAGAGGTCGCACTGGCTCGCTCCACCATTCATAAAGAGCTGGATGACACGCTTGGCCTTCGGCACGTGATGCAGCGGTGAGGCCGCGAACGCATCCTTCTGCATTAGCGACGCCAGCGCAATGCCTCCGAGCCCGGTGGTCAGGCTGCCGAGAAAATCGCGGCGTGATGGATGCGGGGCGAAAATCATGGGAGTGTGGTGAGCGAAGCATTCAACGCGGCGGACGGGCGGTGTCCGTCAGATCATCAAAATATATTTTCACCATCTGCCCGCCTTCGGTCGAATTGAACAGCCCCGAACCTGTTGATGTTTGCGCCTTCGGCCTTTTCCCCCAACTTCCGGCGGGAGCGTTGTGGACTCCTCTCTGGGGGATCCGCGTTCGGAGTCGCCGCCGCACATTCGGCGTTCGGTTGCTTGAAACATTCCAGCGCTCAATTAGCGGACATAGATTGTTTTCGACAAATCGGACGCGGACTTATTTAACCCCAGCACTCGGACGCGGTAAGCGGCAGCACGGGCGTCCGGTGAGGAGTCACGCCAGACGGAGGTTGATGCTTCACCAGTTTCGAAGGTTTTCCAAGCGCTCCACCCCGTTTCCTCCAGGATCCGTCGTTCGATATGCCAGCCGGTGGTTCCGGGCAGGGGCTTCCATGACATCTCGACCGCTTTCTCAACTCGCGTGGCCTGCAAGTCGGATGGCGGCGACAGCCAGGTTTTTTCGTCGGGTTTCCATGTCACCACGGTGGTCGCGTTGCCGGTGTATTGCGGCATGAAGAGCAAGTAATCTTCACCGCGACGGGACACGATCAACTCGGGCGGGCCATCGAAAATCGGCGTCTGACTTTGCGGTCCGATGTCGATGCGGCCCACTACGCCGAGGTCCGAGGCACGCAACACGAGCACGGTCATGCGCTGTTCGTAGCCGATGAAGACATAGTCCCCCGCAGCAGTCGCGACGTAGGCTTGGTCGTTGGCCGCACCGGCGAGATCGACATCGTAGGGGAGCAGAGCGCGATGGGTTTCCACCAACTGATCACCTTCACGGCGCAGTCGCACCGCTACTGCACCGAGCGGATAATTGTGCCCGATGCGATTTGTCAGTTCGCGGGTGAAACCGAAGGCGAAAATGGTTTGGCCATCAGGTCCGGGGACGAGCCGCCGTAATTCACCGCCATCGGCGAATAGGGCTGGTGCCGCGTAGTTCACCCGCCGACCGAGTGACCATGCGGGCACGCCGTGGGCATCAAGTTTGCCGTCGGCGGAGAGGTATTGGATTTTGCCTCCCGCGGGATTCCACAGATCGCCACGGGCATCGACTGTGAAAGGCGACATCGTGAGTTCAGCAATCTTCTCAAACTCCGTCGCGTCGAATTGTCCGTCACCATTGGCATCGCGCCACAGCCACGCTCCGCCGCCGGCGGGTTGGTGCGGCGGCCACGCTTTAGTCTGATGCCGCCCGGAGAGAAACGCGCAGGGGATGGCCGTATTTGAGGCGTCGTTTTCAAAACGAAAGACGCTCACCGGGTCGCCACCCTGCGAGGTGGTGAAGAGGAACCGTTTGCCGTCGATGCGCCGCACGCCGAGCACCTGACCCGCCATGCCGTGCAGGCGCGGATCGTCGGGGAAACGCGCCTTATCAATCGTCGTCGCCACTGCCCTCCAGCCATCGCCGTCCGTGCCTTGCGGGTCACGGCGATAGCGCATCGTGTTGCTCCACGCTTCGTCGGGCAAGGCGGGATCAAGGTCCGCCGAGTCGAGGAACGCCATGCCGCTCATGCGCCAGCGCAGCGTGCCGTCGGGCCGATACGACTCGAGGCGGCTCTGGCTGTGCCCGGTGGCCCCGACGTTGAAGACATAGAGATTTCCGTTGGCATCCAGGCCCACGCCGCGCGCCAGTTCAAAACGCAACGGACCCAGTTCCCCCTTTGCCGCGGACAATCCGCCGGCCTGTCCGAGGCGCCCGTTCGTGCCAAAACCCGCATCGAGTTTCCACGCCCCGGCTTGCTCGTGAAAGCCCACGATCTGTTGCGCCGGGCCGTTGTCGAAAATGAGCACGCGGTTGTTTTTCAAGTCGCACGCCAGCCCCTGCGGCTGGGTCACATCGGTGATCGTCGCGAGCAATTTCCCCTCGGGGCTGAAGCGCAAGACGCGCCCCGGTTGTGTCTCGTTGCGGCGGGAAGCGGTGAGGCCGCGCAAGCCAATCTTGCCGCCCACGATGCGGACGGCCCGCCACGCCCGGCCATCCAACGGGAGCCATGTCTCGGGCCAGCCACGCGTCTCGACCGCGATCGTGTTCAGGTCCGTCCACGGCCCGTCGCGTCCGGTGCTTGAGCCTTGAACCTTCAACCCCGCCATTTCGCTGGCCCAACCCGCGCCGGAAAAACGCAAGAGCCGCACCGGCTCCGCGGCGGGAAATTCCAGACCGATGAAACCCTCCGGACCCTCCGCTTGAAAATACGTTTCCTCACCCGCCACCGACACTGCATCCGCAGCGACACGCAATTTGCCACGCACCTCTGCTGGCTCGCTGCCAAACGGGACGGCCGCGATGACTTCAAACTCTGACTCCAGCGGCTTCTCG
>JBBQEG010000516.1:0-3444 GCA_038320495.1 Opitutales bacterium | reverse complement strand
CCCCGGAGGCCGTGCCAGATCGTCGGCAGCGCCTGCACGAGGCTGATGATTCCGCCCGCCGCCACGGCCCCGGCACCGATATATAAAATATAGGAACGATAGATTCCATACGGCCCCATCTCGCTGATCAGCGTCGTACCGGGCGCGAGCGGCGTCGTCAGGCTCTCACCGAAAAACTGAATCAGTGGAATCAACAGCAGGAACGACATCACGCCCCCGGCGCACATGATGGACGCAATCCGCGGTCCGATCACATAGCCCACCCCGACCAACTCAGGCGAAATTTCCGCCCCGATCGAGCCCGACTTGAGCGGCGCCCCGAAAATCTTTTCCGGAATGTCTTTCCAGCCCTTAAATGCCACCATCAGTGTTTTATAGACGAGGCCAACGGCGAAACCGGTGAAAACGATCTTCGCGCCCGGTGACGCACCGAGGCCCGCCGCTTCCGCCGCCCGCATCTCCGCCTGGGCCGACGGCGAAGCCGCCGCCCGCGACTCGGCATTCGCCCCGGCGCGAAGCACTGCCGCACACGCGGTGCCTTCCGGATATTTCAGGACGCCGTGTTCGTGCACGATCAGGGCGCGCCGCAACGGTATCATCATCAGGATACCGAGCAGTCCACCAAGCAGCGCGACGAGCATCACGCGGGTTAACTCGAGATCGAATCCGAGAATCAGAATCGCGGGCATGGTCACGCCCACGCCGAACGCAATCGACTCGCCGGCCGATCCGGCCGTCTGCGTTATATTGTTTTCGAGGATCGTCGAATCGCGTACGCCGAACTTGGAAAACGCGCGGAACATCGCGAGCGAGATGACCGCCACCGGGATTGATGCACTCACCGTCAGCCCCACCTTCAACACGAGGTACAACGACGAGGCGCCAAAGATGATTCCGAGGATGACCCCGGTAACGACGGCCCGAACCGTAAACTCCCGCATCGTGACGTTCGCGGGAATAAACGGCTCAAAGTTCGGAGGAAGTGCCATGGGGAACGACGCTGACGAGAGAGGAGTTAAGAGTCAGGAGTCCCTGTTGATTGAACAGAAAAAGTCGTCATTGCCGTCTTGATGGGCTTGCCCTCTTTCGCGGCCAGGCCTCCCAGGTGCATCATGCAGCTCATGTCACCCGACACGAACACGTCGGGTTGCGCCGCGCGCACATGATCGAGTTTCAAGTTGCCCATCGCGGCGGAGGTAATGGGAAACGAAACGGAAAAGGTGCCGCCAAACCCGCAGCACTGTTCGCCTTCGCCGAATTCCACCACGCGCAATCCCGGGATCGACTTCAGCAGAGTGAGCGACGCTTCCCCGCTGGCGGTTCCACGAGAGTGACACGACCGGTGAAACGCCACCGTCGCCTCATAGCGGCTTTCGCCCCACGTTTTCACGCCGAGCCCGTTGACGATGAAATCAGCGAGCTCCCAGGTGCGGCGACCGAGCGCGGAAACCTCCGGAAGATCGGCCTCTTTCTCAAACTCGAGCACCGCGCCGTGAAACATCATGGCGGCACACGAACCGCTTGGCACCACCACCGGATCGGGGCCGGCAAAGGTCCGCACGGTATGGCGCACGACTTTGCGCGAGGCCGTCCAGTCGCCACCGTTGAAGGCCGGCTGACCGCAGCACGTTTGCGCTTCGGGAAACACGACCGCAACCCCGAGGTATTCGAGGACTTCGACCGTCGCGGCCGCGACGTCATCGTAGAAGGCGTCGCACAGGCAGGTCGCCATGAGCTGAACGCGTTTACCGGTGATGGGGGTGCGCTCCGAGTTGAGCATGAAGCGAAACCGGAACGCTGCGCTGACGCTTCCTGCTGGCAACCGAAATTCCCGACTCGATTTCACCGTCGGGCAAGGTATCAGGACACACACCCATGTCGCGCCGCCGCCGGCGGTCTTCCTTCTCTTCGCTTCGGCCTAGCTCGCGACTCTGGCTCAGCTCCTCATGCCTTCCATCTACTCCGCAGCTCTCGATTTCGGTGCCACCAGCGGCCGCGTCATTCTCGGCCACTGGTCGAGAAACCGCCTCACGCTCACCGAGGTGCATCGATTTCCGAACGCCTTCCGCACGTTGAGCGGACACGATTACTGGGACATCGGCACGCTCTGGCAGGAAGGCCTGACGGGGCTGCGCAAGGCCGTCGCCGCGTTGCCTCGCGGGGCCAAGCTAGCATCGGTCGGCGTTGATTTCTGGGGCGTGGACTACGCGCTCGTCAACGACGCCGGTCGCCTGGTGTATCCGGTTCACGCGTACCGCGACCCGCGCACGCAGCCCGGCCTCAAGCGGCTCGGGAATACCCGCGCCGCCCTCGACCGCATTTATGCGGCCACGGGGATTCCCAATGTTTTCTATAACTCTTCGCTGCAACTCGAGGAAACCGTCGCGAGCTGTCCCGCCATCACCGATCTCGCCACGCGTTGTCTCTTTCTGCCCGATTATTTCAACTTCCTGCTTTCCGGCCGGATGGAAAACGAGCTGACGATCGCGAGCACCTCGCAATTGATCGACGTGCACTCGACCGACTGGTCGCCCGCGGCGCTCAAATACTTCCGCGTACCACCGCAGTGGTTCTCCACGCCGGTGCTCGCCGGGACCAAGCTCGGCCGCGTGCGCAAGGATGTCGCACAGGATTCCGCCGCGCTCGCCACCACGCAGGTCATTGCCGTGCCGGGACACGACACCGCGTGCGCCTACGACGCAATGCCGGCGTCGCCCGATGGCAACGATCTCTACATCAGCTCCGGCACCTGGTCGCTCGTGGGATTCGAAAGCGAGAAACCCGTCCTCCGCGCCGAAGCTCAAGCCGCGCGCATTTCCAACGAACGCATCGGTGACGGGCGGTATCGTCCACTCACCAACGTGATCGGGCTCTGGCTGCTCGAAGGCATCATGAAGGACTTTGCGTCCCGGCCCACCAACGACACCGAGTGGGGCGCGCTCATCACGGCCGCGGGCAAACTTCCGGCGCCGGCCACGTTGCTGGACGTCACGGACCCGAAGTTCGCCAATCCGCCTTCCATGAAGGCGGCGATCGAGGCGCAATTGAAGCGACGGAAAATCTCCGCGCCCAAGAACCTCGCGGGTTACACCCGCTTGATCTGCGACTCGCTCGGTCGCGGACACGCCGATGCGATGCGCGCCTTCGAGCGCTTGGCGGGCCGGAAATTCAACCGCATTCTCATTGTCGGAGGCGGCTCCAAGAACCGCCTCCTCTGCCAGGCGACCGCAAATGAAGCGGGCGTGCCGGTCGTAAGTTTTGCGTTGGAAGGCACCGCGGTGGGCAACCTCGCGAGCCAGCTGATCGGGCTCGGCGTGGTCAAGGACCTCGCGACCTTCCGGCGGCATCTCGGGGCCACGCTGGAGCAAACAGTTTACACGCCAAAGACGACGGTTAAGCCGAACGCCGCGAAATAATTCTTCCGCCTTGTCGTGCGTTTTTGCG
>JBBQEG010000515.1:0-3454 GCA_038320495.1 Opitutales bacterium | reverse complement strand
GAAACATCGCGATGTCCTCCAACCCCATTTGCGATGGGCCGTCCTCGCCGATCGAAACGCCCGCATGCGAACCGATGAACGTGATGTTCGCGTTGGAATATTGGCCCATCCGAATCTGGTCAAAGGCTCGGCTGAAAAACGCGGCGAAGGTGGAGACAAACGGGATTTTCCCGCGCAGCGAGAGTCCGAGCGCCGCACCCACCATGTTCTGCTCCGCTATATACATCTCGAAGAAACGCTCAGGCGCGGCCTCGTCGAAGATCTCGGCCATGGTAGAGTTGCTCACCTCGCCATCGAGGCTCACGAGCTGGGGAAACTTCGGCCCTATCCGCTTGAGGGCGTTACCATAGGCTTTGCGCGTGGCGACTTTCGCGCCGAGTTCATACTGAACCGCCTGAATGGGCAGCGGCGCCACCCACTCGGGACGCTGGTTCTCGGGTGAGGCAATCCGGCCACGCAACGTTCGATCGACACCTGCAAACCCCTGCAGAGCGTCCTTCGCTTTCTCCCCACTCAACGCTTTTCCATGCCAACCTTCGGCATCCTCAAGAAATGAGATTCCTTTCCCTTTTACCGTGCGGGCGATGATCATCACCGGACCTGAACTCTCCTCTCGGGCCTCGCGAAAAGCGTCGATGATTTGTGGAAAGTCGTGCCCGTCGATCCGCAGGGTTTTCCAACCAAAGGCCCGCACCCGATTCGCATATGCCTCGATATCGTGCCCCAACATGGTTTCCCCGCGCTGACCCAGCCGGTTCACGTCCATGATGCCGACCAGGTTCGCGAGCCGGTAGTGGGCTGCGAGTTGAATCGCTTCCCACTGTGAGCCTTCCGCCATCTCGCTGTCGCCCAAGAGCACAAAAGTGCGGTACGGCAACTGATCGAGACGCGCGGCGTTCAAGGCCATGCCCAAACCGATGCTCAGGCCTTGGCCCAATGAACCTGTGGCCGCCTCAGCATAAAGGAAACGAGGCGTGGGATGGCCCTCCAAGCGACTGCCAAACTGCCGAAAAGTAAGGAGTTCCTTTTCCTCAACACACCCGGCCAACGCCCACAATGCATAGAACAGCGGAGACGCATGGCCTTTCGAAAAAATCAGCCGGTCGTTATTCGGGTGATCCGGGTCCGAAACATCGAAACGAAACGTGCCGCCGAAGAGCAAACCTGTCATCAGGTCCGCTGCGGAAAGCGAGGAGGTTAAATGACCGGACTGCGCCGCGTTGGTCATCGTGAGGCAGTGATAGCGGACCAGTCCAGCCAACGCCGGGAGCTGTGAAATCAATGACGGGTTCGAACTCATGGGCAAGGTGCGGATAAAGAGAAAAGTTGCGGTGCGACACACCGGTCCCGTCCATCATGGCGCAGGCTTACGGCGTGGCTTTCACCCTGATACCACTATGGCACCCTTCATCCCATTCCGCCTTCCGCAGTCCTCCCCAAATAGGAATGGGAGCATCGCACCACCGACTATCGGGCCGCTCCCTGTTCAGCGTGAAACAGGCATTCCTGCCTGTCCCCAAATAAGCACTACAGCCGCGCCTTCCGTCCGGTCCTCTTCATCGCCCGCCTTAGGCGCGCGTCCAATCATTCCGGTACGAACGCGATCGGAGCGCGTTCGCGGCGGAATCACCGGGAAACGATTCGCTGACCGGATCCCATTGCAAAGGCCGTCCAAGCTCCATCGCGATGGACCCAAGATGAAGCGTGGTGCACAAGCGGTGCAAGGCCTCCGCGGTGTACATGGGGGCCTGGCCATTCTTGAGACAATCCAGAAAATCCCGCTGCTCCCGCGGACGGCGCGGCCAGAGCTTGTTCGTCGCTGGATCGTACTTCCGCCGGAACACCGACATATCGCTGCCCTCGAGCGGACCCGACCAGCCTTTGTTGCCCACCCAGCCATCCGTGCCCTCGAAGCGGATGAAGACACCACCGGACTGCACGTCAAGCGTCACCCCGTTGGCGTATTTATAGGAAAGCTTATACGTCTGCGCCACCGAGTTGACGGAATTGGGCGGCACGAAACCCGTCCCTTCAACCGCCACGGGCGAAGAGTCTTCCGCAAAGTTTGCGACCTGCGCCGTATCCACCAAATGGGCACCCCAGTCCGTGAGCGAACCACCCGAGAAATCCCGGATTTGCCGCCAGACCTGGGCGTCCGTGAGACTCGGCGTGTACGGTCGGAACGGGGCCGGCCCGAGCCAAAGTTCGTAGTTCAAGTCCGATGGCACGGGCACGGCCGCCTCCACCGGAAAGATCGGTTTCTCCAGCAAGCCGACCTGGATGCGCTCGAGCTTCCCGATCGCACCATTTCGGACTGCCTCGGCCAGCAGGTGATAATAGATCACCGCCCGGTCTTCGAGGCCCGTGGCAAAGAGCAAGCCGCTCTTCTTCACCGCCCCGGCCAGGCGCCGGCCTTCCTCGATCGTCAAAGTCGGCTTCTCGCAGAACACGTTCTTACCTGCTTCCAGCGCCATTAAAGCCATCGCGACATGCCAGTGATCCGGAGTCGAAATCACTACGGCATCGATGTCGGGCCGCGCCAGCAGCGCCCGGAAATCCTCCATCTCAATACAATCATCGTTACCATAGTGCTTGTTTACCGTGTTCCGCCCGCGCGACCGGCGGCCACCGTGCACATCGCAAACGGCCCGCACGACGCAATCATCCTGCTGCAGAAATGACATTAGGTTCACCGCATGGCCATGCGTGCCGACGCCAATACATCCCAAGGCAATGCGTTTCGACGGGGAATTCTGTCCGAGCACGCGCGACGGCAGGAATTGTGGAGCAACAGCGGTGGCGAGAACGCCGGCCATGCCAGATTTGAGAAACGACCGCCGCGAAACAGAGGGGTGAGCTTTCATTGGGTAATCGGAATAGGACAGAATCACGTCAGTGTTCCGCCCGTGGTCAATGTCATCCCTATTCGATTTCCGACCGATCGAAGGGAATTGTCCGTCCAAGCCGGCACGCGTTCGAAGGAAAGCCGGGGCAACGATATCGCCGCGTAAGTCACTCGACTCGTCGCCTTCCCTCGGGGAGTTGCCGCACCGCTTTATCAAGGAAAGTTCGAGACGAGGGACACGTAGTTTCACCTGTTATTGGGTCGGAATGGGCACTATCGAAGGCGACGAGGCGGTCGCATAATGCGCAAATTACTATCAGCAAGAGCAATACGCGTAACTGCGCCGGTACCGCTTCCCCTTCGTTCCCCCCGGAGCCACGGAAGTGTGTGAACATCCGTTCCTCCCAGCGGACTACGATCCTTGGGGCGGTGCGAATATCGACCGCGATCACCGGGTGTATCAAACATTATACGAGGCTAATTATGAATATCGAATCGATCGAAGTCGCAGCGCCAACGATGCGTGCGCCGAAAATCTCCTGGGGTGCCGTGTTTGCCGGCGTGGTCGCCATCCTGGTTACTCAGTTACTCCTCAGCGTTCTCGGCATC
>JBBQEG010000514.1:0-3478 GCA_038320495.1 Opitutales bacterium | reverse complement strand
GCCACGGCTGCGGGGTTGCTCGTCGCCATTCCAGCCTTCATGGCTTTCTATTTCCTCCGGAACAAACTTCAGGGCGCGATTCATCATCTTCATGAGAAGTCGGAGCATCTCTTCCGCAATACGCCTTACGACTATCTGAAGGACGCGGACGTCGGGCAGGAGGAAACCTACGCCGCCTTGCCGAACTGGCTTCAAGCTCCGGAAGGTTGAGCGGTCTCAGCCTTTCAAACCCAAATTTAACGAACTGATCCTATGGCCGGCGGTGGTGGTGGTGGAGACGGAGAGCCTGAATTCCAAATTGCTCCGATGATCGACGTGCTGCTGGTGCTGCTCGTGTTCTTCGTCATGATCACCTCCGCGGAGGTTCTTAAGGTGGACAAGAACATCACTCTGCCGGTTTCTCCAAATGCGAAGGCGCGCGAACCCGAGATGGCGAAGCACGAAATGGCGGTAAATTTGCGCTACGATCCTGCTTCCAACAAAGGCCTGCTGGTCGTGGACGATGTGGTGCACAGCAACTGGCAGGATGTCATTCCGATCCTCAAGGAGAGCCGCAGGCGCGACGAGAAACTCCGCATCGTGGTGCGTGGCGATGCCGCCGTCCCCGCGGGCGAAATTCAGCGCGTGATGGATCTCATCGGCCAGGCCGGCATCGCCGACATCGCGTTCGCCTCATCCAACAAATAACCACTCATGAGTAGACACCGCGGCCCGCGCCGGAGACCTTCCGCTGAAGTCAATCTGGGATTCCAGATTGCACCGATGATCGACGTGGTCTTCGTCATTCTGCTGTTTTTCATTGTTCAGGCCAGTGACATCCAAGTGGAGAACGCGCACGTCACCAAGCTTCCGGGGACCGTGGAAACCGACGGAGAAACCATCTTGCCTGACGAGATCGCCGTCCGCATCGAGGATGATGGCCAGGTATATCTGAACGACGACCCGCTGGACTCGCCGACCGCGAAGAACCTGCCGGAGTTCGCGGGCAGCCTCAACAGCCTCCGTGAAAGCAGCGACGCTTCGAAATCCAAGCTGCTCGTCACCATTTATGCTAACGAACTTGCGCGGTATGAAAGGGTCGTCGATGTTCTCGATGCCCTGAGCCGAGCGAAAATTTCTGACGTCAGCTTCCAAGCCGGCAGCCCTGAGTAACCCTGCAACCGACCGCCACGATGGAAATTTACGATAGCGAAGGAAACCTCATCCACGTGGAGCCTCCCAAGCAGAGCCTCTGGTCGAAGATCGGCGGCGGATCGCTGATGATCGCGGCCATTTTTCACGCGATTCTTTTAGTGTTCGGCGCTTTCTGGGTTTTCCAGATCATCAAGGAGCCCGAGAAAAAAGTCGATTTCATGCCCCCCGGTGGCGGTGGCGGCGAGCGCGGAGCTGAGCAGGTGTCGGTAAAAAAGCGGGCGCAGATCACCCCGACGACGAGCGTGAAACGCGTCTTCGCGGAAGGCGCGGCGTCTTCCTACGCGATTCCCGAGCAGGGCGATAATTTCGGCGAGATGTCCACGCTCAGCTCGCTGAGCGGTGGCGGCCTTTCCGGCGGCCTCGGCGGCTCGGGCTCCGGTGCCGGATTCGGTAAAGGCGCGGGAGGTGCCGGTGGACTCGGCATGGGCTCCGGCGTGGGCAAGCTTTTCGGGCTCATTCCGGAAAACATGCGCAAGCGGTGTTCTAGAGAAGACCGACTGGCCCGGCTAAAGGAAAACGGTGGAACCCCCGAATGTGAGGAAGCCGTTTTGAAAGGCCTTCGATGGCTGAAGACCAAACAAAAACCAGACGGCTCGTGGCCCGGCAGTAGTCCGGCCATGACCGGATTGGCATTGCTCGCTTACTTTGGCCACTGCGAGACGCCGGTCTCCGAGGAATTCGGGGATTCCTGCATGAAGGGCATTGTTTACCTGGTGAACCTCGGGATGAAAAACGACGGGAAATTGGCTTCCAACTTCACTGAGAATTCCTGGTGCTATGAGCATGCCATCGCCACCTACGCCCTGGGCGAGGCGGCGACCTTCTGCAAGGAAGGAAAGATCGAGATCCCCAATCTCATGGAAGTCACCGAGAAGGCAGGGCAATTCATTATCGACAATCAAAACAAGAATGGTGGCTGGGCCTATCTCTATCGAACAGATGGCGGGCACACGGACACTTCAGTCGTCGGGTGGCAACTTCAAGCTCTCAAGGCATGTAGTCACACGGGAATCAAATTTAAAGGGATCAGCGGTAGTGTAAGCAAGGGACTTAAATATTTAGGTGAAATGCAGAACGACAACGGAGGTTTCGGCTACTCCAGTCCTAAAAAACCCGCAGGCAATAAAGATTATTTTTCGCTGACCGGAGTCGGCGTCCTTTGCTACCAGATGTGGGGCAAAGCGAATGTTTCGGAAGTGCGCAATGGTCTCAAATACATTCAGAATAACACTAAATTCGACTACAATTCAGAGGATTCCGATCTATACGCCCATTATTACGAATCCCAAGCCATGATGCAAGCGGGCGGCGATTCATGGAAATTCTACAATGAACTCTTCCGTGACCAGTTGTTGAACAACCAAAATCCGGATGGGTCATGGAAATCCCCTAAGTTCACTGGACATGGCTTGGGTGGGAACGAGGTCTACCGAAACACTCTTTGCATCCTGATGTTGGAAGTCTATTATCGGTTCCTCAATACCGACGGCGGCGGACGCCGGGACAAGCCCGGCATTTGAGGTCGATCCGGATCCTGTTCCCGGCCTCGGGAAAGATCCCGGCATCTCGCACGTAAACGAGGGAACCAGTGCCGGGGCTTGCACTCGCTTCGCAGATCGATAGAATCACCCACGTTCATGAAGTGCTGCCATATGTCCGTCGCGGGATTCCTCCTCACCGCGCTCATTTCCTCCGCCGCTCCTGAGTCTTCAGTTCCGGCGGCTGTGGAAATGAACTTCCTCGAAATCCTCGCGAAGGGCGGCGTCATGATGTATCCGCTCGGCCTGATGTCCGTCATCACGGTCCTGCTGATCTTCGTATTTCTCCTCACCATCCGGCGCAACGCCATCGTCAGCGACCGCTTCATGAACACCACCGAGGCGATGATCCGCAAGCGCGACTACCTCGGCCTGATTACGCTCAGCCACCGCCGCAACGAGTGCATGGCGCGGATCACGCAGAAGACGCTGGACTTCATCAACGCGAATCCAGCGACCTCGTTCGAGAATGTCCGCGAGGTCGCCCAAGCGGAGGGTTCCCACCAGGCCGGGATGCTCACCTCACGGATCACCTATCTCGCGGAAATCGGCGCGATCGCACCGCTGGTGGGCTTGCTGGGAACGGTCATCGGCATGATCAAGGCTTTCCTCGAAATTTCCTCGGGCGAAGTCCAAGGAGTGCGCCAGATGGGATTGGCGGAGGGAGTTTCTGAGGCCCTCATCGCGACCGCCGGCGGGCTGGCCATCAGCATTCCCGCGCTCGCCTTCTACGCGATTTTCCGCGG
>JBBQEG010000513.1:0-3495 GCA_038320495.1 Opitutales bacterium | reverse complement strand
CATTCATCATTCGGCCTCCCAACAGAGAGTCTGGCGTCACCGCAAACTGGGTACGCAACTCCGCGAGCCAATCGGCCGTTACCGCGCAGTCATCGTCGGTGAACGCCAGAAACCGGCCGCACGCCTGCGCTGCTCCGTGATTGCGCGCCACCCCCGGCCCTCCTTGGGTTTTGCGCAGCAATTTACAGCGCATGCGATCACTCCACGGCGCCACGACTCCGTCAAGCGGCTCATCGCTTCCATCATCGACTATAATCACTTCAAAGCGGTCGCGCGGATAATTCAACGCCGCCAGCGATTCAAGACACCGCGACAACGCCTGCGGCCGGTTCCGCGTCGGCACAATCACCGAGAAATCATAAAGGAAAGAGGACACCGCGCCGATAGATCAACGCGCCCCAACCGGGCTGTCGACCTTTCGTCACCCACCGAGACCTCCCTACACAACAGACCGGGGATGAGCATTGATTCGCCGCGTCCGCTGCGCCATTAAAACCCACGCCACATTATGCGAGGATTACTCCGTTTTCATCCTGCCTCGAACGCACCCGCCCATGCCTCTTCGCCGGCTTCACCGCGATGAGCTCTTCGGTTTCTCTCCTCATGCTGGGAATCATCGGATGCGGGCGGGCGACCCAGGAACTGCATCTTCCGGCACTTCGTCATGTGCCCGGGATCCGCGTCATCGCAGTCGCGGATACCGATCCCGGGCGCCGGGAAGCAACGGCGAACCGTTTCAATATTCCACACCGATTCTCGGAGGCGGAGGCGCTGTTGAATCTCGGTGAAGTGGACGCCGTCGCCGTTTGCGTGCCGGTGGCGGGGCATGTCGATGCAGCGATCCGGGCGTTGACGGCAGACAAACATGTATTCGTGGAAAAGCCTCTCGCGGTGACGCTGGTCGACGGCGAACGGTTGGTGCAGGCTGCGCGGGAATCGAAGCGAGTTACGGCCCTCGGCTTCAACTTCCGCTGCCATCGCCTGATCAACCGCGCCCGCGAGGTGATCAGATCCGGCGCGCTTGGCCGTATCCATCAAGTGACTACAACCTGGGGATCCGCCATGCAGCACGCGGCGGATTTACCCGATTGGCGACGCCGCCGCCTTACCGGCGGAGGCGCCCTGTTCGAGATTGGCATTCACCATATCGACGCGTGCGCGTTTTTTCTCGATGACCCTATTGCGGAGGTTCAACTGCTCAGCCGGAACAACGACTGCGAAGACGAAAGCGCGAGTCTGCTCGCCCGGACGCAAGGCGATGTCCTGATCACGTCCGCCTTTTCCCAAGTGACCGCGCCAATGAATGTCATCTCGGTCTTCGGAGATGTGGGTCGGCTTTCGTTTTCGCTCTATCAGGCGGACAGTTTCGAATGTATCAGCCGCTTCGACCCGCAGTATGGACTACGGCGGCGGCTCCATCAACTGAAACGCTGGGGCGAGTTCCCCACGGCATTTCGGGTTGCCCGCGCCGGTGGGGATTACCTGCTGTCGTATCGCGAAGAGTGGCGTCGTTTCGCGGAAGCCACCCGGGGAGGTCGCCCGCCCGCCAGTTCGTTCGCCGATGGGCTGACGGCGTTGCGCGTGGTGCATGCTGCGATCGAATCGACGCAGTCACGATGTTTTGTCCCCACCCTACCCCGTGACGGTTGAGTCCATGACTACCCCGGGGATTCCGCGCCTATCGGTGATTCTCGCGACCGCTGGACGATTCGCCAGCATCCGGACAACGCTCCGGCACCTGCGCCGTCAGACCATCGCAGCTCACCTTGAAGTGATCATTCTCGCCCCGGATATCATCGGCTTTGAACTCCCTCCCGAAGAGCAAGGAGCCTTCCAAAGCGTACAGTTGATATCGCTCGGACAAGTGACGCCGGTCTCTGAAGCGAATGCGCTGGGAGTACGCCATGCGACTGCTCCGATCGTTGTGTTCAGCGAAGATCACGCGTTTCCAGATCGGAGCTGGGCGGAGGCGTTGGTCACGCGCCATGAAGAGAATTGGGCGGCGGTCGGTCCCGTGGTACGAAATGGAAACCCCGGGACGGCCGTGAGCTGGGCGGATTACCTGCTCGGATATGGTCCCTGGCACGATGCCCGCCCGAGTGGCGAAGTGAAGATGTTGCCCGGTCACAACAGCAGCTACAAGCGAGCGGCCTTGCTGCGGCTGGGTGGCGATCTCACGGAATTACTCACCGTCGAAAGTGTGTTACAGGAGCGCCTGCTGGCTAAGGGCGAGCGACTCTATCTGGACAACAGCGCCCGGATTTCGCATCTTAATTTCGCCCGACTCTCCGTCTTCCTCGCCGTGCAGTATCAAAATGGTCGGCAGTTTGCCGCCTGCCGGGTGCGGTCGTGGTCGCTGGGACGCCGGATTCTCTACGCCATTGGCTCGCCGCTCATTCCGCTGGTCCGGTTCCAGCGAACCCTGAGCCTCGCCGTTCCATTTCCGCCCCGGCCCGGACGAACCCGAATCTTGAATGCTTTGATCGTTGGACTGGTCGCCGACGGAGCCGGTCAATTCCTCGGCTACGTGTGCGGTGGTGGCTCGTCCCACGAATTCTTGAAAGCCTACGAATATGACCGCGTCCGGTTTATCACACCGGCGGATCGGGAGGAAACGGAGGTTCGGTGACAGCGCGGGTCCGCACCGCCCGTGAAAACAGCTGGAGCCCCTCGACCGCGAGCGGCCGGCCGGCCGGAAAGAGCATCCAGCCTCCCATATAGAGTGCGGCATAAATCAAGGCGGCCAGGGCGAACTGTATCCAAAGCGTGGTCACCCCGACCCCGGCGATTTCAAGCAGCACCAAAATCGCGGCGCAACCAAGGGCCAGCCCCATGGGAAGGACTGCCGCGCGACCGAAATCCGCTGGCGAAAAAGGAGAATGGCGGAGCCCATAGACAATGGCCGGAAGTGGCAGCAAGCAGGTGGCGGTCGTAAATCCCACGGCCACTCCGAAGGCGCCGCCCAACCACCCGCCCAAACCCACCGCGGCGAGGGTAATCGCGGTCTGCAGTACGATCCAACGAAACTGCCGCGCCGTGTCATCGCGCGAAAGATAAAACCACTGCAACGTTCGCGTCAGCCCCTGGCCGAAAGCCGCAAGCGCGAGCAATCGTGCGTACGGCACCGCCGGCAGCCACCGATCGCCGAGCAATAACACAATAACGGTTTCCGCTTCGACCATGATAAAGGCCAGCACTGGCAGGAGAATGCCCAACACCAGTTGAATTGTCCTGGCGCCAAAGGCGCGATAGCGGGAAGCATCGTTTCCCGCGCGGCTGAATCCTGAAACGGCCACGCTGAAACAGGCTTCGTAAAGTTTATCGAGGACGAAAAAAGGAAGCCGCCGACCGTTCTCATAGAGCCCCAGCACCACTGGGCCGCTGATCCAGCCGATCGCTATGCGATCGGCGTAGTTGGAGCCCACGGTCAACACCCTCGCAGCCGTCAGATTTCGTCCAAAAGAAATCATGGCGCGCGAAGCCTGACCGTTCTCT
>JBBQEG010000512.1:0-3497 GCA_038320495.1 Opitutales bacterium | reverse complement strand
GGCTTCAACCCGCGGCGGATTTCCTCGAGCACACTCTCCCACGTCTTGGATTTCTCGATCTGACGATAGATGCGCTCCTCGATGAAGATCCGCTCGAGCGAATCCCAATGCCACTGCTGGTCGAGTTCGCCGAGTTTGATCTCAAGTTCCTGTTTGAGCAGATCCTTGGTCCGATCGACCGAACGCCGCAGGATTTCCTTCACGCCGAGAAACTCGGGACGATCGCCGCCGACGGTATCATCGCCGACGATGACGCACGCCGCCGGGGAGATGTTCTGCTGACACGCGGTGAAAACGTAGAGTTGCTGCGTCACCTGGTCCGCATCCGCGGCCGGCGGCAAGTGGACGAGGATCTCGACCTTGTCAGCGGTATTGTCGTCGACGTGTTTGACCTTGATCTTGCCCTTGGCGTTGGCCGCGAGAATCGACTCGATCAGCGATTCCGTGGTCGTACCGAAAGGGAGCTCAGTGATGGCGAGCAGATACTTGGAACGGGTTTCGATTCGCGCGCGAATCTTCACTTTGCCACCGCGCTCGCCGTCGTTGTATTCGGAGAAATCAGCGATGCCGCCCGTCGGAAAATCCGGGAAGATGCGGAAGGCTTTTCCTCGGAGATGATTGATCGCGGCGCGGCAGAGATCGTTGAAATTATGGGGGAGGATCTTGGTCGAGAGACCGACCGCGATGCCCTCGGCGCCATCCAGCAGCACGATGGGAAATTTCGCGGGCAGCGTGACCGGCTCGCGCTGGCGGCCATCGTAACTCAACTGCCACGTGGTGGTCTTCGGATTGAAGAGAACATCCTTCGCGAAGTTCGTCAGGCGCGCCTCGATGTAACGCGGGGCGGCGGCGTCATCGCCGGTCAGCGTGTTGCCAAAGTTTCCTTGCGGCTCGATCAGAAACGCCCGCTGTCCGATCCCGACCAAGGCAGCGCCAATGGAGGCATCACCGTGAGGATGGAGCGACATGGACCGACCGACGATGTTGGCGACCTTGTGAAAGCGGCCGTCGTCCATGTCCCACAGCGTGTGCAAAATCCGGCGCTGGACCGGCTTCAGACCATCGCGGATGTGCGGGACGGCGCGGTCGAGAATGACGTAGCTGGCGTATTCGAGAAACCAGTTGCGGTAACTCTTGGCCAGCGGGGAGTCCTCGCTTTGGACATTGTCTCCCCCGCGGCGCTTGGTGGGTGGCGGAGGCGGGTTGGGATTGCTCGAAATGGTGACGATCGCGTCGCCCTTGGGTTGCGACTCCGGGGCATCGGCACCCGCGCCGGACGACTGGGCGGCGATCTCCGGCAAAGGCTCGGGACCGGTGCTGAGCGGCAATTCGGATTGGTCGGAGGGTTTCGAGCTCTTCTTCTTGGGCATTCGGCGAAAGGACGGGTGGATGAAAAAGGTTCGCACGCTGTCACGCGCGGCGCACGCCCGTCAAGGGGACGAATTGAACGATTTTGCCGATGGGACTTAACGGTGGGGCGAGACCACTCCGCGTGAATTCGACGCTGGGGATTCGGCCGCACCTTCAGGACTTCCCTTTCTAACCCGGGGCACTTGACCACGAGGGACACTTCTCTAAAGCGGGTCCATGCAGTCGAGATCGAACAAACGTCGTGGCTGTCGACTTGTCCGCCATAGGCTTTGCGAAGGCGGAGGTGACGAGGCAGTCGATTCCGGTTCACGTTCCCTCCGCCGCCTCACGTTGTTGCAACGCGCAACAGCCTTGCTGACCCCGTCCGGCTACTTTGCAGGCGAGAGCGTGAAGGAGCGACGGCGAGCACGGGACGGAGCGTGAGCGATCGGAGCAGCGGCTAAAAGGAAGAATTCGCCACGAGGCCCTCAACCTTCCAGCCGGTGCAGCCAGCAGTTCGGATCGCGGTGCAGAGACATCACGGCGAGGATGCGGACGTGATCGGGGCGATCCTCGAAGAGGATGCCGTAAGGAAAGGCGGCGGTAAAATGGCGGCGGACCTCACCGCGGACGCGCCGATACAGCCGGGGCTGAGCGCAGGCCTCGGCGATCAAGCGCTCGATCTCGTCGTAAAAGCGTCCGCCCAGCTCAGGGCTGATGCTGGCGTAATACTCAGCGGCAACGGCATACTCCGCATCGGCTTCGCGATGAAACCCGTGCGGTTTCACCGGCCGACGATCCGACGGATGCGCGCGCTCACCTCGTGTCCCGGCACCAGCTTTTCCTTTCCACTGTCGAGTTCCGCCGAGCGTCGCGCCGCGACCTCGGCCCATGCTGCCTCGCGCTCGGAGGCAAGCCCGCCGTGCTTGGCGAGCGTGATGCGGTCGAGCAATTCAGCGACCGTGTCCTCGGGCCATTGGCGCGTTTCTTCGACGATTTGCTCGATGGTCATGACTGGGAACATAGGCGTGAAGAGACGCGTTTCAACTCTCGCGTTCGCGCGGGTGGCATTTCGCGTGCGTTTTCTTGAGGTCGGTAATCGTGAGCTTCGCGTAGTGCTGCAACCTGTCGAGGTGCTCGTGGCCCAAGAGTTCCTTTACATGCCACAGGTTCGCGCCGCCGCGGATGAGCTCGGTCGTGCACCGGCGGCGGAAGGTGTGCGGCGTCACCGCCACCGGCAAATAGAGCCGGCCAACCTGGCGGTGCATGCATCGCCACAGCGTGTGATAACGCAGCCGTTCGCCGTGCGCATCGAGCCACAGCGCACGCTCGTTGGCATCGGGCACGAGGAACGGCCGGATGCCGCGCAGATAACTTTCGAGCAGCCGCAAAGTCCGAAAACGGGGTCAGGATGCTAAGCTTTCACATGATGGAGGCAAGTAATGGAGCCGTGGATGAAGGGGCATAGGGAAGCGACCTACACATGGCTGGCCAACGACTGGCGATCGGCAGTGCTACGCGCGTCAGCAAAACTGTAATCGTTAAAAAGCGCGAGCCGCGGTCCCAGGCATCTGAATCATTCTAAACTGAGTGAAAAATTATCAACCTGACCCCGTTTTCCGTTCCCGGAGTGGGTCGGGTGCGAGCCGCCACGAATCGGTTTGTTGTGACCTTAGACGGGCCTATAGGGCCGACCCATGCGTGGCAGGCTCATTTGAAACAGATCGGGGGAATCCCACTCAATCCACGACCCCTTTTTCATGTCTCTTGGTATGCTTACAATCGGACAGTGATCAGGCAATCGGACACCAGCGCTGCACTGCTTCGGCGGTGTCGAATGGCCCGGTGTTGAAACAGATGCGCGACTGCGGGGCATACTCATGGACAACGTTGAGCACCTTCTCGAATAGAAGAAAATTTGTATGGATGGTGCGCAATCCCGCACCGATTACGACGCAGTCATAAGGTTTTTGCTGAAGAGCGGCGCGGATCACGGCCTCTGCCGTTTCGCCAAAATCGGTAGGGCACAATTGCGCGTCATAACCCAAGGCGTTAAGTGTCGCAATGTCCCTGTCCAGTCCGCCTTGGACCTTGTCTGCCGTCATGCCAGGATAGGCTGCATAGGCTGGATCGGCGAAATTGATAAG
>JBBQEG010000511.1:0-3521 GCA_038320495.1 Opitutales bacterium | reverse complement strand
CCGCGGACCATCACCGACGATCTGGTCATTGTTGATATTACCGCCCGTCGCGTTGGAGAAGTTTCCACCGGGACCGGCCGCTTCCATTCCGGTCGCATAGATCAGCACGTCGTTGACGTTCGTCGCTCCGATGTCGTTGAGGAAATCTCTGGTGTAGATCGAGATCGCCGCACCCACATCCTTGACCGGCGTGTTAAGCCGCGTTCCAGCGAGCGTCGTGGTCGCCTGATAACCCGTGTCCCGCTCACTTTGCACCGTAAAAGGGCTGAGCACCACCGCCGTTTCTTCGCTCACGGGCGCCGTCGCGGGAACCGCCTGAGCGGCCGCAGTCGAAGCGAGTAACGTTGCAGCCGCGATGGCGAGACTCGTTCGGGCCAGGGATCGCGTCAAGGCACGCGGGCTTAAGAACAGGGGGACAACAGTAGGTTCAGGGGTCATACGTGGATTAACGGCACCGCACCATGCAGCCCGTTACCTGGGTTGACGCACTCCGCTGGACTTTCCGTGACGGCGTCGGTGAATAAATTTTTTCCGCCCTTCAGACCACGACCGATCACCTTGAACGCCCCTTCATTCGCCCAGCGCTCGGAGACCGCGCCCGCCCACTTCAAAAGGAGAACGTGTTCGTCAGATACCAGCGCTGCTCCGGAGGAATCCGCGCCGAGGCGGTGCTGCCGTCCGGCTGCGCGGTGACTGGGATGGCGTCCGTGCCTCCGATTGCATTCCGAACGTTAAGCTGGATTCTCCAATCGATCCGCTCACGTCGGAACGTCCGGCCGTATCCAATAAATCCATCCACGTTGGTCTCGGCAGGTCCGTAATAGGGATTGGCCAGATCAATCAGTGCACCGCCGTCGGCCTGATAACGGGCGGGATAGCCGATGCCAACCCGCGATTGCCAACGCACCCCGGCCCCGGCGCTCCAACCCCGCAGCGCTCCGTCGTCGGCAAAGGTGTAATGGGCCACCGCGTTGGCCCGCCACCTTCTTTGCTCGGCCGCCGCTGCCCCCTCGCTCGCCGCCATCGTCGCGAACGGTATATAAACATTGGAACTGACATACTGGCCCACCGTTTCCACCTGCGCGGGAAGCGGCGTGCCGGGCACCCAGCCGGGTGGATACTGGGTTCGCGGCAAGTCCGCGAGCGCGTCCCACGTAGGTTTCATCCGGGCGATCAGGGAGCGTGCAAAGGGCGCTATATTCTCCTGCACCGTCGCCTGATACGTCGCATTCGCGAGTACCCGCAGGCGGCGGGTGGGATTGAATACCACTTCGACTTCATGCCCCCGCGCCACGAAGTCCGTGGTATCTGTAACATCGTTTAACGCCACCGATGACCGTCCGAGGTTGGCCGCCTCGGCACTGCCGGAATATTCAAACTGATATATCTCCCTAAAATTCGCCGGCAGTGCCGCGAAGATCGCTTCGACTTCGGCCGTGCGGTCAATGGCGGGATTCGTATTTCGCTCCGTGTGCCAGAACCCAGTCATCTGAATGATCGCATTCTGATAATTGAACGGGACTATATACGACGCCCCACGTACCGACGTCTCAAAGCGGGTGTAGCGCAGGCTGAGACGCTCATCGAAGAGCGAGACATTAAAGCCGAACTCCCGAGTGCGCCCCTCCGGCGCCGGCAACCGTTCATTAAAAAAATTCACCCGCGGTCCCAACGGAGTGAAATTCTCCGAACCATTATAAAACGCACCCGCGTCCCATCCGCGAGGCAGGGGAACGAGTCGCCTCGGCCAGCGCAGGACCGCACTGAAGGTCATGACTTCCTTCGCCACCGCCAAAGCCGGGCGCGACGGAAGATCAAACTCGGTCAACCCGCGCTCCACCACGTCCGCTCGCTCGGGATCAAAGGCAAGCATTTCACGATGCAGAAAATCCTCGTCCCGGCGCCATCCCACCGTCGTCACCAGAGCGTCGTTGAGCCAGTGACTCTGCAGCACCCACGCTTGCGATTCGATCGACTCGCGCTGGACGCTTCCCCCCGTAAAAAACTCCTTGAGCACGGTGGGAGCGACCACGAACTCGGCCTGCGTCGTAGCCGGGTTTCCCGCCGGGTTGGAAAAATAACCGGTGGGGATGGAAAGTCCCGGCTGGATCGCGTGATTGCGAATGGCGCTCAATCGTAGCGGCGAACCGTCCAACACCGAGTCACCGAGATACACCAAAAGGTTGGGCAGGCGATTGAACGTGAGCGGATTCGCCGCGACGACGTCCGCCGCCTCGCCCGTGGTTCGAAGCGTGGTATAGTAGTTAAGGGTATCGATCCGCGCGCGCTCCCCCAGCCCCGTCAGCGTGTGTCGTCCCAGCCAGCGGCCGGCGATGCGATTCAAGTCCCGGAAGTCATACCGCAGGTAACCCGTGGCACGTCCGGTCTCGCGCGCGGTGAAACTGCTCTTGTACTGCTGCTGACTCATCACCGCATACGGACGACCGAGATTCGGATTCGGGCGCCCATCGGGCAGCACAACATTCGGGTCGACGCGCACGTGATTCGCATTGCCCTGCGTCCCAAAGAAAGAGTTTCGGTTCCGAGTGTCGTATCGCTGGGTATAATACGCGAGCTCGACCCCGGCACGGTCCTGCCAACCACGTTGCTCGAGGGCAACCGTCAGGGTGTGGAAGCTGTCGCCCTGACTTCCCGTTTCGTCGATCTGCCGTCGTTTAAAGTCAAACGCCTCGAAGTCGTTAAATCCTTGAAACTTGATGCCGGCCGGCCGCCGATTTTCCGGATAGTATCCGGCGGGGATCTCACCGAGGTTGAACGTCTCGAAAAAGGCAATGGAGTCGAAGGCAAGGTCCCGGTTCACGCGCGGCTCGAAGATCCCGCTGCGTACGGCATTCGGTGCGCTCCCCATCGGAGTCGTGCTGCGAAACCCGCGATCGGGCATCCGCGCATCGCCCGTCGCGAACGGCGCCACCAACCCGCCGAAAAGCTGCGCCTGCCCAATCAGAAAACGCGTCGGGCTCGCATGGTAGGCTTCATTCGCCTGCACCAAAGCCGCATCGGGATTGCGGTCCGGGTCATCGTAAATGCTCCAATCCCAAACCGGCCGGCCCTCGGCTTGCCACTGCGGTGAGATGCTTCGAAACGGCATCACCTGAAACGGGCGATTCGCTCGCGTGTTGCCCGTTTCAAAACTGGCGCGGACCGCCGTCTCACGGAAAGGCTCAAACGCCGCCGCTCCGAAGATTCGCCGCATTCTTTCAAAGGCCGGCCGCTGGTCGTAACGTTCGTCATCTTCGAGCACCGCGATGCGAAACGCGAGCCGCCGCGGGATCAATACCCGGTTCAAATCGAGCACACCACGCCGGCTGTCATTATCTCCGATGCGAAACTCGACCCGGCTCGCGTTGACGTGGAGATCAGGTTGGATCAACGCCGTATCGACCACGCCGGCCGGACTGCCCACGCCAAAGAGAATGGCATTGGGTCCACGACTGATCGTAATGGCCTCGGTGTTGTAGGCATCACCGGCAATATCACTGACAAAGAAGCCTCGCGTCGCA
>JBBQEG010000510.1:0-3528 GCA_038320495.1 Opitutales bacterium | reverse complement strand
GGCTGCGCCGGACATCGAGTTTGCCGTTGATCAGACTGTCGCGGATCGGCCGGGGCGTCGACTGCGCCGTGTTCAAGCGAGAGTTGTTGGTGTCGTAGATATCGACTTCGCGGTTGGCATTGTCGAAAACGCGGATCGTCTGCGGCCGCACCGTGGTGATGTCCGCAAGCGAAACGCGCACCGGATTGATCATCGTGATCCCCAGCGTCCGGAATCGGCCGTCACGGGTATCATGATACCCTCCCTTGGAATTCGACCGGCCAAAGGCGGCCACCACCCGCCAGACGCCATCATCGAAGCGGTAACGCAAACTGGCCGCTTGCGTATCCAGTTTCTGGACCACCGAGGCTCCGAGGCCCATCAGCGCCACGCCGCCACGGCCCGTCGCACCATGGGTGAAATCATCGCCAAAGGTCATTGGCATGCCACTCACCGGAGTCGGCACGGCATTGGTGCCGGTCGTGAGCGCCAGCGAAGCCGCCGACCGGTCAGAGATAAAGCGACTCCGCTCGAGATTGAGCGAGAGCACGCCGCTGGGCGAAGCCCGCCAGTCCGCCCGCAAGCCAGCCGAGGTCCGGGTATTGATGCGCGGCACGCTGATCAACTGGTAGGACTGGAGGTAGGGCCGGCTGATTGAGGCCCCGGTGTTGGTGCCGGCGGCATTATAGCCCCGGGTCGACCGTTGCTGCTCGATATAGCGGTTCTGGCTTTGGCCCGTGAGTACGATGCCAAAGGTCTTGGAGACGGGCAGCGTGTAATCGAAACTGAAACTGGGCTGCACCTTGTATACTTTGTCGTCGGAGGTATGCGGCTCTTTCTTTAAACTCAGACGGTTGTGAATGCCGGCGACGCTCACACTATAACGTAATTGGGCACTTTTCCGCTCGAACGCACTCTTGCTCACCATGTCGATCGACCCGGCCAGCGAGTCGGCCGGCGAAGAGGGCGTGGGAACCTTCGTCACCTCGAGCCGCGAGATGTTGTTAATCGAAACTTCCTTGAACTGGAACACGCGGGACGAGCCCTGCGGGTTCCCCGTATTCGACATCTGCATTCCATCGCTGGAAAGTACCGCCATGCTGGAGGGAAAGCCACGAACCGAGACGGACGCGACCGAACCGCCGGACTCCGTGTCGTACTCCGCCGTGATGCCAGGGAGAAACTTCAGGAACTCACCCACGTTGCCGTCCATGACGTCACCGAGCGCATCCGCTGCGATCACATTTTTAATATTGGGGGCGAAGCGCTGCTCGTTGATGGCAATCGCCTCCCCATCGGTTTCGCGCGAGGTCGCGACCACGAAGGAGTCCAGTTTTACCGTGCCGTCAGCTCCGTAGCGGGACGCACTCGTCAACTCCACGTCCTGCTCGAGCGCACGACCCGGCGGCACCGTCACCGCAATCTGTTGAGAATCCAGTCCGGTATAGAAAACCTCCAGCACCACCGACCCTGCCGGGACGCCGGCGAGACGATAGCTGCCGGTCTGATCCGTGAACGCAACCAGCTCGGTTCCTTTCACCGAAACCCGGGCATTATTCAAGTACTGTCCTGTACTTACGTTTAGGATACGCCCGGAAACGCTCCCGGTCGTGACTGCCGCATTCAGGCCGGCGGCGAAAAGCAAAAAGAGCGCGGCGAAATGCCACAGTCGAATGGGATGAGGGTAGGTTTGCATAGGATTCAGTCGGGAACCACCGGGTAGTAGTAACGGTGCGGGGCGCCGCCAACGGGGAGTAAACAGGCGGTTACCCATCAAAGAACGGAATCGTTTTCGGACTCAAGCGTTTTGAGTCGGTCGACCGGCGCGCGCGACCGCTCCCCAGCCATTCCGGTATCAGCGATAGCCCGCCGCCGACGTTCACCCGCGCAGGCTTGCCCGTCAGGCTGAGACGCGTCGGAAAACTTCCGGCGCCACAAACACTTCCGTCGGTCGCACGCGCCGGCGACTCATCAAGTTAAAAAGCAGGGTCACAATCTCGGCCACCACCCGGTCGTACACCGGCCCCACACAGGTCAGCGGCGGATCAAAGAAGTCCGCATGCTCGTGATCTCCAACCCCAACTACTGCAAGGTCCTCAGGCACCCGTCTCCGGGCGTCTTTCAGTGCATAGAAGGCTCCCAGCGCCAACGTGTCGGTCACCGCGAACAACCCATCACAGCGCGGATGCGCCTGCAAGTGAGCCGACAACGCGGCCGCTCCACTCGCCGGGGTGAAATCCGCCGCCGTGATCCGGGCCGGCTCCCGACCCGTCGCTGCACGCACCGCGGCACAAAACGACTCAGTCCGATCGGCCGTCGTCTCCGTCAGCAGGGACGGCGTGATGACCGCCTGCTGACGCGACCCGCGGCTCACCAGGATCTCCGCCGCCTGCCGGCCTCCCTCGCCCGGTGTTTCCAGAACACAGCAATAGTTGGGCAATCGCCGGCCTTGCACCACTACCGCATAAGGCAGTGTGGTTGATTTGAGAAACGCGTCATCCACCGGCAGCGTATTCGCAATAATCACCCCGTTGAAGCGACTCGCACTCAACAAACCCGGCATCTCCCGCAGCCGGCCGGCATGAAACATGTCGATCGTAACCGAGAAGCGCCGGTCCGCACTGGTCCGCGCGTCCACCGCCTGCTGCACTTGGCGTAGCGTGCGGCTGACAAGAAACAGGGGGGCCTCAAACGACGTCAGGATGCCAAGCTCCATGTGCCGCACCTCCGGGTCATGCGCCCGCAAGCGTCGCGCCGCGACATTGGGAACGTAGCCCAGCTCGCGTACGGCTTGACGGATACGCTCGACCGTGGCGGGCGCGAGCCGGCGCTCCTCGTGCCGGTTGGACAAGACCGTGGAGACAGCGGCGGGCGATACGCCCACGTGTTCCGCAATCATATGCACCGTCACCGGCCGGTTCTCACCTCGTGCCATCGTGCGCATAATTCAGCCCGTCCCGATGGCGGCAAGCGGCAATCCGCGGCCAATGGTGATGAAACGAGGGTCAACCTTTCCAACCTCAGCGATGACACATCCCGCGTCAGATCACGGACACCGACCGCCGCCAAAATCACGCAACTGTGTTCTGCCCCGTGCGAATTCCATTTGTCAGGTCACGCCTCCCGGCGACAGTGCCCCCATGTCTTTAATCGCGCTGAATCCCGCCACCGGCCGTCGCATCGCTTCGTATCGCGAGCACAGCCGCGCAGCCATCGAGCGCGCCCTGGTCCGCGCTCACAGTGCGCAAGCCACCTGGCGGGCGCTCTCGCTCACTCAGCGCGCCAAACCGCTCCGGGCACTCGCTGCCGCCCTTCGAGAACGCGGAGAGGCGTTGGCCAAGTTGATCACCGACGAAATGGGGAAGCCCGTCAGCCAGGCTCGCGGCGAAGCAGAAAAATCCGCCACGCTGTGCGAGTACTACGCGCGCCACGCTACGCGGATTCTCCGTTCAGAAACGCCCGAGGGCGCACCGGACTTCGCCCGCGTCACGTACGAACCTCTCGGCACCGTCCTCGCCATCATGCCGTGGAATTTCCCGGTCTGGCAGG
>JBBQEG010000509.1:0-3530 GCA_038320495.1 Opitutales bacterium | reverse complement strand
CGGGTTTCCTCAACGAAGCGGGAATCTCCGGCGCCGCGATGGCCGCCGTGCCGGTGAAGTGATCGGGTGCGGGGCTTGGCAGCGCGGGTCTCTTTTCCTTCCGGTGTTTGAGTTAATCGGAGTGAAACAGACATTCCTGTCCGTTCCGAGATCGAGAACCCACCACGCAGAAAAATCAGACAGACAGGAATGTCTGTGTCACCTCGATCTGCTTACTCCGGTCCGGCGAGTACTCATTCGATCGTCCGCGAATTAGGCGCGTGTTTTGGCGCAGCTCGCTCCTTCGTCTCTCCAACTGCATAATAATCACGCTTTCAATTTTACCGGCTCGTCCGCTACGGTCGCCGGTCTCGCATCATGGTATCGATCGAACCGAAGATTCGTCCTTCTCTGGATCCTGATTTTCAGCCGGCCGTGCTGTGGAATCGTGCTTACCGCGACTGCGTGGGCAAGGACCCTGGGGCCCGACCTCTCGCGCTCGTGCTGATGCGACCGGATGGGACGGTGTTTCAGACTGACACGCGGGTATTTTCGACCAATCACCCGGATGCATTCCTGACGCTCTTTTACGTGGAGCGATTGTTGAAGTTTCTCCTTTGGATGAAAGGCGCAAATCGGGTTCTGGTGGCCGGAGCGGATGAAATCGTTCCGAGTTTGGCCAGTATTTATAGTCGTACCGGGGCGCGGGCGTTTGATGCCGATTTCATGGGCGTTAAGGTTTTCGGACAGGAATTTTCGATCGAAAAAGCGGCCTTTGAGGCTTTGCCCGCGGCGACGGAAAAAAGTTCGCCGATGGGGCGGAATCTAAAGGGATGCCGGATCGGTTTTGATCTTGGAGGCAGTGATCGGAAAGCGGCGGCCTTGATCGACGGAGAAATCGTTTATTCAGAGGAGATCGCTTGGGATCCTTATTTCGAGAAAGATCCGTCCTATCATATCGAAGGCGTGCACGATTCGCTCCGGCGGGCGGCGGCGCATCTGCCGCGAGTTGATGCCATTGGCGGCAGCGCTGCGGGTGTTTACGTGAACAATGAAGTGCGGGTCGCCTCACTGTTCCGGGGCGTCCCCGCCGATCTCTTTGAAACGCACGTGCGGCGGATATTTTTCACGCTGCAGGAACGCTGGGGTGGCGTGCCCTTCGAGGTCGTGAACGACGGCGAGGTGACGGCGCTCGCCGGCTCGATGGCGATGAATGACAACGCGGTTCTGGGGGTCTCCATGGGCACGAGTCAGGCGGGAGGTTATGTGACGCCAGCGGGCACGATCACGACGTGGCTGAACGAGTTGGCTTTTGCGCCAATCGATTATCGGCCACGGGGTCCGCGCGACGAGTGGTCGGGCGACATCGGTTGCGGCGCACAGTACTTTTCCCAGCAAGGCGTGGCCCGCCTCGCGATGAAGGCCGGGCTGGGTTTTTCCACGTCGTTGCCGCTGCCGGAGCAACTTTTGGCTGTCCAGGAAGCGATGCGTGAGGGGGATCCGCGGGCCCGGGCGATCTACGAATCGATTGGGGTGTGTTTCGGCTATGCGATCGCGCATTACGCTGAATTTTATGAGGTGCGCAATCTGCTCGTTTTAGGACGCGTCACCTCGGGCGAAGGCGGGGAGATCATTCTCGCGCTGGCCGAGGCGGTGTTGCGGGCGGAGTTCCCGCAACTCGCCGAACAGATTCAACTCCGGACTCCGGACGAGAAGAACAAGCGGCACGGTCAGGCGACCGCCGCCGCGAGCCTGCCGGCCCTTTCCTGACTCCCGCCATGAAATTTTCACACCCTGCCGCTGATATCTATCTTCCGGATACAAGCGTAACGCCAGCCGCCGCGCTGGCCCGCACGACTCACCTCTGTGTGGCCGCCCATCAGGACGATATCGAGATCATGGCGTATCACGGGATCGCCGAGTGTTTCGGTCAGATGGACAAATGGTTCAGCGGCGTTGTCGTAACGAATGGCGCAGGCAGCCCGCGATCCGGGATTTACGGAAAGTACACCGACGAGCAAATGCAGACCGTGCGTTTTCAAGAGCAGCGGAAAGCCGCGCTGGTCGGCGAGTACAGCATCCAGTTGCAACTCGCCCATCCCAGTTCGGCGGTCAAAGACCGGGGCAATACCGCCGTGCACAGTGATCTGCTCGCGATTTTCACCGCCGCCAATGCGGAGGTCGTTTATTTGCATCAGCCGGCGGACAAGCATGACACCCATATCGGTGTGCTCGCGCACAGTCTGGCGGCATTGCGGCAGTTGCCCGATGAACGTCGCCCGAATCGCGTGCTCGGATGCGAAGTGTGGCGTGATCTCGACTGGATGGTCGACAGTGACAAACAAGTGCTCGACGCGGGACGGTTCCCCAATCTCGCGATGGCGCTCGTGGGGGTTTTCGATTCGCAAATAACCGGGGGCAAACGCTACGACCTCGCGACTGCGGGTCGGAGGGTGGCACACGCGACGTACCACACCTCGCACGCGACGGATCAGTACCAAGGGATCTCGTGGGCGATGGACCTAACGCCCCTGGTCTACAATCCGGAGCTTTCCCTGACGGACTACGCCCTTGGTTACGTCGATCGCCTCAAGGAGGACATTGCGGCGCGGCTGGCGAAGTTTGCGTGACGCTGCTGCGTTCGCCAGCGTCGCTGGCGGATCCTGAATCGTGCGTGCGGACATTTTGATCATTGGCCAGGGGCTGGCGGGCACGCTGGTCGGCTGGGAGTGCGAGCGCGCGGGCCTGGCTTTTGAAGTCGTGGATCAGGGCCATGCGACCGCCGCGAGCCGGGTGGCCGCCGGTATCATTAATCCGGTTACAGGCCGTCGATTGGTGAAGACCTGGCGGGTGGAGCCGCTGTTGTCGCAGGCGCGCGAAACGTATCAGTCGATCGGTGACGCGCTGGGGGTGCCGTTGTGGCGGGAGTTGCGAGTTCGACGCTTGTTTGCCGACGACGGCGAGCGGGCGGCCTTTGACCGAAAACGGCTGACGGCCGAGCTGGCTCCGTTCGTGACGGATGCAGGCGACGAAGCCGGATTCTGGATAGAGCGGGCTGCGCGCGTCGATTTGCCGACGATGCTGGCGGCGATGCGGGTGCGGTGGGAGGCGCAAGGACGGTTGCAGGTTCGCCGCGTGGATCCGTTCGTGGAGGCGACGCAGTATGCCTGGGTGATCGATTGTACGGGTAACCAGGGCGCGCGGACCGCTTTGGCAGGAGTGGCGCCGTGGGAGTTTTCCAAGGGAGAGGTGTTGAAGATTAATGTAAGCGGGCTCGATTCGGACGTGGTGCTTAATCGCCGCCACTGGGTGATGCCGTCGGGCAGTGAGGCCGCCTGGGTGGGCGCGACGCATGAGCCGGGTGTGGTTGATCCGTCGCTGACCGCAGTCGGTCGTGAGCAGTTGGAGAGGAGCGCGCGCGTCCTCCTTCGACGGGAATTTCGAGTCATCGATCATCGCGCAGGAGTGCGCGTGACGCTGCGCGACAAATTGCCGGCCGTGGGTCGGATTCGACCAGGTTTAGGCGTGGCGAATGCGCTGGGCGGTAAAGG
>JBBQEG010000508.1:0-3535 GCA_038320495.1 Opitutales bacterium | reverse complement strand
AGCCAGCCAACGATTTGAGAACTTGGGACAGGCTCTAACTTAGCGCCATTCCACCCCGACCCCTTCGCTTCCTCGCCTCGGGTCGAATCACAGACATTCGGGTTTGACCCCTTTTGGCCGACTGGTATTTCATCGAGCGGGTGGAAATCGTGAAGGGACCCAACGCCGTTTTTTTCGGCCGGGTGGCGCCCAACGGTGTCCTGAACGTGATCACGCTCAAGCCCAAGCTGGAGACCGCGACGGTGGCCCATGGAACGTATGGAAGCTATAACTACACCAATGCGTTCATCGATCACAATCAGCGAATCGGACAAAACGCCGCCCTGCGTATTGCCGGCAACTGGCTCGATCAGGGCGAGGGCTTCTACGACTATACCTATCGGATGTCCGAAAGCGGTTATGCCGCCTTCAAGTGGGATATTACGCCCACGGTCTCGCTCAATGTCACGGGGAGCACCGATCATTCGAAGGAGAACAAGCTGTCGGTCTCACCCCGCACCAATCCGGCGTACATCGACCACACCCGCGCGAATCCGACCTGCACGCTCGGTCTTATCCAGTGGGGCGCGCAGTTTGTGACGCCGAACACACCGGTCGTGACCGACTACTATAACGACTTATACGATCCGACGACCGTCTTCGCCAGTGGGATACGCGGGAATAACAATGGCCCGGATGCATTTCAGGAAGACTGGAATCGATTTTTGCAGACGGAGGTCCTCGCGGACCTTGGCGACACTTTCTCGCTGCGCCTGGCTCACGCGTACGGTGAGAACGAGTTCGAGATTCTGGAGCAGATCGGTTATCCCACCTTCAACGGAACCTTTCCTCTCGCTGGTCCAAACTTTCGCGGCACCCGCACGCGGAGCAACACCTTCGAAGCTGAGGTGGTGGCCAAGTTCGCATTCGCCGGCACCACTCACCAATTGCTCCTGGGCGGGCGTCTGCATCACCCGCGCACCGGCAGCTTCGCCGCGGCGGGCCGCGCGTACACTTGGAATTTTTTGACGCAAGGTCCGCGGCAGATCCTCCGCGACGGGTATCCGAATGGGTTGCCCTCTCCGCCGGTCGTTTTCGCCTCGGGTGACGAGACCGCCTTTTATGCGATCGATCAAGTGGCTTTGCGCGGCGATCAGGTGAAGTTGCTGGCGGGAGTTCGACATACTGAGGTCAGCAGCAATGCAGGCACGGCGGTCGCAAAAACGCTGACCCAAGCCGAAACCACGCCCCAAGTGGGATTGCTGGTCGAGCCGGTGAAAGGCTGGGCCGTTTTCGCCAATTACAGCCGCAGCTTCGAGCCGCAGTTCAATGTCGACGCCCTCGGCAACCTCGCGACAAACATCGAGGGTGAAGGCTACGAGTTTGGCGTGAAGACATCGCTGCTCGACGGGCGTTTGTCGGGAACGGCGTCGTATTTCGATCTCACGCGGGAAGGGGAGGTGCGGCGCGATTTCACGCGGGAAACTCTCACGGGTCAGGTGCCGTTGTTCATTCCGGGTGGCACCCAGGCGGCGCGCGGAGCCGAGTTCGAGCTCTACTATGCGCCGCGCTCGAATCTCCAGTTTATCCTCAATTACACGCGGCTGTGGGAAGCCAACGTGACGCAGGATCTCACGCAGCCTTTCATCGTCGGCGCCCGATTGCGCAACGCTCCGCCTTACAGCGCTGCCCTCTGGACCCGTTATACGATGAATGCCGGGCGGACCCGCGGTCTTTTCTTCACGGGCGGCGTTCGCTTCAGTGGCGAGATCGTTCCCATCGTCAATGCGCTCTTCTCCATCCGGCAACCGAGCTATGTCGCGGTGGATGTTGGCATGGGCTACGAAGGCCGGCTGGTCGGCCGGCCCGTCATCATTGGATTGAATGTGAAGAACGTACTCGATCGCGAATTCTATGACGGCCAGTGGACGCTGGCAGATCCGCGGACCGCCTACCTCAAAATCGAAACGCGTTTCTGATCCCGGCGGCGCTGCTCTCATTGCTGACCATGTCTTTTCCTGACTACTCGCGGCGCGACTTCCTCCGACAGACGGCAAGCCTGGCACTGTGGTCCTCCGCTCCTGCCGTCCTGCGCGCCGCGCCGATGGGCGACGCCGCTGCTGATGCGGCCGAGCGTGCCGTCGCTGAATTATGGCGACGCTTCATTGCGCCGACGCATGGCACGGTGCTGACCTTCGCCGGGCTCGAGGGTCAGGTGATTCTGCCCACGGCGGAGGACTGTGCGGCGGCGCGCCCCAATGGGATGAGCTGGTGCACGCCCATTTCCGACGGACCGCTTTATGGCGGCTTGCTACTCGATGGACTTTGCCTGCGGTGGCGGCAGCAGCGGACGAGCGGGGCGGCGGCACAGGCGCGGCAGATCGCGCGCGGACTGTTGGCCCTGGCACAGGCGGGGCGGACGCCGGGATTCGTGGCGCGCGGCTTCGCGACGGATGGCCGCAGTTACTACCCGGCGAGCTCCGAAGACCAGGTGATGCCTTGGGTTTATGGCCTGTGGCGCTATGCCCGCAGCGGCTTGCCGGACGAGGCGGAGAAACGCGAAATTGTCCGCATCCTCGAGGAGACCGTCACCGCGGTCGCCGCTCACGGCTGGCAAGTGCCGTGCGATCCGCCGGAGTTTGGTTATCGCGGGAACTTCTTTCGCCCGAAGCACAAGGATGCTGCGCGACTGCTTTTCCTCAATCTGGCGATGCATGAACTCACCGGTCGACCGCGCTGGCTGGACGAATATCGACGAGTCGCCGCCGAGCGAGTCGGGCCGGAAGCGCGTACGCGCGTCGAATGGTGCGCTGACGGGATGGAGTTCGTGAGTTCGGCGGCGGAGGTGATCTCCGCGAATGAGACCGCCAGCGTTTCGCGGTCTTTGTGGACATCGAGTCTGGCGCAGGCCGCTTTGCGCGGATTGTGGGAGATGGAGCGGGATCCGATCCGGCGGAAGGCCTATGCCCGGGGTTTGATGAAGAATGCCCGGGCGGCCAGCCCGCATCTGGAGCGGCATCGGTTCTACGGGGGAGGCGGACTGGGCGGTTTCGATGTCGATTGGCGCTTTCTCAATTCGACGTGGCGGGTCCAGGCGAACTGCGACGAAGCAATCGTGCTTGCGCGCTCCCAACTCCCTCATTGGGAGAAGCGAAATCCCCGCAGTCATTGGGAAGATGATACGATGCGTGAACCACTGTTCGCGGCCTGGATCGTTGCTCTGTCACCGGATGTCAGCCTCCGCCGGCAGCACGGCGACGAGATTGCGCGCATGCTCGCCGGTTATCGATGGGAAGAGTTGAACACCTGTGGATTCCTCATCGCGCTCTGCGTGCAGCAGCAGCTGGGTGCAGAGCCGAAATAAGAGGGGGGGGGGAAAGGGTCAAACCCTACTTCCTGTGATTCATAAAGGGAGTAGGGCGGAAAAGATTGCGCGATGACGCGAAAGCTGCGTTGGGAGTTTGCAGGACCGAGGTACCACGTGATCAACCGTGGGTACCGAGTGGAGCGACTGTTTGTTGGCCTCGGCTTCGAAGAGGCCGGACAGAAAACGGGC
>JBBQEG010000507.1:0-3557 GCA_038320495.1 Opitutales bacterium | reverse complement strand
ATCTCCATAACAACTGAACCAACCCGAGACGTCCTCGAGATAGATCCATAGGATGTTCGGTGGACTGGCGGGAGCGGCGGGGGACTGCGCCTGTGAGAAAGTAACGAGCGAAAGAAACAGTAGAAAAAATCTCATCATTCGGTGGCTTGAACATGGGTGTTTTTGACGCGTTGGCCAGACCTGTTCGCTGAAAATAACTTTCAGAGCGCCGTCGGACAGGACTATCGGAAGAAAGGCTGTCGCCGCAGAAACCCTTCGCTCCCACGTCCGTAACCGTCGTTGGCTGGTGCCAGAGTTGCTCGTCACCGACAGCCGACCCGCCGAGTCCAAAACCGGCGGAGACGATCCCACGAGAACGCCTGACGTGCCGCTTGCGCCCGCCCGACCGTGCCATCTAACTCGTCCATCACTCCGATGGAATCCGAATCCGACTGGAAAAAATTTCGCGCCCGCGTCCCGGTGTGGCGCGAGCGCTATATTGCAGAGCAAAACGCGAAAATCAGGCAACTCCTGGAAGATCCGGCGAAGACCGAAACCGAGCGGTTCTGGGAGACTCAAAACATCACCGAGAAAGAAGCTCGGATCCTTGAGTCGTGCCTCGACGGCCATTCCCGTTCGAAAATGTGGTTTCACCTGATGTTGATGCGAAAGAATGGAATACTAAAGGGCGACGACCTCGCGGACTTTAGTCCGGATTTGCAGAAGCAGGTGTTCGAACGTTAACCGCGAATGAACAGCCGCTGGGTGGACCGGGGGAGGCGCGCATGCGGCAAGCAACGGCTTGGGACGTCGAACCCTGGCAACGGCGGTGCGATTTTAATATATACAACCACGATGCCCCGATCCCACCGCGAACCAATTAGAGTGATCCATCCGCATGCTTCGCTGTGGGAGGCGCTCGAGGACGATCCAACCTTCGTCCTGCGCTCCATGTTTGGAACGAAAGCGGCGTATGTGGGCGGAAACCTGGTGCTTTGCTTTTCCGCGAAAGCCGAACCCTGGCGAGGGGTGCTGGTTTGCACCGAGCGCATCCATCACCCCGCATTGCTGCAGCAATTTCCCAACATCTCGCCGCATCCCATCCTGCCGAAATGGCTCTATCTCCCGGAAGCAGACGCGAGCTTCGAACGCACCGCGGAACAGTTGGTGCGCCTCGTCCGGCGGCGGGACCCTCGAATCGGGGTCGCTCCGCAACCCAAACGAACCTCCAAAAAGCGCGCTCAAGTCGGGCCTGGACACCAAGGCCCCGACAAGGACATGCGGCGAACTTGAGCACTCAGCGCGAGAAACGCTCGGGGCCTTAGCGCGCATGGCGTTCGCATTTAAGTGCGAAGGCCATTTGCGCATAGCGCAATCACCCGCGACGATGGCGGTGGTCTCGGCTGAGCCTCGGACACCATCAATGATCAAGGTATTTATCCTTCTGTCCTCCTTCCTACTCATGACTGGCTGCGCCTCCTCTCTCCCGCGTCTGAAGACCGTCGAGAAAGTGGACCTTTCGCGCTTCATGGGGCCGTGGTACGTCATCGCGGCCATTCCCACTTTCATCGAAACCGAAGCGTATAACGCAATCGAAGATTACCGGCTTCAACCCGACGGGACCATCAATACCGTTTTCACGTTCAACAAGGGCGCCTTCGACGGACCACCCAAGCGTTATACTCCCCGCGGTTTCGTGGTCGACCGCGTAAATAATTCGACTTGGGGCATGCAGTTCATCTGGCCGATCAAGGCCGAGTACCTGATCACGTACTTGAATGACGACTACAGCCAGACTGTCATCGGCCGGAACCGCCGGGATTACGTCTGAATCATGGCACGCACCCCGCAGATTCCGGCAGCCGACTACGAGCGACTACTCGTCGACTTGACGGCGCAGGGCTACGACTTGACGAAGCTGCGCAAAGTCCCCCAACAGTGGCCGGATAAGAAATAGGAGCGAGCGGCGGAGGCCGATCAGCACAGTCGTATCCGCAATATCGTGACGACCTAGTCTCAAACACTTTGCCCGATCGGGTGGTTCCGCTCAGCTCTCGTTCCCTTCCCCGCTCATGGTTCGTTTTCCCGGCATCTACTCCTTCGCGCGCACACCTGCGTCGTTTGTACTGCTCGCCCTCGCCGTCACTCTGCGGCTTCCGGCCGCCGACGCTGAATTCGATGTCGTCATCTACGGTGGCAACGCCGCCGGAGCGGTCGCCGCACTTCAAGTCAGCCGCATGGGAGGCTCGGTTGTGCTCCTTGAGCCCGGACCCGCCCTCGGCGGCCTTACGACCGGAGGCTTGGGCGCAACTGATGTCGGTGACCCGAACGCCATCGGCGCTATCGCCCACGAATTCTATCGGGGGCTCCACACGTACTACTCCGCTCCCTCCGCGTGGCGCAGCGAGACCCGAGCGGCTTACGGACCGCGGCATCCCCTCGCCGTCTCGGACGCGACGAAGCTGCACTGGTTTTTCGAACCGCACGTCGCCACGAAAATCCTCCATGAGCTCCTCGCCGAAGCCCGCGTGCCGTATCATCTCAAGGCGCAGCTCGACCGCACTCGGGGCGTGCACCGCGACGGCACCCGCATCACCGAAATCACCCTGGTTGACGGCCGGACCTTTCGCGGTCGCACCTTTATCGATACGACCTACGAGGGTGATCTGATGGCCGCGGCCGGCGTATCCTATATCGTCGGACGGGAAGCCAATCTTCGCTACAGCGAAACGCTCAACGGCGTCCACGTCTACCCCGCAGACCGCACCCCGCCCATCGACCCCTTCGTCCGCCCGGGCGACCGCACGAGCGGCCTGCTGCCCCGCGTCGCACCGCGGGCGCCCGGAGCCGAGGGCGAGGCCGACGCTGGCATGCAAGCCTACAACTTCCGAGTGTGCCTGACCGACGTCGCGGACAACCGCGTGCCGTTCATCCGACCGGCGACATACAATGCGTTAAACTACGAAATCACTCTCCGCTCGATCGCCGGCCAAACGGTGCGGCCGGGGCCGCAGTTGTTCACGCTCACCCCGATGCCGAACCGGAAAACGGATACCAACAACCGCGGACTGTTTTCGACTGACTACGTGGGCCGCAGTCAAGGCTGGGCGGAGGCTTCGTACGCCGAGCGCGAGGCGCTCTGGCAGGAGCACAAGGACTACACGCAGGGCTTTTTCTGGTTTCTCGCGAACGATCCACGCGTGCCGGAAGCGGTGCGGCGCGAGGTTGGCCGCTGGGGTCTCGCGCGTGATGAGTTTACGGATACCGAACACTGGCCGTTTCAGCTCTATGTCCGGGAAGCCCGCCGCATGCTCGGCGAGTACGTCGTCACGGAACACGATTGCCGCCGGAAAACCACCGTGACCGACTCCGTGGCACACGCGTCCTACGCGATGGATTCGCATGTCGTGGGTCATTTCGTCGACGAACACGGCCGACTGCGGGTCGAAGGCACTTTCCTCGAGAACATCCGCGCCTTTCCGATCAGCTATCGCGCCCTGCTTCCGAAACGCGCGGAGTGCACCAACCTGATCGTTCCCGTTTGCCTGTCGACCAGTCACGTCGCGTATGGCTCGGTC
>JBBQEG010000506.1:0-3560 GCA_038320495.1 Opitutales bacterium | reverse complement strand
ATCGAGCGCCTTGAACCCGGCGTGCCACCAGAAGAATGATCCCGGGGCGAGTTTCGGATCGTGCGGAAAACGCTGCAGCAACCGTGCTCGTTCGCGCTCACCCGCGGCGCCGCACAAGACGGCCCATGCGTTGCCATACTGGCTGATCTCGGGTCCACCCGGACGATCAAAATACAGCCCTTCCGCTTCCGACCAGAACCGCGCGTGCAGCGCGGGCCGGAGTTTATCCGCCTCGGCACGCAGGACCACAGCTTCATCGGTCTGGCCGATTAAATCGCAAAGATCCGCCGCTTCGTCCAAGCCGACAATATATTGGGCGGTGATAATACAGGTCGCGCCGGTATCCGCGCCCGGGACCACGCCGCGGGGCCACCACGGACACCAATCGGTGATGTTCCAAAACGGAAGCTTGGCGGGAAACCCATCCGCATCGGCATGCCGGCGAAACCAATCGAGCACCGCGCGGATGCCAGGCATCAGCGCGCGGGTCGTGTCCAGATCTCCTGAACAATAGGTGTAATCCCGAATGTTCGTGATCCAATGCAGCGACCACGACGGAATGATCTGCACGAGCCGGGACGGGAAACGGCTCTGGGTGAGCCCGTCGGAAAGTCGCGACCAGTCGAAGTGCAGCAAAGCCTGCCGCGCGAGCGCGTAGTCGCCGCCGGCGAGCATGCCGATCTTCGCGGTGATCATCGTGTCACCGGCGTACTGCATCTGCTCGTAATACGGACAATCCTCGAACGTCTCGTGGGAGCACAGCCGCATCGTGTGCAACGCCATCGTCCAGATCTTCTCCAGCGCCGGATCCGAGCATTCAAAACGACTGGTAATTTTATACGGATACGCCGTGAACCGATGCCTGACGCCGAGCAACTCGAGTGGATCCGCGCCCGTCTCGATCCGCAGTCCCACGTAACGAAACGCCCGCCAGTGCAGCGGCTCGAAGGTCTCGGTGGCCCCCCTGGTCGCCGCTCCTCTCTCTCCCGTTTCTCCCGGCGCACTCGAGCCGCCAGTCGCGCTGCCGGCCGGCTCCCAGAGGTCGCACCACCCCGTGATTTTTCCCCGGCGGTCAAAGGTCCACCCGGTGCTCTCATCCGCGAAATGCGAAGCGAGATTCGCCAGCGATTGCTGGCGGCCGAGCAGTTGCGCACCGGGCGTTCCCCACGGCAGCCGCAATGCTTCGGCGTACGTCAACCGCACCGTGGCCCCAGCGCCGCCGGTGACTTCAAGAACTGGATACGCCGTGGTCAGCTCGCCCACATCGAGGATGACTTCAACCATGGCATGGGCCGCGATCGTGACGGCTTGAGAGCCCGCAATCAGTTCGCGCCAGCCCGCCGGAGCCTCGCCGCCACCGGCGACAAATACATCCGCGAACCTCCCGATGCGGTCTTCCTCCAGCATCGGAATCAGACGCGGCATCAGCCCATACGGGCTCGTTGGGTCACGCCGGTTTTCCAGCCGCTCGGCCTTGAACAGGACGGTCGCGGCCGGCCAGTCACGATCCGAAAACCCAGGCGTCGCCCAGCCGCCGGGAAGCTCGCGCGAAACCCGATGTTCGAAGTAGCCCTGATAGCCCTCGAAGGTTGTGTTCTCATTCTGGAAACGATGTGCCGTATCCACTTTTACCTTCCAGTTCGCATCGCTACTCAGGTCCAACACCGGAGCGCCGTCCGCGGTCGCGAGTTCGCCTTCGAGCACGAATCCGCCCGCATAGGTCATGACGGAACACGGCGCACCGAGCAGCGCGGGCCGATGCGCCACGCGCGACATGTCGAGCACGAGCGCCGCAAGGGTATTCAAACCCGGTTTGAGTCGCACCGACAGGTCGAAGGTCTCGTAGAAATGATGATTCACATCACCCTTGGCCGGGCCGCGTCCAATCACCTCGCCGTTGCAATAAAAGAGATACCGGCTGTCGGCCGACACTTGCACCGTGAGCCGCATCGCCGCGGGATCGGTGACCTCGAACGAACGCCGAAAAAGTCTCACCTGATAATGCGACGGCGTCGCGGCGGACGGCGGGGGCGCGGCATGTGTGCCCTCCGCCGACCAGATCCAGGAGGCGCGTTGAACGAAAGGTAAAGGCATACGCCGGGAGGTTAAGATGCCGCAAAAGTGGGGTGCGGCCAGTGATGGGAATAAGCTCGCGGCGTTCTGAAATTCAACAACGGTTTTCAGGTATTTTCAGGAACCTCATGAAAAAGAACCCCACCACTCCCCGCCTGGTCATGTGCGCAACCACGTGGTCGATGATTGGATTTCCCACGCCGCGACGTGAATGGACAGTGCACCAAAAACTCAGCGCGATCAAGCAAGCCGGCTTCGATGGAGTCTGCGCCTATATTACTCCTGAGATTCGGGATTTTGCGACTGCCAAAGGCTTGCGCCTGATGAGCGGCTTCGATGCGAAGAGCGGCGCCGACGCCCTGCCGAGGCTTCGCGCCCAGCGCGAGCTCGGCGTGCACTTCATCAACATCCAGTTGCTCAACCATGACACCCTCCCCGCGAAGGCCGCCCCGGTCGCGGTGAAATTGATCGAAGCGGCCCGCAAGCTTGGTCTTGGCGTGCACATCGAAACGCATCGCGACACCGCCACCGAGACACCGGAAAAATTCACCGAGATCGCCCGGCTTTATCGCCGCGCGACAGGGGAGCTCATGCCGGTGACTTGGGATCATTCGCACTTCGCCGTTTCAAAGCACATGCTGCCGCCGGATTATTCCGCCCGGTTACTCGCGTGGCCCGAGCTGATTCAGGCGTCGCAAATGTTTCACCTGCGCCCCTTCAACAGCCAACACTGTCAGGTGCCGGTCACCAACGGTCGCGGCAAACTCACGCCCGAGTTCCAAGATTACCTGGTATTTGTGGAAGACCTCTTCGCCTGCTGGCTCGCGGGGCCGCGCCCTGGCGATGAGTTGTGGGTGTGCCCCGAACTCGGCATGAGCCACGGCTACCACGTCAGCACCGATCCGCACGCCTGGCCGGACGCGATTCGCGCGCGGAAAGAAATGCTGAAGGCCTGGCAGCGTGCATTTGCTCGGGCGTAGTCGGTGAAGGCTGGCGCAGGCATTCCTGACGGTGCCTGACCGACAGGACGAGTGACGCCCTGCGCTGGTTTCGCTCACGAAAGAGCACTTTGCCCAAAAGACGCTTGACGCACCACCCGCATCTTTCATTGGCTTTTACTGAAATTTTCATCGATCGCACAGTCACCCCATGCTGATCACCGAAATCGCACGCAAGGCGAAGGTGTCCCCGGCCACCGTCTCCCGAGCCATCAACCAGCCGCAAATTGTCGCGCCGGAAAGTCTCGCACGCATTCGCGCGGTGATGCAGCAGCACAACTACTCTCCGGCGCCGGTGCACCGTCGGCGGGGTCCGAAGAAGCGGTCGTCGGTCCAGCGCCGCATCGGGGTATGGTTCGTGGGCGCCAAGGCGGGAAACACGTCGCTCAATTGGTTTCAGGACCAGTTGCTGCAGGCGGAATCGGCCGATCCGCGTTTCCGGGTTGATCTGCGTGTCCTGTTTTCGAATACACCCGACGAGCTGCCGCG
>JBBQEG010000505.1:0-3561 GCA_038320495.1 Opitutales bacterium | reverse complement strand
CATTCTTTTACGGCCTTGGCTCGATATGCGATCAACCTCTCCCCTCGCGGGAAAATCGTCGACTGGAGAGCCGGATGCGGGAGACCCGCCTGTCCGGTTCGGAGGGAGGGGCGGTCTATCCCGTCCCTACCCCTATCTTTTCGAGCCTCGATCCGGGCGCGAAAAAAGCCGCGAGGTGACTCGCGGCCTTTGAGAATCAACTGAGCGGCGGGGCGGGTGGCCGCGGCTCACCATTAGCTGAGCGTCACGCCCTTGGCTTTCGCGGCGCGGAGGAGCGCGTCCGCCATGTCGGAGGGCGTAATGGCAACTTCGATCCCGCATTCCTGGAAGACCGCGATCTTCGCGGCGGCCGTGTCTTCGGCGCCACCCACGATTGCGCCCGCGTGGCCCATGCGGCGACCCGCGGGAGCCGTCGCACCGGCGATGAAACCGGCGACCGGCTTCCGGCAGTTTTCCTTGATCCAGCGGGCGGCCTCGACCTCGGCGTTGCCACCGATTTCGCCAATCATGATGATGCCGTGCGTCTCGGGATCATCGTTGAACATCTTGATCACATCCAAGTGCGACGTGCCGTTGACGGGGTCGCCGCCGATGCCGACGCAAGTGGTCTGGCCGATGTTCTTTGACGTAAGCTGAAACACCGCCTCGTAGGTGAGGGTGCCGGAACGCGACACGACGCCGACATGGCCCTTCTTGTGAATGTAACCCGGGGCGATGCCGATGCGGCAACCGCCTTGGGAGCCTTCGCCGGTGCCGGGGGTAACCACGCCCGGGCAGTTCGGCCCAATCAGGCGGGTGTGGCTGCCTTGCATGGCGCGCTTCACGCGAACCATATCGCGAACGGGAATGCCTTCGGTGATGGCGACGGCGAGATCGAGGTTCGCGTCGACGCATTCCAGAATTGCGTCGGCCGCAAAGGGTGGTGGTACGAAGATCGCGGATACGGTTGCGCCGGTGGCCTTGGCGGCGTCGGCGACGGAGTTGAAGATCGGAATCTTGTGGGCGCCGTGTTCGAAGAACTGGCCGCCTTTGCCCGGAGTGACTCCAGCGACGACCTGGGTGCCATAGTCGAGCGAGAGCTTGGTGTGCCGGCCGCCGAATTCGCCGGTGATGCCCTGAATCAGAATTTTGGTATCAGGGGTGATGAGGATGGACATGGGAAAAAAGTTTGGTGTGGAGAAGGCGATGGCTGATCAGGCAGCCACGAGTTTCACAATTTGCTGAGCGGCTTCGGCCATGGTGTCGCCGGAAACAAGCTTCAGACCGGATTCGTTGAGGGTCGTCTTGCCGGCGGCCACATTGTTGCCCTCGAGGCGAACGACGAGGGGAAGCTTGAGGCCTACTTCCTTCACGGCCTCGACGATGCCTTGGGCAATCACGTTGCAGTCCATGATTCCGCCGAAGATGTTTACGAAGATCCCCTTCACGTTGGGATCGCCGAGGATGATCTTGAAGGCCGCAACGACCTGGCCCTTTGACGCGCCACCGCCGACATCGAGGAAATTGGCGGGGTTGCCGCCAAAGTGCTTGATGATGTCCATCGTGCTCATCGCTAGACCGGCACCGTTGACGAGACAGGCGATGTTACCGTCGAGCGCGATGTAGCTGAGGGAGTGCTTCGCGGCTTCGATTTCCTTGGAGTCTTCTTCGTTCAGATCGCGGAGCGCGACGATTTCCGGGTGCCGGAAGAGGGCGTTGTCGTCGAAGGACACCTTCGCATCGAGGGCCAGCACCTCATTGGTCGGGGTCGTGATGAGCGGGTTGACCTCGATCATCGCGGCGTCGGTCTCCCAGAACATCGTGTAGAGATTGCGGATGAGCTTCGCGGCGTTCTTCGCCTCGGCCGGGCTCAGCGCGAGTTTGAAGATGAGTTCGCGAATCTGGAAATCGGCCAGTCCGAAAGCGGGATCGACGAAAACCTTGTGGATCTTCTCGGGCGTATCGTGGGCGACCTTTTCGATTTCGACGCCGCCTTCGGTGGAGGCGACGATGACCGGACGGGAGGTCGCACGATCGAGGAGGATCGCGAGGTAGTATTCCTTTTTGATGTCACTCGCGATGGTGAAATAGATCGTTTGCACCTTTCGGCCGGCCGGGCCGGTCTGGGCGGTGACGAGGGTGTTGCCGAGCATTTTACCGGCGAGATCCTTGGCCTCGGCCTTGGTTTTGCAGAACTTCACTCCGCCCTTGAAACCGTCGTTGAATGTGCCCTTGCCGCGACCCCCGGCGTGGATCTGCGACTTAACCATAGTTGGGCCTTCGGGTAGCTGGGCGAGGGCCGTGATAAACTCTTCGGGAGTCGTGGCAGTGGTGCCTTTGGGAACGGGCACCCCGTATTTTTCGAAGAGGGCTTTGGCCTGAAACTCGTGAATGTTCATTTTGGAAAGAAAGAGAACGCTCAGTTAGCCAGAGGCGCACCGGGTTACGCACGCAAAAAAACGGGGTTGTTCGCGTAACCGAGTCAGTGATCGGCTGCGCGAGAGATTGCCTTCGCCGAATCGGTGCCGCAATTTCGGCCTCAATGCATTCCCACGAGGTAATGAGGGAGGTTCTCAAGACGACCAGCGCCAAGCAGATTGCGGGCGACATGGGGCTGTCGCTTTCTTTGATTTATAAATGGGCGGAGCCGGGTGAGGCCGAGAGTGGCAGCGCCAGCAGCCCGCTTGACCGCGTCGGTCAGTTGATTCGGAGCACGCACGACACTCGGATCGCCCAGTGGGTGTGCGAGCAGGCGGACGGTTTCTACATCCGCAATCCGCACAACCTTCCACCCACGGCGACGCTGATTCCGGCGACGAACGACATCGTGCAGGAGTTTGCCGATATGCTCGCGACGATCGCGCGCGCTTCGGCCGATAATGCGATTACCCCCGAAGAAGCGAAAACCATCCGGCGTCGCTGGGAGGAATTGAAGAGCGTAACTGAAAGCTTCGTGAAGTCGGCCGAGAGCGGCACGTTCGGGCCGCCGAAGACAGAGCAAGCGTAGCAAATCACCCGTTTCGATCGGGAGAAGAGGGCACCGCGCCAATCACTCATAGCTGAACCTGACCTCGCCCGCGGTCTGAGTGAGCGTCCTTGGGTTTTCCGATTTTCCGCTTTCGCAATTTCCCAATTTTCTCCTGAAGGGCGTTTCAGAGCAGTTGGCGCGCGAGAAACGCCGTCTGCAACGCGGCGATTTCCTTCATCCCTTTTTGGGCAAGCGCGACGAGGCTGGTGAGTTGCTCCTGCGAGAAGGTCGACTCTTCTCCCGAGCCTTGCACTTCGACGAACCGGCCGCGGCCGGTCATCACGATGTTGAAGTCGACCTCCGCGTCCTTGTCTTCCACATACGCGAGATCCAGCAATTCGCGTCCACCGAACATCCCCACACTCACCGCTGCGACCGAATCGCTCAGCGGGTTTTCAGGAATTTTTCGGGCGTCGAGCAGCTTCTGAATCGCCAACCGCGTCGCCACGTAAGCCCCGGTGATGGCGGCGGTGCGGGTACCGCCGTCGGCCTGAAGCACGTCGCAATCGAGCCAGAGCGTGTTCTGGCCAAGCTTCTGGAGATCGACGACGGCC
>JBBQEG010000504.1:0-3564 GCA_038320495.1 Opitutales bacterium | reverse complement strand
TTGAAACGCATCTGCACGCCGCCGGGCGCAGTCCAAAGTGTATAGCCGCTGAATTTAATGCGATAGCGACCGGCGACCGGCGCGCGAAATTGATCCCAGCGATAGGTAAACCCGGTGACGTAGTTGCTCGAGACCCATCCGACCGCCTCGAGATCGCGAGTGGCCGGGTCGGACTCGCCCACGGTGAGCGGCTCGCGAAGAAAGCGTACGTCGGCCTGCGCCGTCCAACCGAGGACTGGATACGTCATCCGATCCGGCGACGTGTTGAAAATGTTGGGAGTGAACTTGGTCGTGAGCGTGCGCTGGTCGCGGGCGTAGTGGCGGACGAGGGTTGTCGGTGGCTGGGTGAATTGCACGCTGAGCACCTCGCGCATCGCGTAATCTGCCGCGCTCAGGTAGCGGGCCATGTGTACGTGGGACACATCGAGTGCCTGACCGATTTTGTTGAAGCGATGCGCTTCACCGTCTTGCGGAAACTGATCTTTGATCTGCAACCATGGGGCGTTGAAGAGATCGCGGAGCGCGTTCTCGTATTCGTAGCCATTCAACCGGCGACGGGTCGCGCGTCCCTCGCGCTCAGAGGTCTCGTGTTCATAGGTAACGACTGAACGCGCAATGCCGCCCAGAAAACCTTCCATCTCCGTGGGTTCGGGCCGCTTTTTTTCGCTCGGCGGCATTTCGCCACCTTTCACGCGATCGTGAATGCGGACCCACTTGAGCAGATTGTTGGAGTCCTTCGGATCAAATGTAAACTGCGTGAGGTCGAGGCCCGCCTCCTTGTCCACATCGTTGTGACAGCTAGCGCAGTTCTGATCGATGAACGCCGCGGTTTGCGCGTTGAGCGGGGGGGGCGTGGCGGCGTTCAAGCCCCACGGGATCCAGCCGAGCGCGATTGCGCTTACGATCTGGGCTCGCGTCTTGAGCGCCGTTCGGGCAGCGGCGTCGACGCGTCTCTTTCGGGTCAGGTTTGCGCTCATGCCATATCCAGTCCGCGCATGGTGCCGGTGGCAGACGCGAACTTGCCTTCGTCGATGCCCATCCGTTGCAGCATTGAAACAAACAGGTTTGGCAGCGGATAGTTCTGGGTGGTGCTAAAGGCGAGATGCTGGCCGTGCTTGAAGCCGCCGCCCGCGAGGATCGTGGGCATGTTGAAACAGGTGTGTTGGTTGGCGTCGCCGAAGTTGGAGCCGTAAAGCACCATCGTGCGATCGAGCAACGAGTCCTCGCCGTCCTTCACGGCCTTGAGATCAGCGATGAGTTCACCGAGCAGCTTCATGTGCAGCTGGTCGATGGTCTGGAGCTGCGAACGCTTGTCCTCGGAACGGCCGTGATGCGAAAGGTTGTGATAGCCATCGGTGATGGTCGCATCCGGAATCTCCAGGACTGGTGTGGAGACGCTGTCCAGCATGAGCGTGATTGAGCGGGTCGAATCCGTCTCAAAGGAAAGTCGCGCGAGATCATACATGATCTTCACTTTCTCCATGTACGCCGCCGGCGAGGCGGGGTCGATCGGCACGGGCGCAGTGACGACGGGTTTCGGCTTGTGCTCCCAGCCGCGTGAAGCCTGCAGCCGGTTTTCCAAATCGCGGACGCTCGTGAAATATTGATCGAGCCGGTCGCGATCCCGGGCGGTAACGCTGCGCTGCAGATCCTTTGCCTGGCCAGCGATCGTATCAAGAATGCTGCGACCGGTATCCAGTCGACGGATCTGGGCGGCCACCTGTTCGGGCGTGCCCTGCAGGAAAAGCTGCTTGAAGACCTCCGAGGCCCGGTCCTCCGGCGGAATCGCGACTCCGGTGCCCGTCCAGGAAAGACTCCGGGAGCGGGTGTTGACGCCGAGGGTGAGGGATGGGAACCGGGTGAGAATGCCGATCCGCTCGGCGATATGCTGATCGAGGGAGATGGTATTCCGGAAAGAGCTGCTGCCCGGGTGCGGCGCGGCCGTGAGGAAGCAGATGTCGGCCGGATGACCGCCGTCGACATTCGGATGGGACACTCCGCTGAAGACACTGAAATCGTTTCGATGCGGCTGCAGCACCTCGAGGTAGGGCGAGGCCTTGTAATCGCGGCCGCTCCCGGTGGGGAAGAACAAGTCCGGCAGGAGACCGAGATTGTTGCAGATGCCGAGCATGCGGCGCGGCTTGGCTCCTGGCGCGAGCGGCGAGGAGGCACTTTGCGCGCGCGCAAACGAGGGGATCATCGAGTCGAGGAACGGCAGCGACAGCGCAATACCCGCGCCCTGAAGGAACCGGCGGCGGGAAAGCGGGCGACGGGTTGCGACGAAGGGGGCGTCTGGTTGGGAGGGGAGATGCGACTTCATGATTTAAAAAAGGATGGAGGGAGAGATGCGGATGAGCCGCACTCTCCCTCTCGGGGATTACAACTATCAGGTGGTGCGAAGGTACACTGGAAACCTCGCCCGAAGCAACTAACCAGCGTTAGAAGTTCAATTTGGCCGAGATGCTGAAATTCCGGGGCGTGAGGTAGGTGTATTGCCCGGGAACTGTCCGGCGCGCCGGCGACGAAACGTCTTCGCCGATGCGGGGAGCACTGTAGGTTTCCGACTGATTTCCCAAACCCCCGTTGATGTAAACGGGCTTCCGATAATCGAACAGGTTGTCGATGTTGAAATCGAGCTGGAGCGTACGGGAGTCGCGGAGCTTGAAGGTGTAAGACAAACTGGCGATCGCCTTGTAATAGGAAGGCGCGAACAAGGGAGTGCTGGCATCGACCGTCGGATCGTCAATTGCAACCGCGGGATTGTTCGGATCCCGAATCGTATCGTTTCCGCGGTTGCCAACGACCTGTCCGCCACGATAATTTACGCCCCCACCGATGCGCAGCCCCTTCAGCGGGCCCTGGCGGAAACGATAATCGGTCGCCACATTCCCGACCCATTTTCCAGTGCCGGTCCGCCGGACCGGCAATTGGGCGCTGACATTCGGGATGATATTATCCTGAAGATTGTTCCAGGCGTTCACGGCGGAATTAACCCGGGTTTGATTGATCAACGTGGGGTCGTCCAGGGCGGGATTGATAAACGCGACATTATCCGGGCCGATAATCGCCCCGGCATCGGCGAGGATCAGGCGGGTGACCGCGTCCTGCGTTTTGAAGTACTCGATCAGATCAGGGGACTGATCGCGCCGCTGCGCGTCGGTGTAACCCGCGTTCACCACCAGGCGCCATGAGGGTGTGAAGTTAGCCGTCAATTCGAACTCGTAACCCTTGGCGTCGTCGGTGGCGGTGGAGTAGACGTTCGTTGGGAATGCCCGGACGTTCCGGTTGTTCCGGCCAGCGGGGCTGAGATCGCCGGCCACCGGTGCGGCGGAGATCAAATTATATTGTCCAGAGAACCCGCCGGGATTGAGCACCGAGGCGCCTTCTTGATAGGAATCGTATTGTCCCACACTCAGTGCCATCCGGCCGTTGGGAAGGGTGATCCGGAAACCATAGTCCGTGCCGCGGGAGGTGGTGGGTGGAACCAGCGTGCCATCGGCCTTTTGTTGCGGAGACGTTAGATTGAATGTTTCACTGACATTACCATAGACGCCAAGCCAACGG
>JBBQEG010000503.1:0-3574 GCA_038320495.1 Opitutales bacterium | reverse complement strand
TTGAGGTGCGCGCCCCGAAACAGGGGAAGCATTTGATGACCTCGCTCGACATCGATATCCAGCTCGCTGGTGAAGCATCGGTGTCCGAAACGGAAATGGCCGGCGCCGCCGTCGCCATCGATGTACGCACCGGAGAGGTTCTCGCCCTCGTCAGCAAACCCGACTACGATCTCAACGACTTTTCCCCGCGCATCAGCACCGCCACTTGGGCTGACGTCGTCGAGCGCCAAGCGCTCGTCCCTCGCGCCGTGATGGGCACATATCCCCCGGGGTCCACGTTCAAGATCCTGACCGCCATTGCCGGGCTTCGCAGCGGCGTAACGACCCCGGACACGATCGCGAATTGCGCCGGACGGCACATGGTTGGGAACCGCTGGTTTCCCTGTCACGCCGGTCATGTCCATGGGGACATCGGCCTTGAGACTGCGATCGCCAAGAGCTGCAATATTTTCTTCTATAAGCAAGCGTTGGAAATGGGCCCCGAAATTCTGGCCAACGAAGGACGTCGTTTCCGATTGGATACGCCCACCGCGATCGAACTTCCCGGGGAAACCCGACGCATGATTATTCCGGATCCGGAATGGAAACGCCGCCAGCGCCCCGCGGAAGGCCCCTGGAGCGGCGGCGACACCGCCAACACCGCCATTGGCCAGGGTTTCGTGCTGGTGAGTCCTCTCCAGATGGCGTGCTTCACGGCCTCCGTGGCCCGGGGCGAGGTGTGGACCCAGCCCACCTTGATTCACGATGCGAATCGGCCGCGCCAGCGCACCGAATCGATCGGGTTAACCCTCGTGCAACAGCGCGCGCTGCTCAACGGCATGGAACAGGTGACGCTCACCGGCACCGCCGCAGGCGTGTTCGGCAATCGAGCCGTCCTCTCGCCCCTCGGGATACGCGTCGCGGCCAAAACCGGCACCGCGCAGGTGCGGACGGAAAACGGCACCCTCAACATCGCCTGGATGATCGCTTTTGCCCCCGTCGAGGATCCGCAGATCGCCGTCGCGGTCGCCATCGAAGGCGATGTTCCCGGCGAAGAGACTGGAGGCGGGCGCTACGCCGGTCCTGTCGTTCATGCGATGCTCAAGGCCTGGGTGGAAAAGAAAAACCAGCGCGCGGCAGTGCCGTTTCGGTTCAAAGCCGAGTGACCCTTTGGCGCCGGCGTGCGTTGCGCCGCTCCTGACGCGCACGACCAAAAATCACTTCGGCCGCGACCGAGCTCGATTGCGGTCCGAAGCGCAGCCGCTGCAAGTGCGAGATGACTTCTGTCGCGTTCGCCTCGTCGCCACCCTGCCGTAGGCGCACCAGCCAGCGACCCGCCTCGCGGCGTACCGGATCCTCGTGGCGGGCGCCCTTCGGCCTCCACCCCACCCGCCACCAGACGCGACCGAAACGCCGCCAAACGAATGCGACCGCCACGACCAACCCCGCGCCGCTTAGCCACGACAGAACGCGTCGCAGGTCCCAAGGCTGACTGAGCCACGCCGTGAATGTCTGCAGGCTCCCGCGCACCGCCTCCCGCAAACGTGTCCCCGAGTTCTGCGTCACCTCTTTCAGCGCCTTTAAGGTCTCAACTTGCGAGCTTTGATCAAAGCTCACAATCCGACGGTACCAAAACACCCGCAGGCTATCGAGTCGGGCCGTCCAACTGCGGTCGAGCCGCGATGCGATCAGGGCCGCATCCGAGGCGGCCGCCGATTCCGTCGCAGCTCGCGGCGCTTCGAGGGGATCCGCCCGCAGCCAAGCCCCGGTGGTAATATCGAAGATCTCGGCCCACGCATGGGCATCCGCGTTGCGAATCGTGAAATTATTCGAGTACCCATTCCACGTCCCGCCCCGAAATCCGGTGACCACCCGGGCGGGAAATCCCGCGCTGCGCGCGAGAAGCACGAACGCACCCGCGAACAATTCACAATGCCCCTGCGCGCGGGATGTCAGCCATCGCACCAGCGGATCTCCGTCTCCCCCCGGTATGTCCGGCGAAAGCGAATAACGATGGTTCTGACGCAACCACTCTCCCGCCCGTTGCGAGAACTCTCCCGCCGATACCTTACGCGTACCGATGATCTCGGAAACCGCCCCCTCCACGGCTCGCGCATCCGCGTCGCGCAACGAAAGTCGCACCTGCAAGCCCGGCGACGTCTCCGAAATCCGGGTACGCGCACTCCAGCGCTGTGCAAAGGCGGGATCGGGCAACACCCCGGAAAGATCAAACCCTTCCACCCGATACGCCGTCATCGTCGCTGGCTCATCCCGCAGCGCCACCACACCCAGGTTCGGCGCCTGTCGCACATTCTGTTGATCCCGAAAGCGCAGCTCGGCAAATCGGCCCAACAGCGGGAGATATCGGCTGACCCCCGACTCGAGATAAAAGGTCCAATACAGGGGCTCTTTCGTCCGTAACCGTGAATCACCATGCACAAATCCATGGATCCGCTCGCTGCCAAATTCCTGGCTGCGCAACGTCGCCGAAAGCTTGAACGCGCCGTTCAAATACTCGTCCAGCACCACCATCCGCCAGTAAGGCGCCACCGGAATCAAGGCCTGATCCGAAACGTCCACACTCAGCGCCAGACTGTTGTCCTGCTGGATCTCCGTCACGTCCCCGAACCGGATCGTGTCACTGAAGCCGGACTTCGCCTTCTTCGTGATCAGCCGATCCAGGAACATCGTGCTCTGGATCTGGAACCGCGGAATCGCGAGGAACAGCAAAGTGGATACACCGACCACTCCGGCAAACAGCACCAGGCCAAGCGTCACCACCCTCCAATCCGCCACTCCGCGAAGCCGACGCAGGAGGCCCAGCCATTTGACCTGCACCGCCCAGCTGGGTGCGACCCCAGGCTCCAACGCCGACATCGACCGCGATGCACCCACCCCATCGCTCAGCGTGATGACGAGCAGCAGAGCCAGCGCACACCCCGTGTAGACGAGGAGGTGCGCCGCGAACAGGATCGAGACGGTGAGCACGCCGGCAATCACGACGAGAAATAATCCGAGCAACACGATCTGCAGGTCGTCACGCCGTTGCCGATACGTCAGTGCTCGATACAGCAGGAGCAACATATCGAGGCGCACCATGGCCGGCAGGATCTCCGCCTTGAGCCACAGATCTCCGGCGAAAAACGCCACGATTACGGGGAATGCCAGCGTGTGGACATACCCCGGAAGGCGCGCCGGAAGGGTCGGCTTTACCATCATGACCACGGTCGCCAGTGCCGTGACCGCCATGAGCGACCATGCCTCCACGTCCATGTAGAGCACCGTACTGAGCGCCAACAAGGTCAGCACGCCGCCCAGCAGCCATTTCAGCTGCTGCAACTCGTCGCCGGTTAACTGCGGCCGCCGGATCACCCGTTCACTCATGGCGAACTCCTCCACCGGTTGAACTGCGGGTCGCCGTGTTCATGCCGCCGCTGCCTTTTCGCTTCCAACGTAGGCCGCCACCCCGCGGGGACCATCCGGCGCAAAGGTAATCACATTCTGTTTCATGCCCGGCCGTTCTCCCATCGCACCGATTGCACTTTCAAAGGGCCGCACCACCGCCAGCTGATCCAGGAACAACTCCAGATCATGC
>JBBQEG010000502.1:0-3579 GCA_038320495.1 Opitutales bacterium | reverse complement strand
AAGGCACGAATTCAGGCGGCGATTGATGAGGTGGCCAAGCGACCCGCCGATGCCGAAGGCCGGCGGGGGGCGGTTTGGTTGCGTCGCGGAACGTACCGGATTGAGGAATCACTGATGATTCGCACGGGTGGGGTCGTCCTCCGCGGCGAAGGGTCAGGCGTGGACGGGACCGTGATTGTGGCCACCGGAAAAAAAACAGCGCACCCTGATCGAAATCGGTGCGGCGCGCGCCATGCGATCCGAGCTCCCCGGCTCGCGTCGCCAAGTCGTGGATACGTACGTGCCCTGGAGCAGCCCGCATCTGACGCTGGACTCCGTCGCAGGGTTTTCCCTGGGCGATCGCGTCATCGTGCATCGGCCCTCGACCGCCGCGTGGATCAGCACCCTCGGCATGGATCGGATCAAGCCACGACCTGGCTCTAAACCCGGCGAGACGCAGCAATGGAAAGCAGGCGATTACGATCTGCATTTCGAGCGTACGATCACTGCGATTGACGGAACGGGTTTGACCCTCGATGCGCCGGTGATGAATGCGATCGATGCGGAGTTTGGCGGCGCTTCGGTTTATCGTTATACTTACCCGCGAATCTCGGAGTGCGGGGTTGAGCGACTGCGGCTGGTCTCGGATTACGAGGCAGGCAAGGAAACGAGCGACGAGGACCATGCTTGGACGGGGATCAACTTTGGCCACGTGGAGAACGCCTGGGCCCGTGACATCGTTATCATGCATTTCTGTCACGGCTTGAACGCCACGAACAACTCGATGTTCGTCACACTGGAGGACTGTCACCATCTGGACCCGGTGTCGCAGATCACGGGGGGACGGCGTTATTCGTTCTCGTTGAACGGTCAGTATGGTCTGGCGCTCCGCTGTCATTCGCGCGGGTCGCGACACACGTTTGTGAACGGGTCGCGGACGCGCGGGCCCAATGTGTTTTATGATGGCACGGCGCTGCAGTCGCACGCCGACAGCGGTCCCCATCACCGGTGGGCGGTAGGCACGCTCTATGATAATATTTTTGATGATAAAGAGATTCGCGTGCAGGATCGTCAATATGCCGGCTCCGGACACGGCTGGGCCGGCGCGACGCAGGTGTTGTGGAATTGTCGGAGCAAGAGTCTCGTGTTGCAGCAGCCACCGACGGCGCAGAACTATGCGATTGGGTGCGTGGGCACGTTCGTTCCTGGCTCGTGGGCGCCGGATGCCCCATTGGGTGTGATCGAGTCGACGAACTCGCCGGTGCGACCGCGGAGTCTTTATTTAGCCCAGCTTAAGGCTCGTCTGGGCCCGGCCGCGCTCGTGGCGGTGGGCGAGAAGTAGGTCTGCCGATCAGGGACGGGCTGCGCAGTCCCGGCTGTCGATCGCACAACGCGCGGGTTCTCCTCCTGATGAACCTTACGCGAACGCGGTGGGCGGCGCCGTCCGGTTCCCATTCGTCTTTCTTCTGCATCCGGGCTCGCTCCTGCGGTCCAATTGATTTCGTTTCATCCCGCCCCATGAACTCTCTCATTCGTCTACTTCTCTGGTTGGCGCCCAAGCTCTTGGTCGTCTCGCTCGCGACGCTGTCGTTCGCGGCCGAAGCTCCTCTGCCTCAGCAGGCCGCGGCGGCAATGCAAAAGGCGAGCGCCTTTATGCGCTCGATTGCCACGGAAGGCGGTTACTTGTGGCGCTACTCGTCCGATCTGTCGCAACGCGCCGGCGAGAATACTGCGACCTCGACTCAAATCTGGGTGCAACCACCCGGTACGCCGGCGGTCGGCAGGGCTTTTTTAGGAGCGTATGAAGCAACGGGAGACGCCGCTTACCTGGACGCTGCGAAAGCGGCGGCGGATGCTCTGGCGACCGGACAACTCGAGTCGGGCGGTTGGGATTACCTGATCGATTTCGATCCGACGCGCAGCACCAATTGGTATCGGCGCAGCGACGTGGGTCGGATCTCCGCCGCCGAGGCGGCGACGCGGCGCAACATCACGACATTCGATGACGATAACACGCAGAGCGCGTTGCGATTTTTGGTCGCCGTTGCTGATGCGAGCAAGGAGGCCAACGCGCCGCGAGATCGTCGCATCCGTGAGGCGCGTGATTACGGTCTCGCGAAACTTGTCGAGGCCCAGCGCCCGAATGGTGGCTGGCCCCAGCGCTGGGACGGAAAGCCGGTGGATGCGGCGGAGTATCCGGTTCGTCCGGCCCGTTACCCGGCGGACTATTCCCGGGAGTATCCTAAATTAAATTACAACGGTTACTATACGCTCAATGATAACACTCATCGTGATTGCGTGTCGACGCTGCTCGAGGCGGCGAAGCGGTTGGAACGTCCGGAGCTTCGGGTGGCAGCACTGAAAGGGGGAGCGTTTCTCCTTCTGGCGCAGATGCCGGAGCCGCAGCCGGTCTGGGCGCAGCAGTATAATCCGCAGCTGGAACCCGCGTGGGCGCGGGCCTTTGAGCCGCCGAGTGTTTGCTCGGGCGAAAGTGTCGGGGCGATGCGCCTGCTGGTGGAGCTGTATCTGGAAACCGGTGACGAGAAATACCTCGAGCCGCTGCCACGGGCGATCGCCTGGTTCAAACGGTCGGAAGTGGCTCCGGGCATCTGGGCGCGCATGTATGAGCTCCATACCAATACGCCGGTTTTTGGCGACCGCGACGGTAAGATCAAATACCGCCTCGAAGACTTAAGTCCCGAGCGGCAGACTGGCTACTCGTGGCGCGGGCCGTATGGTGTCACGGGTGCGATCTCAGCCTATGAAGCGGTGAAGCGGGACGGTCGTGAAAAGGTTCTGAAGAACCGTCGCAGTGCCGAGGCGAAGACCGCGACCGCTGAGGGTAAGGCTGCGCGCGTGCGCAGCCTCGAACCTCGCGTCCGCGCCGCGATCGCGGCTTTGGATCCCCAAGGCCGGTGGTTGGTCGACTATCGGGGCACGCCCACTATTCGGACAGATACGTTTATCAAACACCTCGAAACGCTCAGCGAATACATCGCGGCGACGAAGTAAGCGAATCAGCGAGCCCGCGCCGTGGGCTTGGCTCTGTACTGGACGTTTGATCCGCCAGGTACGCGAGCCACGCTGAAGAATCGATCAGGTTCATGTCGGGTCGCCTTCACGAGCAAACGAGGTGTTAATGCCTTTCAGATAACCACGGAGTTTACGCACATCGCGTACGGGAATGATCTCGATCCGATTCCGGTAGGCGATTACATGCGCTTTCTCGCCGGAACGAAGGCCCATTGCCTCCCGGATTCGTTGGGGAATTACGACCTGAAACCTGGAAGAAATCGTAACGGTTTTCATATCGTATGACGATGGATCGATCGATCCCGCGGTCAATGACTGCGAGCCCATTGCACGACGAGGGGTATTTCCGCAGCGCGAACGCGGGGTGCCGTTCGGTGCCAGGCTAAATCTCTCGGGGACGACGGCTTATCTTTCCGCATCCGACCCTCGTGGAACAGACCTTGTGATGTTCGGAGTCCGCGATTGAGTGCGGTGTTCAAATGTGTGCCCAATTTTCACCGGAAGAAGATGCCTTGTTCGAAAAGCTCGGGGCGACGGTGCTGAAACGACTTCGGAAGACGCGCAATC
>JBBQEG010000501.1:0-3595 GCA_038320495.1 Opitutales bacterium | reverse complement strand
CCGGGCACACCGGGGCACAGTTGGCAGGCCGTCGCGTGTGGCGGCACCACGCTGGGCCTCAAAGGCATGAACGTCGCGGTCAAGACCCTCGCGGGCGCCGCCATCGATCTTTACTTGAAACCCGACGTGATTGCGCGCGCGAAGGCGGAACTGGCCGAGCGACGCGGAGCGGGCTTCAAGTACGAAGCCATGGTGGGCGATCGTCCGCCGGCGTTGAACTATCGCGACTGAACGCGCTGCTCGCTCTTCAGACTTCAGTCCGCGGTCCTCATTTCGTGGGCGCGGGTGTGCGGAGGAATTCAAGTAGGTCGAAGAGTTCACCCTCCGATAAAGTCGACTCAAAGGTTGGCATGGGCGAGAGGGGGGAACGCGTGACCTCGCTGACATCCCGCTGATCAACGACGATCTCCTGCCCGCTGGCCGGGTCGGTGAGTTGCACGCGTTCGCCTTCGTTGCGGTGATTGAGGCCTGAGGTGGTCCCGCCGTTCTTGAGCGTGAGCGTGGTCACGCGAAAAGCGGGGTCGACGTTGCGGCTCGGGTCGAGGACGTCTTCGACCAGTCGCGTTAGCTGGCGTGATCCCACGCCATCGAGACTGGGCCCGATCGCGCCGCCTTGGTCGCGGAAGCGATGACACGCGGCGCAGTGCAGCGTAAAGAGCGGAGCTCCGCGCGCGCCGTCGGGCTTGAGGGTGTTCGCGGTCCGCAGTCGCTGCGCGATGACGGCGTCGAGCCGCGCGTCCTCCGGCGGCAATGCACGAGTGAGTTCAAGGGCTCGCTCGCGTAGCGGAGCGGGACGTTTCTCAAATGCCAAAGCGACATAGCGATGTCTGAGCAAGGTCGGGCGGACGTGTCCCGCCACCACGAGTTCAATCAATTCGGCGGCGCCGGCATCGCTTTTCGCCAGACCGGTCGCGAGGGCGAGCGCGAGGTCGGCCGGAGCAGTGATGAAAGCCGCGGCGAGGGCGGCGCGAGATTCGGGTGACGCGTCGACGGTGCCCAGTAGTTCCGCGGCGGTGCGACGCACCGCCGTCGAGCCGTTGCTCGCCAACACATCACGGTAGGCGGCTTCAGTGTCGGGATGGTTCGGTGCCAGTGCGCGCAGGGCGGCGTTGCGGTTCGCATCGCGGATTTTGGCGTCGCGCGCGATGCTTCCGAGAAGAGCCGTTTTATCCGCGTACGAAAGAGGTTTGAGGGCGTTGATGGCGCGGAGTGCGATCGCGGCATCGCGATCCTTGAGGGCGGCTACAAGCTGGTCGTGCATCCAGTTTTCAATGACATCGGGAAGACTGCGTCCGGGCTTGGCTGCGATCGAAGCGAGCCCTTCGGCCAGGCTGAGGCGTTGGGTGATCGGCGCCGACATGAGCGTGCGCATGAGCGGGACGATGGAGGCGATTTCATCGTCCGACAGTTGCATGACCGCATGACGCGCGAACTCGCCGGAGCGCGGGGAGGAAAATGTTGAGCGTTCGAGATAGCCGAGGAGAAAACGAGCGGCGGCCGGCGTTGGTACCGCGAGGCAAACTTCCGCGACGCGGTCGGCCGTGGCGGCAGTGGTGGCGGACCAGGCTTGCAAGGTCGCGGCGTCGGCGCCGAGGGCGTGGGTTTTCAGCGCCAGTTTCAGCGCATAGTGGAGCTCGAAGTCCGTCGGGGAGACTGCGGTGAGCATCGTGAGAATGAGGGCAGGTTGCCACGGCTCGGGGAGGCGTTGGAAAATCTCCGCGGCGACTCGCGCGGCATGCTCCGGCGCAGGAGCGGCGAGAAGCGAGGTGAAGAGCGCTTCCGCGTTCTCGGGAAGCGCGGGACGCGTGGCCAGCACGCGAAGCGCGGCCAGAGCGACGATGCTGTTGCGTCGGGTGAGTGCATCGCGGAGGAGGGTGTAGTCGACGGCGCCGAGTCGTTCGAGGGCGAAGAAGAGCGGAAGGGCGATGGTGTCGTCCGTCGGCGGCGAACTCCCGTTGAGGATACGGGCAAGAGCGGCGCGTAGTGCCGGAATTTGGGCGGGCGCCTGCGTGCGCGCGAGGAGTTCGGGTAGCGCGAGTGAGCGCACCACGAGATTGGGGTCCGCGAGGCGTGTCACCAAGCCGGCGGGAGTCTCGCGTGTGAGGTCGGGAAGGGCGGTCGGTTGCACGCTGCCATCGAGCCCCCGCCACACGATCCGCCAAATGCGACCATGGCGACGGTCACGTGATGGATGCGTGAGGGGAACCTCATAGTGCCCGATGATCGGGTTGTAGAAATCGGCGATCCAGAGGGCGCCGTCGGGTCCAAGTTTTACCTGAACGGGACGAAACGCCGGATCGTCGCTGCTGAGGAAATCCGCCTGCCGGACGGCCGTGGGCGAGGAGCCCCGCCAGTCGAGTCGCGCGCGATTGATCCGGCGCGTGACGGGATTGCCGTTAAAAAGGTTATGCTGAAATTCGAGCGGAAAATCCGTCGCCGAGTAATGCGCGATGCCGGCGATGGCGCTGGAGCCGTGATCATCGAGCGTGATGGGCGGAGCGAAGCCGAGTCCATCGTGCTCACGATTGATGCCCTCGTAATAACCGCCGGGGATGATGAGATAGACGGGTTTCGAGTGCGAGTCGGCGGTGTAGAGGTCTCCTCTCGAATCGAAGGCCAGGCCAAACGGATTGGTTTGCCCGTGGGAGAAGCGTTCGAAGCTCGAGCCGTCCGGGCGGAAGCGGTAGGTGTTGCCGCTGGTGAGCGTGGTGATGTTACCCGATCGATCGACGATCTCGCTGACGTTGGAAAACCCGTGGGTGCCGTAAACCCAGCCGTCGAACCAGAGCCAGTAGTTGGACGACATGCCATGAGTATCCTTGAAGCCGAAGCCATCGTAGAGTTTTTCGCGAAGATCGGCCGACCCGTCACCGTCGGTATCGGTCAGGCGCCAGATCGCCGGAATGGAGTAAACGAGGACGGAGTCGCCCTTCGCTTCCGGGGCGCGTGGGAGAGGCAGGATTCCGATGGGGATATTGAGTCCGGTGGCAAACGTGGAGACGGTGCGGGCGCGACCATCGGGTCCGAAATCGGACAGCACGCGCACCGAGTCCGATCCCTGATCGGACGGTTCGGGAGGGAAGGCAGCGGCGCGGAACGCGAGCTGATTGTCGTCCCAGTGTTTGTCGAAGGACGCGATGAGTTGACCGTTGGCGTCGCGGCGGGCGGGCCAGGGATAGAGGCTCGAACCGGTGACCCAGACGCGACCGGAGGCATCGAACGCGAGGTTCATGGGTTTTTCGAGCTCGGGCTCGGCGGCGACGAGTTGGACCTCGAAGCCTGGCGGCACGTGGAACAAGGCGCGTGTTTCAGCTGGAGAGCGGAGCGGGGTGTCGAAGGTGTCGCCCCGCTGAGCGGACACGGTGGAAAAAGCGAACGCAGCGCCGAAAACACCGGCAAGCCGGACCGGCCGGAGGTTGCGTTCGAGCTCGGGCGGGAGGCGCGATTGAAGCAAGGCGAGGGTGGGCGTCGGGGCGAAGCGCATCGGGGGGAAACGGTCCGCTTTGGCGATGACAACAGGTCAGCTTTGGCGCAAGGGACAACGCGGAGGGAGTAGGCGATCACTGAATCGAGTCGGCGCGCGGGTGGCGCGTCC
>JBBQEG010000500.1:0-3595 GCA_038320495.1 Opitutales bacterium | reverse complement strand
AAACCGCCGTCATGTCCGGCCCGTGGCGCCTCGTGAACGGAAAAGAACTGTATGACATCCGGGGCGACCCCGGCCAGCAGCGAAATCTCATCGAGGAACAAGCTGCGCGGGCCGCGACGATGCGCGCGTTCTACGACGCATGGTGGGCCGAACTCGAGCCGACATTCGCTCAGACGACCGAAATTTACCTCGGCCATCCCGAGCATCCCGTCGTCAACCTCACGGGCCACGATTGGATTCAAGAGGCACTGCCGCCGTGGAACCAGCAGCACATTCGCCAGGCCGATGGTTTTGCCCCGGCGCGAGCGGCCGCAGGCAAAAACAAGAACGCAAAAGTGATTCCCACAAAATCCGTCCACACCGGTCACTGGGCCGTGAAGGTCGTCACCCCGGGCCGCTACGATATCAGCGTTCGCCGCTGGCCTGTCGAAGCGAATCACCCGATCAAAGCCGCGCTGCGTGCCGGCGCCAACGTCCCCGGTGGCGACGTCGCGTTTCGGGCTCATGCGGGCGTCGCGATTCCCGCGATCACTGCGACGCTGCGCGTCAACGGCCGCGATGTCGGTTCGCAACCGGTGCGCGCCACCGATACCGCGATCTCATTCACAACGACGCTGCCCGCGGGGTCGCATCAACTCGCCCCTGTCTTCCTCACCGCCGATGGCCACGAAGTCGGCGCTTACTACACCGTGGTCACGAAGCTCCCCTGATCTGCCGGTCTCATTTCTCCCGACCCCGCCCAGGCCGTACGGTGTTAAAGATGGTTACCCGTTTATTGAGTTCTCGCACTCCGTGCCGCCGCTGCCCGGCGGTTCTGCTGGCATTCCTGGCTCTCAGTGCCAGCGGCCACGCGGAGACGTCGCCGAAGACCCGTTCACTTGATCAATTGGAGCGGCGCCTGACGAAAATCGATGCGCGTCTCGCCGCTCTGCCCAATTACACGATTGGCGCGGGGATTGGCCCCATTGGGTATCGCTCCGTTGCCCACGATTCCGCCCATCAGCTGGAGTGGGTTGAGATCAACTTTGGGCAAGCGGTGGCGCTGGATGAGATTGTAATTGTTCCAACGATACGGCGCGATGCGGTCGCGGGATTTCAATCGGATGCTTTTCCCACGGCCATGCGGATTATCGCCGGCCAAGCCGGCGCCCGGGAAGGCCGTGTCGTCGCAGATTATACAGGCGGTGAAACCGACCGCCTCGCGCCGCTAAGGCTGCCTTGGGATGGCACGCCCGTGACTTGGATCCGGATCGAGGCCGGCACGCTCGGCACGCGCAAGTTCGACGGCAAATACGTGCTGCAATTCGCGGAAGTGATGGCATTTTCCGGTCAGGAAAACGTGGCGTTACGTCGACCCGTCCAAACGTCGTCACCGGCTACGCCCCCGGCTGGTCCGTGGTCGGAGTCCCATCTCACCGACGGTCTTGTACCCTACTTGATGGCAGCGCCGGATGGGAAAGGAAGCGTCGCATTCGTGAGTGCCTACGAATCGGACGACACGCCGATCAACATGATCGATCTCGGGGCCACCGAGCGCCTCTCGCGCCTCCACCTGCACACGGTCGACCAGAGCGATACCGTGCCGCAAGCCTTTGCCGGCGACTTCGGCGTGCCCAAATTTCTAATCGTCGAAGGCGCGCAGAAACCGGATTTCTCCGATGCGCGAACGCTGCTCGAGTTTCGACATGAAACCATCTACGACGTGGGTCCAATCCTGATGTGGAGCTTCCCCGCGACGGATTGCCGCTACGTCCGGCTCAAAGCCGTGGAGCGGGGCGCGAACCTGACCTACGGCCGATCCCTCGAGGGGTTGGGTTTTGCCGAAATCGAATTGTTTGCGGCGGGACGCAATGTCGCGCTCGACCAACCCGTCATCACCAATCTGGCTTCTCCAACCGGCCTTCGCCGGGTTTCAAACCTCACCGATGGGAAAAACTTCTATGGCTCGATCCTGCCGGTGCGAACGTGGCTGAATCAACTGGCGGTCCGGCATGATCTCGAGGCGGAACGCCCCCTCGTAGTCGCGGAAATTGCCGCACGCTACGCGCGGCACCGCGCGAACTTTTCCCGTCTCGCGTGGCTCAGCGCCGTGCTTGCAGTAGGTATCATCGCCATTGTCGTCGTGGATCGTTGGCTGCGCCGCCGCGCCATCGAACAAACCCGCAATCGCATCGCCGCCGATCTTCATGACGAGTTAGGCGCCGATCTTCATGCGCTGGGTTTATTGACCGACCTCGCGCACCGCGCGCAAACCGACGCTGCCCGGCTAACCGACCTGCTGCAGCGGATGCGCGGCTTGACGGAGCGCGCCGGAAAAGCCGCGCGCCGCTGCACGAGCATGATCGAAGCGCCCAGCTCGCTGGAAAGCGTGACGTCGGAGTTGCGCCGCACGTCGGGTCGGATCCTGGCGGACTTAACCCACTCGCTTGAGATCGACGGCGAAGAGGAATTGCACCGCATGGCACCGCGACGTCGCATCGACTTCCTGCTGTTTTACCAGGAGTGTCTCGTAAACATCATCCGCCATTCGAATGCGACTGAAGCCTGCACGATCGTTTCGGGAGCAAACGGACGCGTCAACTTAACGGTCACTGACAACGGTCAGGGATTTTCGGGTAATGCACCCGCCTCCCTCAAGCGGCGTTCACGTTTGCTCGGAGCGAAGCTCGAGACCGGACGAGTGGAACCGACCGGGTTTCGCATTCACCTGCAACTTCGCGTCCACCGCTTCCGCCTTCTATGAGCCAACGAACCATCAAGATCATGCTCGTTGAAGACAACCCGCGCTATCGTGAGGTGGTCGCGTTGTCCCTGCAAGGCGTCCCCGACCTTCATCTCAGCAGCCAATTTGGAACCGCTGAAATTGCGCTGCGCACCCTGCGGAGCCTGCCGCCGGCGGATCGTCCCCAAGTCGTGCTCCTCGACTTGCGGCTCCCCAGCATGGACGGACTCGTTGCACTGCCCCAGTTCTTGTCCGTGGTGCCCGAGGGCAAGGTCATCATCCTGACGCAGTCGGATGAGGAGTCGGACGTACTGCGCGCCATCTCTCTTGGGGCTTCGGGCTACTTGTTGAAAACGTGCACGGCCGATCAGATTATCGAAAGCATCCGGAGTGTCTGGAGTGGCGGCGCGCCACTGGACCCCGGTGTCGCCCGCTATATTCTCAAGCAAGCCAAATTGAGTATACCCAAAGCGGGCGCGGAAGCGCTGCTCACCCAGCGGCAGCTGGAGATCCTCACGTTGTTGGGCGAGGGCCTCGTGAAGAAGGAAATCGCCACCCGCCTCGGCATTGGTTACGCCACCGTGGACGAACATTTCGCTAATATATACCTCCGGCTCCGCGTCCACAATGCGGCGGCCGCCGTCAATCGCGCCCACGGACTCGGGCTCCTAAAATCAGGGTGAAACCAAGGAGTCAGGTCGCTAAACTTTCACTCATTACAGAGACCGATCTGTTTAGCCCATCTCGTGACACCACGGCGTTGAAACCCGAACTCGATCGTCTCCTGAAGCGCCCCGCCGTGTTGGAAAGCTTTCCTTCAGCGTAAGATATCTGCGATCAATGACGATTCGGCGTCACCTCACCGACTCACTT
>JBBQEG010000499.1:0-3595 GCA_038320495.1 Opitutales bacterium | reverse complement strand
CCGTGCCAGCGCGCAGGCCTCTTTGAGACTGAGATGGCCCACGTGGACGATGACCGAGAGGCCGACGGGGCGGGCGGCGACCCAGGATTCAACCAGCGTCCGCCGCTCCTCGCTGGTGAGCGAAGAGCCCTCGCCGGTGGTACCGCAAATAAACGCGCCCGTCGCGCCGTTGTGGGCAAGCAGGCGGGCTTGTTGCGGAACGACGTCGAGCGCGATCGAGCCGTCGTGTCGGAAGGGCGTATGCGGTGCGGCGATGAGGCCGGTCAGGTGTTTCATGGAAATTGAAAAAGAAGAGGGGAAGAGTGAGCTACAGTGAAAGGCCAGGAAGGGTTCATCACCCCTTTCGCCTGGCGGGAAACGTTCACTTTTTAAGGAGTTAAGTAGGCGGCGACGTCTTTACCATTCAGTAGCCACGTGAGGTTGAACCGAATCATCCGTCCCGTGGTCCCGCCTTCGCCGGGCTGCTCGTAAAGCAAATAGATCCAGCCTTCGCTCGCGGTGCCTGGAGCGCCGGCCGCCAGTGATGAGTAGGCAAATCCGCCGTCCTGGACCAGCCGCTTCACCGGCCACGTGGCCCCGCCGTCGAAGCTCGCCCACACGGTTCCGCGCCGACGACCATTGTCAGAGTCAATGTTGCTGAAGATAAGAATATCGCGATTCGCGACGGGCAGCCGCACTAGGCCTGCCATCAATCCATAATCGCGGTCCTGCTCACCATCCGGCAGCTCGGCGCTGACGGAGAGATCCTTCCACGAGTGGCCGCCGTCGTCGCTCCAGGCGATATGCCGACGCCGTGGATCGCGTCCGTCTGTCGATAAATGCCGGCGGGCATTATAGTAGATCCGGCCATCTTTTAACTCCGCCAACGTCGCCTCGCCGGTTCCCAACGCTGGAAAAGGTCGACTCGTCCGCCAGGTCATTCCGCCATCGTCGCTGTAAATGGCGTTGGTGTAATGAGTATTCCAATACTCGCGACCATTGCCTGTCCCATAGGAACGGGATGGGCGCAACAAGCGCCCCGCGTGCGGTCCTTGTCGGAGCGTGATCCCACGCTCGTTCATGTGCATGGAGGGCACCCGACCATTCTCGTCGGGTTGAATCACCGTTGGCTGCAGCGCCCAGGTTCGCCCCTGGTCTTTGCTCCGATAGATCGAAAGCGGTGCGGGTGGGTGTCCGGCCTCGACAAAGACGAGGACATCGCCCGAGCGTTCATCAACGATTGCGCCGCCCCCATGGAAACCAGGGTTGGCCACCGTGATGTCCGGCTCCCAGGTGGCGCCGCCGTCTTCACTGCGCCGCACCCGCACCCGCCCGCGGTTGTCGCGAGCGATTCCGCCCCAGGCTGCGAGCACAGTTCCGTCGGTGGTTACGACGACATTGGGGAAACGCTCGTCGGTAAAGATCGTCTGATCGTCGAAACGGCTTTCCCCGAGAAAAACGATTACGTCAGCGTGTTCGCTTGACGACGGGCCACGGACGGAATGCTGGGGTTGAACGCAGCCCGTGATCATTGCCGTTCCAACGACGAGGATGGTGCTCCAGCGTTTCGCGGGAAACCATGAGTATTTATTCTGAACGGTAAGTTGGGTGGCCTTCATTGGGCGGTGAGCAGGAGGACAAGCCAGGGCGCGGGGAAATTTCGCACGGCGCGTCACCAGCAATTGTATTAGGGTTATTGTTACGGCTGAAGGGAGGACGCCTGGAAGGTCGCGAAGGTGATCTTTTCGTACGGACCTTTCTCGCCGCGTTCGTAGAGGCAGCCGGCGGTGTCATCGTCGAGGCGGACGAGACACGAATATGCGGCGGGACCTTGATGGAGGACGAGCTTCCCGGGCCAGGTCTTCGCGTCGTCGCTGCGCCCGCGCACGGTCAGCGCGATCCGGAGCTTGGGATCGGCGGGGTTGGAAAAGAGGATCAATCCGGAGCGTCCGGCCCGCGGCCAGGATTGGCGGAGAATACTGGCCTGGCATACCGGTTCCACCAACTCAGGTTGATCGACGGGTGCCGTCCAAGTGAGACCGCCGTCCTGGCTCGTCGAGTGCGTGCGGCGACTTCGACCAAAATATGAGCGCATGTCGAGGAGCAGGCCGCCCGCGGGTTGCGCGAGTTCGACCATTTGGCTTTCATTGGTGTGTGCACCCGTGGTGCCGCCGAGTTTCCAAGTCTGTCCGCGATCATCGGAATAAAGGGCGTGCGTCCGATGTGAATACGGTCCCCCGCGGAGATTCCCGCTCGGATCGTCGAAACTATGATTGGCGGGAATCATGAGGCGTCCCGCGTGCGGGCCACGTTCGATCTGGATGCCGATGCCCGGACCGGTGGCGTACCAGCCCCAAGACGGGTCCTTTGTAGTGGCAGTGATCTCGACGGGCTTACTCCAGGTGACACCATCATCCTCCGAGCGCAGCGCCCAGGGAGTGCGCGTGCCCTGGCTTGTTTTATTGATAATGCGGGTTTCGCTGTCGCTTCCAAGGTTATGGGTCGCGAGAACGATAATGGCGCCCGTTTCGCGATCCACCACCGGGCACGGGTTGCCACAGGTATTGGCGCCATCGTCCCAGATTACGGCCTGCGCGCTCCAGGTGCGACCGCGGTCGTGCGATCGTTTGACGAGCAGATCGATGTCACCGGCGTCACCGCGCCCCGCGCGCCGACCTTCGGCAAAGGCGAGCAACGTGCCTGCGCGGGTCTGAATGATGGAGGGAATCCGATACGTGTGATAACCATCGGTGCCGGCGACAAAGACGTCGGTCTGCTCGACCTGCGCGGAGGCACTAAAGGCGACGGCAAGGGTCAGGGCGGCGGCGAACACAAGGCGCGGGAACGTACAAGAAAGTGGCATGAGGAGAGGAATGAAGAGCAGGTGCGGGGAAGGAAGCAGGCGAAGGAGTGACCTCCAATCCAGTGCAGCGGTCAGAGGGCTATTTCTTTACACCGACGTTTGGCTGCATGATCCATTCCACATTAAAACGGGCAAGGGTGAGGGCGTCATAAGGGCTTGGTTTTTCGGGGTGCAGGCCGCGCTCATAGAAACACAGGATCGTGCCATCCGGTAACACGGCGAGATCGCTGTAGGCGCTCGGACCGGACTCGAGCGACCGACTATAACTCCAAGTTTGTCCGTCATCTTCGCTGATTCGCGGGGTGAGGTTCTTGCGCTCCCGCGTGCCACTCGCGGGATTCGTGAAGATGAGGCGCGAACGTGTCTGGGGGGCGCTCGCCGGAATCATAACCATGCCGGCCATGCAGACGGGTTCCGTTAGCGCTGGGTCGAACCGGGGCTCTGACCACCCGGTCGCGCCGTCACGGCTGGTGACGACCAGACGGTGCGGCGCGGCGATGCGTTGGCGCGCGTTGAGCAGCACGCGACCGTCGCTCAATTCAACCACGGCGGCTTCGTTGGGGCCGAAACGTTCCGGCGTGACGAGCTCACCGCGTTGCCACGTGCGTCCGCGATCGTCGCTATAGATGGTCGCTGCCACCGTGGGGCCGTGCGGGCTGGTTTTCGAGGTGGAGAGCCAGACGGGCACGAGTAAACGTCCGTTGCGCAACTGAATCCCGTGACCCGGACCGGTGGCGATTACCCGCCAATTAT
>JBBQEG010000498.1:0-3600 GCA_038320495.1 Opitutales bacterium | reverse complement strand
CACGTGCTGCGGCTCGGAGGCCAGGTCCATCAACTCCGGCGCGCTCGTCTGCAGTTGGTACGCCATCTCATAACTCGCAACGCGAGCCGCGATCTCCGGATCTCCGTGATCACTGAGCGCCGCCTCATTCAGCTGCCGCAGGGCATCGAGAGACGAACGCTGGGTCGCCGCGTCGAAGCCCGCCGGATTCGACAAATACAAGATCGGATCACCGGCGCTCCGAAACGGCACGCCGCCATAAACCGTGGGCATGAAGCCGCAGCCGTAATTACTCGCGCCCGCACTGGTGCCTTTCGCACTCGTCAGCACCACATAGCCGGGCAGGTTCTCGCCTTCGCTACCGAGACCATACAGCGTCCACGATCCCAGGCTCGGTCGGCCGAACTGCTGCGATCCGGTATTCATGAGGATCTGACCCGGCGCATGATTGACCGCGTCGGTTTGCATCGAGCGCACGAGGCAAAGGTCGTCCGCTACTTTGCCGAGATGCGGCAGCAATTCCGACATCTCCATGCCCGCGCCGCCGTAGTTCTGAAACTTGAACTTAGAGCCCAGCAAAGCCGAGTTCGGTTTGATAAACGCGGCGCGATATCCTTCTAGCAGCGCGGCCGGCGGGAGCTGTCCGTCACGTTTGGTCAATTCCGGCTTGGGATCAAACAGTTCCAGGTGGCTCGGCGCGCCGGCTTGAAACAGGAAGATCACGCGCTTCGCCTTGGCTGCGAAATGGGGCGCGCGGGCCATCAGTGGATTCGCCATCGGCACCGGGCCCGCCGTCGCCGCTCGTTGCAACAACTGGGTCAGCGCCACGCCGGCGAGCCCCACGCCACAATCCCGCAGGAACCAACGACGAGTGAGCAAACGGGCGCGTTCAGCGTGAAGGTCGGAGTGATCGTTCATGGCGTTCAAGATTTATTGAGGGTCTCATCCAGGTTCAGCAATACGCGCGCCACGACGGTCCAAGCGGCCGCATCCTGCGGCGTCGTTCCAGGCGGCAACGCCGGCATGCGCGAGGCATCGCCGGTCGCCAGCTCGCGCGCATTGAGCCAGCCTTCAGCGAGCCGCGCGCGAGTGTCGCGCAACAGCGTCGCAATCGGCTCATGTTCCGCCGGCTTGATCGGGCGCGAGGTGCACAGGCGATAGGCAAAGTCCGCCCGCTCGGCGTCGGTGCTCCCGCCTTCCCGGAGAATGCGCAGCGCGAGCGCCTGCGCCGCCTCGACGAAGATCGTCTCATTCAAACTGGTCAACGCGGCCAGCGGCGTATTCGAACGAGCCCTACGGACGCATGCCAGATCGCCATTCGGCGCGTCGAAGACAGCGAGCACCGGATCCGGCATCGACCGTTTTCGAAACACATACAGGGCCCGGCGATAGCGATCCGATCCTGTCGCCGGAATCCAATACGTCGGCTTCGTGAAGTTGAAATCCAATACGCTCGCGGGCACCGGCGGGAAAATACTGGGGCCTCCGACCTGCTCGGTCAGCAAGCCGGCAACCTTGAGCGCGGTGTCGCGCAGCACTTCCGCCTCGAGACGGAAACGCGGCCCACGCGCGAGCAGCACATTGCGCGGATCGCGCTCGAGCAGCTCCGGCGTGGGACGTGACGACTGACGATAGACCGCGCTGGAAAGAAGAGTCCGCAGCAGCCGCTTCTGGCTCCAGCCGTTATCCATGAAATCAACCGCCAACCAGTCCAAGAGATCCGAATACACGGGAATGGGCGCGCGCGTCCCAAAATCCTCAGGCGTCTCCGCCAGCCCCTGACCGAAGACCGCTTGCCAGACCCGATTCACCGCGACCCGCGCGGTCAACGGTGAGCGGCGATCAACGAGCCACTCCGCGAGCCCCAGCCGGTTGCGTGGTCGGTCGGCGGGAAACGGATGCAGCGCGGCCGGCGTACCCGGCGCCACCACGTGTTTGGGCTGCTCCCAACTGCCGCGATCCAGCAGGCGGGTTTCGCGCGTTTCATGTGAGGCGCGCTGCGCCAGATGGAGCACGGATGTAGGGGCGTTGGGATACGTCTTCCAGACGGCCGCAAACTCCTCGTTGAGCGACACAGCCCCAGGCAGCGATTGCCGCCACGCCGTGAAGATCGCGTGCTGCTGTGCCGGCGAGCGCTGCCCGGAGGGAACCGTCATCGCCAGAATCGCCGCGTGGTCGATCGCCAGCGCCTTGGGATCCGGCGCGCCCGTCAGGCTCAAACGAAGCCGGCCGAGTATGGTATTGTGACGGCCGTTGTCGCTTCCCCCATGATCCATCGTCATCATCACGCGGACTTTCGTGCCCACGGGATACTCCAGCGGACACTCGAACTGCACCACCGCGACCGACTCCTGGTTGCGCCGCCCCGGTCCGCGATCTGCGCGCCAGCCGGTGTCCTTGTTTCCATCGATGAGAAACTCGATTGGACCGCGCGTGCGCTTTTTCTCTTTGTCGAAATCAGCATCCCAATCCGCTTCGAGCGTTCCGGTGGTTTCGGCAAAATCAGCCGTCGCATTCTTCAACCGCACCGGTTGCCACTCGCTCGTACCCGGGGTTTGAACGGATATGGCGAGTTCGCTAAGCGCCCACGTCCCATACTTGCTTCGTCCCGGACCGTTGAACGGAAGATCCCCGTGCGTCAGCGCCTCGAGTTGCAGGCCGGTGGCGCCGCGGAGTTCGGGCGTTGCGATCACATAGATCGTTCCCTTCGTCGAAGGATGGCCCAGGACGAAAATGGAGGCATCGGCGGTTTGCGTCGGATGATTCAGACCACTGTTGCTCCCCATTTCGGTCGCCATGAGCGGAGTCCACGCGATCTGCTTGGCGCGCACGGTCGTTTCCCACGCCGCCATGTCCTGACGCCAGTTTGGCTGCTGGGCGCGAACCCGCTCCTCCAAAATCGCAATCGCACGCTCCACGTCGCCGACTTGTTGCTGCTGCTCTTTGGTATAAACCCAGGACTGCGCCTCGTACGTATCATTGAGGAACGCAAACAGGCCGAAATACTCATCGTGCTCGATCGGATCGAATTTGTGCGTGTGGCATTGCGCGCAGGACAAGGTGAGTCCCAACACCGCTTTCCCAACGCAATCCATGCGGTCAAAAATTTCTTCCGTCCGGAACTGTTCCGTGACGATCGCACCCTCCTCGTTGGTCATGCTGTTGCGGAGAAACCCGGTCGCAACGATCTGCTCCTGCGTGGCATTGGGCAGCAGGTCGCCTGCGATTTGTTCCACGATGAACTGATCGTAAGGCTGGTCCCGATTCAGCGAACGGATCACCCAATCGCGCCACGCCCATTGTTCACGCGGCAGATCTTTTTCGTAGCCGTTGCTGTCCGAATAGCGGGCGGCATCCAACCAGAGCCGCGCCCACTTTTCACCGTAGGCTTCACGTTGCAGCAGCTTTTCCAGCGTCGCGTCGAATCCCTCCCGTTTGAACGCCGCGACTTCCGCTGGCGAAGGCGGCAATCCGGTGACATCCAAATAGAGCCGGCGACACAGCGTCTCGGCGTCGGCTTCGGGCGCGAGGCTCAGGCCTTCCTGTTGTAACCGGGCGGAGACAAACTGATCGATAGCGTTGACTCCGCGGGACGTCCGGTTCGCCCCAGGAGCGCCGGAT
>JBBQEG010000497.1:0-3610 GCA_038320495.1 Opitutales bacterium | reverse complement strand
CAGACTGATTTGATTCTTCGATTGTCTGCACGATATGGATGATCCAGGCGCCGCGGCGCAGCATGCGGCCCGGGTTCTCGAACCCGAAGGAACCGTGATGCTGATTGAGCCGTTCGCCAACGATCGGGTGCAGGGCGACTTGCTCTGGGGCCTGCCTGTTACATGTTACAACCCGGACGGAATCGAGTGAACCCGTGCGGAGGATTTCCATGGGAGTCGGTTCGCTAATTAGCGCCACCGGGTCAATAATTCCACCGTCGGGGCGAGCCCAAAGGGGTCTGCTTTTAGAGTTGCGCGAGGGCGCGCCGAATGACGCCGAGTGCGCGGCGGGCCTTGGTGTCGGAAAAACGAAACACCGGCCACTTGATGCAGATGATAGGAGTGGTGGGTGAGGCGGGCGCCGCCCAAGTCGCGACTGCCATGATGTTGCGATCGGATTCGCGGCGGTTCCACGCCACGCCCTCCTTCTTCGCCGCTGCGATTTCCTCCAGCAGACGCCGGTCATCGAGGTCGGCACACAGATCGGGACGCTGCGAAAGGAGCAGTTTTCCGGAAGCAGTTCTGACCAGCGGATAGAGCGAACTCTTCAGCGGATCGATGGTGATCGCGTGGGGCGCCTGCACCCAGTCGATGTAGCGCACGCCGCCGCCCTCGAGGATGCCGAGCTCGACCAGCTCGTCGACTTCCGCGGCGATTGCGCGCAGGGCGCCGTGATACCGCTCCTGAATCTCGCGGTGCGTATTGCGGTTGCACCAATCATAAAACAGCTCGGTGGTCCGCCACATGTCCTCCTGGCGCGCCACGAGGCCGTAAAGCTCGATGGTCGCGAGCATGCGCAGGATCGAAGTCCGCGGGTAGCCGAGCGACTGGCGCAGCCGGGCCATCGGCAGTCCCTGGGGGTTGCGGGCCAGCAGCGTCAGCAGGTCGAGCGCTTTCAGCAGCGACGACGCGACCATGCGATTCTGCGTATTGGGGGGCGTTTTAGGCAAGGCGACGGACACCATGAGTGGTTAGCGGCGGAATTTTGCGAACGCAAGTTGCGGTCCGTATTTCAATCAATGTCGCCCGTAATACGGACAACAGTGGATTGACACTTGACGAACGCGCCAACTGGAAACCGTCTGGGCGAGTCATGAAAACTACCCCCTCGGTTTCATCGATTTTCGGCTGCGCGTTAGTTGCTTGCGCCGCTTTGCTCATGGCCACGACCACCTCTGCCCAGACCGTTTCCTCCGGGACGATCGAAGGCCGCGTGCTCAACACGCGCAACGGCGAATACCTGGAGAATGCCCGCGTCACGGTCGACGGTACCGGGCTCGAAGCGTTCACCGATTCCAGCGGACAGTATCGGCTGACGAATGTCCCGGTCGGCCCGGCTAAGGTGAAGGTTTTCTTCACGGGGCTCGACGTGCAGACGGACGTTGTGGTCGTCGGTCCGGGTGCGACGGTCCAGCGCGATTTCAATCTCGCGGCGATGGACCGACGGGCGGACACGGATCGGGGAGGGGGTGTAGTGAAGCTGTCCGATTTCGTTGTGGCGAGTTCGAGGGAGATGGACGGCGCCGCCATCGCGATCAACGAGCAGCGCTTCGCGGCGAACATCAAGAACGTGGTTGCCGCGGATGAATTTGGTGCGGTCAGTGACGGCAACGTCGGCGAGTTCCTCAAGTTCCTTCCCGGAATGGCGATCAACTCGGTCGGCGGCGAGGCCCGGACCTTCATGTTGAACGGCGCGCCGCCGAATAATGTGCCGATTACACTGGGTGGCTTCGATCTCGCCAGCGCCGCCGGCTCCAGCACTTCCCGACGCGTCGAGGTCGATCAGGTGTCGCTCAACAACATCTCGCGCATCGAGGTGCTGCATTCGCCGACTCCCGAATCGCCCGGCATGGCGCTCGCCGGCTCGATCAACATGGTGCCACGCAGCGCATTCGATCGCAAGCGGCCGGTTTTCAACGGCAGTGTTTATTTCTTGATGCGCGACAACGCCCGGGATTTCCACGCCACGCCGGGTCCGATGAAGGACAGGATGCGGAAGGTCCGTCCGGGTTTGGACTTTTCCTATATTGTGCCGGTGAATGACCGTTTCGGATTCACCATTTCCGGCGGCACCAGCACGCTCTATACGCCGCTGGATAATGTGCAAAACACGTGGCGGGGAAACACCGCCGGCACGAGCACGCCCAGTGCGGCCGGGGTGCAGGGCGCTTTCCCCGACACCACGCCGGACCGGCCCTACCTGTCCGAGTTTCGGTTGCGCAGTGGCGGAAAGGTGAGCCACCGCTCATCCGCCGGCATCACCGTCGATTACAAGCTCTCGCGCAACGATCGTCTCTCGTTCATGTTCCAGTATGCATATTCGGACAAGCCGTTTGCCTATCGGTTTTTGACGTTCTCGCCCAATCGCGTGTTGCCGGGCGACTTCACGCCTACCTCGACCCGCGGGGTGGCCGGCGCCGGTGAGATTCGCATCGACAATCAATATCGCCAGAAGTCCGGGACGACCTACATGCCCACGCTGGTGTGGCGGCATGACGGACCCGTGTGGAAGGCGGAGACCGGCGTGGGCTATTCACATTCGACCAACATCTATAGCGACAACGACAAGGGTTATTTCAGCTCGAGCCGCGCCCGCCGCACCGGGGTGACCGTTTCATTCGACGACATATTCTATCTGCGTCCGCGAACCATCACGGTGACCGACACCGCCGGCCGGCCGGTTGATCCCTATGACATCAACACCTACGTGCTCGCGACGGGCAACGGCAACATGGCCAACACGGCGGACCTGCATCGCAGTGCCCAAGCCAGCCTGAAACGTGATTTCGACCTGCGTGGTTTACCCGTCAGCCTCAAAGGCGGACTGGACCTGCGCAATGCCATGCGCGACAACCGCACCCACTCGCCCTCGTTTACCTTCCTCGGCGCCGACGGGCGTGCGACCTCGACGCCGCTCGATCCGCAGGGCAGCGATGACGGCGCCGCGGTGGTGTTCGACGAGGTGCTGTCGCAAGTCACCCCTGGTTTCGGTTTTCCCCGCGTCCAACGCTTCAGCAATTACAAGTATTGGGATCTCTATAAAGCGAACCCCAATTACTTCAGCATCGATCGGAACGCCGAATACCGCTCGACCGTGAGTAATTCGAAACGCGCGGAGGAGACAATTTCCTCCGCCTATATTCGCGGCGACATCGCGTTCTTTCAGCGCCGCCTGCGGCTGGTGGGCGGCGTCCGGGCGGAACAGACCAACGTCGAGGCGGAAGGCCCCCTCACCGACGCCACTCGGAATTTCCAGCGTGACGCGAGCGGCCGGGTCGTCGATGGCAACCCGGCGCAGGCCGGCGTCCAGCCCGTGTTGATCATTCCGACTTCCGATGCGCTGGGCGTTTCGCGGCTCACGTTCATCGATCGCGGCACTCGCGCGGAGAAGGAATACCTGCGGTGGTTCCCGAGTTTGAATGCCAGTTACAATATCCGGGAAAACCTGATCGCGCGCGCATCGTATTATACTTCGGTCGGGCGCCCCGACTTCAACCAATACGCCGGCGGGCTGACGCTGCCCGACACGGAGAATCCCCCGAGCACCAGCAACCGAATTTCCGTCAACAAT
>JBBQEG010000496.1:0-3652 GCA_038320495.1 Opitutales bacterium | reverse complement strand
GTATTGAGTTACTCTCGCGTGGCCGGGGCTGAAATTAGCTTAAAGGCGATCGATCTGGACAGCCTTATCCGCCAAGTCATCGGGAATTATCCCCAGTTTCAGAGTGCGGACGTAGAAGTTCGCGTTGCCGAAAAACTGCCGAGCGTATTAGGCCACGAGGCGAGCCTAACCCAGTGTCTTTCCAATCTCCTCGGGAATGCCGTAAAGTTTGTGCCGCCCGGAATCCGTCCAAAAATCAACGTATGGGCTGAGTCGACGGCAACCCAGGTTCGCCTTTGGATCGAAGATAACGGGATCGGAATCGAACCGAGAAACCACGAGCGGATCTTTGGGATTTTCGAACGCATGGTGGATCACAAGCTCTATGACGGAACCGGCATTGGACTGGCGATCGTGCGCAAAGCGGTGGAGCGGATGAAGGGGCGGGTCGGTGTCGAATCGGACCTGGGGCAAGGGAGTAAATTTTGGCTGGAATTGCAGAAGGCCCCCACTCAATGAACGGCCGGCTGACTCGCAAGGCCGGACGGGGTCAGCCTGTTGCGTGTTGCAAAATCCGTCGTTGTGCAACGTGCAACAGGCTCACCCCATCGGACCGGTCCCTTGAGAATCTCCGGTCAGAGGGATATCTCTTTTCGTATTGGGTGGATCACGCGAGTCACGAAGTTCCCCTTTGCGCCCTCCGCCAGCCTGCACTCGGGCTCGGACGAGGGGAGAAGCGGGGAAAGGGCTTCGCCCTCACCCTGCCCCCTCTCCATTTATTTCTCCAAGTACAAACCAGCGAAATTCAGGTCGGTGTCTTCCCGGATCATCCCGGGATCAGATGACATCTACGACGTTCGGCAAAAGGCTCGCTTGCGTCCGCTTCAAGTTCCACCAAGTTTGCCGTCATGAAGACGTTTACCGCAGTCGTCGAGCGTGACCCTACCACGGGTTTGTTGGTAGGCTACGTTCCTGGTCTGGCCGGGGCGCACACCCAAGCCGAGACGCTGGATGAGTTAAGGACGAATCTGCGTGAAGTCGTTGAGCTGGTCCTCGAGTCGGGGGATGCACAGTTGGAGTCCGAATTCATTGGCACGCAGACAATTCAAGTCGCATAGTCGTGGGTTCGATTCCCGTCCTCAAACCCTCGGAAGTTTGTCGAGTCTTAGAGAAGATTGGGTTCATCGCAGTCAGGCAGCGCGGCTCCCACATACAGTATCGTCATCCCAATGGCCGCGCAACGACAGTTCCAATACCTAAGGGCCGTGATATCCCGCCGATATTACTGCGCCAGATCACGAAAGATATCGGGCTGACAATTGAGCAGTTTTTGGCGGATCGCTAAAGCGCCGAACCCGAAAGGTCATGTTGCTCGAAGCCGCAACACGACCCCTGTTGAACGAGCCCGGGAATGAGGGACGGCGTTCCTATCGATCGGATTGTATAGCTTTTGCTGCGACGGCCGCGAACCTCCAGACCTTTTCACCGCGGAGGGCGCGGAGTCGATCTATACTTTATGAGAACAGGCCCTTGGTTAGCTCCGCGTACTCTGCGGTTGCTTCGGCGCATTCCGAAGAGATCGATCCGCTCGTTGTTTAATCAAGCGCCGACGGGTTGAGGAATTGCCGATCTGAAACGTCGATGGGCTTCACGCGTCCAATGCCGCGCTGCCGATAAGGGCCGAGGGTGCAGCCGCATTGCCGCCAAGCGGCCGCCTTGCGGCTGACCTCATAGCCTATTCCCAGCTGCCGAGACTCAATGCGGCAAGGGCCGACCCTGTCTTCGATCTCGACGGAGTTGAATTTAGGGAGTGGCGCGCCGTATCCACGCAGCGGTGACGTCAGGAAAATCCGTGAACACGCCATCGACCCGCGCCTCACCGAACAACGCGGCGTGGAGTTCGTCCACCGACGGACAGTTCTTCGGCAGGTCATCCAGTCGCACCGTGTAGGGGTGCACGACCAACTTGGCGGCATGAGCCAGCTTGACGAGGTTACTCACGCGCCGCTGCCCAGTCGGGGTCCAGGTGACGACGCGGGCCATCGCCGGCCCGATCCCATCCGCCAGCTGCGTCAATTCACGGATGCCTTCCGGCGTCACGAGCCGGTTGTTATCCGTCTCATCCGCTTCCTTCGCGGCGCCGCCGATGAGCATCACGAGTCGACCTTTCCAACCGAGTTCGCCGCGCAGCCGCCGTACCTCGGTCAACTCGAAACACTGAAGAAAACAGTTGTCCGCTTTGGTGCTATAACCAAAGCGCGCCAGAATCGGAAGAACCACGGCACTGAGATCGCGCCCCTGGTCGCGGTGCCATTTGGGCTGCTTGATCTCAGGATAAATTCCGACCTCACGGCCGGTACTGCGGTTCAGTCCCTGAATGAGCTGGAGCTCCTCCTCGAACGTCAGGATCTGAAAGGTCGCGGGAGACGTCGTGGACGGATAACGCCGCGGATAAACCGGTGCACCCGTCGTCGCGTTGAAGCGTTCGCTGACCTGCAATTGCTTCATCTCCGCTACCGTGAAATCGAGCGCGTAGTAACGGCCATCCGCACGCTTCCGATCCGGGAAGCGTCGGGCCACGTCGGATACGGTATCAAGATGGATATCATGCAGCACCACGGGCACGTTGTCCTTCGACAACACGAGATCCTGCTCGATGTAGTCTGAGCCGAGCGCATGCGCATACGCCTTGGCGGCGGCCGTATGCTCCGGCAAGTAGCCACTCGCGCCGCGATGCGCGACCACCAAGGGCTGCGCCACGCCGGCCAGGGCGGAGACCCAGGCGAACAAGGCGAAGAGGCCAACGCGACACCGGGAGCCAACCATTGAAACCGGTTTTATTACAGGCGTATTCATAAAATCACTTCGCCCCGGCGCTACTCGTTGCGCGATGGCTCAGCGTCATGGCGCTGAAGAGCATTGTCAGTATACAACACACTATCATCGTCCCAAACACTCCGCTCCAGCCCCACGTGTCCGCGATCCAGCCCACGCCCGTGCCGGCGATGGCCGATCCGAACACATAGCCAAAGAACCCGGTGAATCCTGCCGCGGTGCCCGCCGCTTTCTTCGGCACGAGATCCAACGCGTGCAGGCCGATGATCATAATCGGACCGTAGACAAAAAACCCGATCGCGATCAGCGCGGCCATATCGATCCAGAGCGGGCCAGTGCGATTCAGTCCATATACGATCAAACCGAGAAGCGTGAACGCCATAAAGAGAATCGTCGCCGGCGCCCGACTGCCCTTGAAAATCTTGTCGGACATCCAGCCGCACAGAATCGTCCCGGGGATGCCCGCGAACTCGAAGGCCGCCCACGCGAGGCTGGATTGTTGGAACGAGAAGCCTTTGTCCATCTGCAGATAGGTCGGAATCCAATCCACGACGCCGTACCGCACAAAATAGACAAAGGCGTTGGCTACCGCGATGGCCCATAAAAATTTGTTATTTAGCACGTAGCTGAAAAAGATCTCCTTGAACGTGAATGTACGTTCATGCGCGGCGGAATAATCCGGCGGATAATCATTCTTGTAGACCTCGATCGGCGGCAACCCGCAGCTCTGCGGTGTATCCCTCAACAACACCGCAATCACCACCGCCACCAAAGCCGCGATGGCCGCGGGAAAATAAAACTTGGCGCCCCAGTCGTGGAAAATCAGAACGCCCAACAA
>JBBQEG010000495.1:0-3664 GCA_038320495.1 Opitutales bacterium | reverse complement strand
TGACAGTGACTGGGCGGAACTGCGGGAAACTCAGACCAAGACGCTTCGTCTTCCGCATACCGGTCAGGCTGTGATCATCGATGTGGGCGAAGGCCGCGACATTCATCCGCGCAACAAGTACGACGTCGCGGCCCGGTTGGTACGGTGGGCCCTCGTGCAGGATTACGGGATGAAGCTCCCGTACCGGAGTCCCGAATACAAAAGCGTTTCCATCAGTGGGAACCGGGCCACGATGACTCTCGATTGCTTCGGCAGCACCCTGCGCGCCTTCGATGTGGAGGAAGCCCGTGGTTTCGCCGTCTGCGGCGCCGATCGGGTCTGGCACTGGGCGACCGCCAAGGTCATCGCGCCCGACAAGGTCGAGGTGACGAGCGATCGTGTGCCGACGCCGGTCGCGGTGCGTTATGCTTGGGCCGATAACCCGGTGGCTAATCTCTTCTCCGCCGACGGCTTGCCGGTGACCCCGTTTCGTACCGATGACTTCGACATGATCACCAAGCCCGTGGCGGCGAAGTAAGTGAAACAGACATTCCTGTCTGTCTCGGCGATCCCGTAGTGAAACAGACATTCATGTCTGTTAATTCTCTTCCGGATTTGAGAACCGTAACGCCGCAACAGGCAGGAATGCCTGTGTCGCCTTTCGCCGCGCCCGCCCTCAGCTCGAGGGGAGGGCGCACACCGGGGAGAGTAACTCGCGAAAGGTCCCCGGCTCGGGAAACTTCTCGAGAAAGTCGTCCGCCCCGAGCTTGGCCGCGATCTGGGCGTCCCAAAGCTCGTTCGCGCCCGAGAGCATATAGATTTTTATGCGATCGAGCTGCGACTGCTTGCGCGCCCACACCAGCACGTCGAACCCACTGAGCCCGTGCATGTTGATGTCGAGAAACATCACCACCGGCAGGTGGGCGTTACTGCCATCCGGACCGCAAAACTGCTTCAAAAACATAAAGGCGTCGCCGCCGTTCCGAAATTGAAGGAGGGGGTTTTGTACTCCGGCGGACTTCAGATGACGCACCAACAACATCGAATCATCCTCGTTGTCGTCGACGATCATCACTGGCGGAAGCAGGGTGTCGGCCTTCATTTTCCTGCGGATTGACCCGTAGAACCGCCTGGGGTTGCGCCCCAGACAGCAATCTCCGGTCACTCACTCGATTCGGGCCGATGAGATCCATGACAACGGCAACGAGTTTCCGTTTGCCCCGCGTTCGGGCGGACCCCACGGTCCACGGTTCTGTTTCCATGAGCGACATTTCTCCAGACATCTCCCACGATCAGCATGCAGTCCGTCGGCAGAAGCTCGCCGATATGCGTGCGGCTGGCGTCGATCCTTTCCGCGCACAATTCGCGACGACGCATTTTTCGGGAGAAGCGCTGAAAGCTTATGTCGAGGACGTGGAAAACACGCTTCCGATCGCCGTCGCCGGACGCCTCGTCGTCATCCGCGACATGGGCAAGAGCCAGTTTGTGAAGATCCTGGACCAGGAGGGCCAGATTCAGCTCTACGTGAAGAAGGATGTCATCGGCGACGAAGCCTACGCTGCTTTCAAAAAACTCGATCTGGGCGATATCATTGGCTCCCACGGCACACTCTTCAAAACCAAGACCGGGGAGGTCACAGTTCGCATCACTCACTATGTCCTCGTCGCGAAGGCGCTCCGTCCGTTGCCCGAAAAGTGGCATGGCCTCAGTGATCCGGAGCAGGTGTATCGCCAGCGCTACTTGGACCTGATCGTGAACCACGAGTCGCGTTCCCGGCTGATGTTGCGCTCGCGCATCGTGTCGCACATCCGGCGCTTTCTCGAGGAGCGGAAGTTTATCGAAGTGGAAACTCCGGTGCTGGAGAACACTGCCGGTGGAGCGGCCGCACGCCCGTTCGTGACGCATCACAATGCACTCGATGTGGATTTCTTCCTTCGCATTGCCACCGAGCTTCGGCTCAAGCGGATGCTCGTCGGCGGCTTTGACCGCGTCTTCGAGATCGGTCGCATTTTTCGCAATGAAGGCGTCTCGCGCCGTCATAACCCCGAGTTCACCATGCTCGAGGTGTATCAGGCTTACAGTGACTACCGCGGGATGATGACGCTGATTCGCGATCTTCTCACCACGCTCTGTCGCGATGTGCTCGGCACCACGCGGATCAAGCACGCAGCCAGCGGCCAGGAAATCGAGTTTGCCGGTGAGTGGCGCGAAGTTCATTACAAGGATCTCATCAAAGAAGCGACCGGTGACGCAGACTGGTTTGCCCGGTCGAAGGACGAGAAGATCGCGAAGGCGGAAGCGATGGGACTCGGCGTGAATCCGTCGTGGGAAGAGTTCGAGATCACCAACGAGATCTTCTCCAAGAAAATCGAGCCGACACTGATTCAGCCGACCTTTGTTACGCATCTGCCGCGTGAGCTTTGCCCGCTGGCCAAGATCACGCCCGACGATCCGACGACGATTGATGTGTTCGAGCTCACCATTGGCGGGATGGAAGTCGCGCCCGCGTATTCCGAGCAAAACGATCCGGACGTGCAGCGGCAGATGTTTGAACAGCAGGCCGGCGAGGAGAAACAGAACATCGATCAGGATTTCCTTCTCGCCCTCGAACACGGCATGCCGCCAGCCGGTGGCATGGGCGTGGGAATCGACCGCCTCTGTATTCTTCTTACCGGAGCCGAAAGCATCCGCGACGTCATTCTCTTCCCTCAGCTCCGCCCCGGCAACGCGGGGTGAAAAGCGGAAAAGCGGAAAGGCGGAAAGGCGGAAAGGCGGAAAGGCGGAAAAGCGGAAAATGAAAGGCTAAATTTGGAAAATCGGAAAACGGGGAGACAAAAAATATTGGCCACTAAAGGGGATCATCCTGGTCTGAGCGAAGCCGCCCGCAGTTCGAAAACACCTGAACCCCACCAGCTTCCCGCCGTTGCTCGCCGCTTTCGAGTTTCCCAATTTTCCAATTTCCCGATTTTCCGATTTTCCCAATTTTCACCCCATGCCTTGGTTTCTCTACCTCGCTCTCAAGCAGCTTTTCCCGACGGGACGGTGGTTTCCTTTTTTCACCTTCATGTCGGGCTTGGGCGTGGCTGTCGGCGTAGCGCTGCTGGTGGTTACCACCTCCATCATGGGCGGGTTCGGTCAGGGTATTCGTGCCATGATTGTGGATACGCAGGGCGAGATCCAGATCGCGAGTCAGGCCGTGATCGAGGACGCTCCAGCGCTGCTCCAACAGGTCGAATCGTTTCCGGGCGTCGCCGCCGCCTCGCCGTTTGCGCGGGGCGTGGTGATGCTTTCCTATAATAACAAGCCCGCGTTTCCTATCGTCATCGGCGTTGATCTCGCCCGTGTCGACAAGGTGATGCCTCTGCAGGGCTACCTCGTGCAGGGTACGGTGGACGACCTCGATGACGACTCCGTTATCCTCAGCGTGATGCTCGCGCAGACCTTGGGCGCGCGCACCGGTTCGCTGGTCGACGTGGTCTCGCCACTCGCGTTGGAGAAGATCACGCAGGACGAAATCATCCTGCCGCGCTCGCTGCGGGTGGCCGGTATTTTTCAGATCGGCCATCAGCATCTCGATCGCAGCACGGTGATCGCGCCGATTCGGTTGATGCAGGAACTTTATGGCATGGGGAACACGGTCCACGGCATCAACGTCCGCTTGAAACCGGGCGTCGACGAATTTGAG
>JBBQEG010000494.1:0-3671 GCA_038320495.1 Opitutales bacterium | reverse complement strand
GCCCGCCCCGAGCGGACCATTCTGCGGCGCACGCTGGATGACGCGCTGGCGACTTATCAGCGCGAGCCCGACCTGGCGCGCCAGCTGTTGAAGGTGGGGGCGACCCCGGCGGACGAAACGCTCCCGGCGCCCGAACTGGCGGCGTGGACGCTCGTTGCCAGCCAAGTGATGAATCTCGATGAATCGTTGACCAAATAATCGTATGCAACCGCTCCCCCCTGACTGGCAGCAACCCCTCGAGCGTTACAACGAGGCGATCACCCGGAGACAGTTTTTCCGCACGAGTGGCACGGGCCTTGGTGTGGCCGCGTTGACGGCGTTGTTGGGCAACCGTGCCCTTGCAGCGGGCGGCACGGAGGCGCCGGTCAACCCGTGGAAATTCGCCCCCAAGGCGAAACGCGCGATTTATATTTCGCTGATTGGTGCGCCCTCGCAGTTGGAATTATTTGATCACAAACCGGCGTTGCAGACCCGGTTCAGAGAAGACCTGAAGGACTGGTTGAAAGATCAAGGTGAGCGGTTGACCGGAATGACCTCGAAGCAGACGGGTTTCCCGCTGGCGCCGAGCATCTTTAAGTTTGCCCAGCATGGGAAGAGTGGGGCGTGGGTCAGCGAACTGCTCCCTTGGACCGCGAAGATGGTGGATGACATCTGTATTATCCGCTCGATGAAAACCGACGCGATCAATCATGAACCGGCGAACCAGTTGATCTATACAGGCTCGATGCAAAACGGGAAAGCCTCGATGGGTTCGTGGCTCTCGTACGGTCTTGGTTCGATGAATCAGGATTTGCCGGCGTTCGTGGTGTTGCATGCGAAGCACACCAGCCCGTTTTCGAATGTGCAGGCGATCTCGTCGCGGCTCTGGGGATCCGGTTTCCTTCCGGGTCAACATGCGGGTGTATCGTTGCGGCCCCAAGGCGATCCGGTGTTGTATTTGAACGATGCGCCTGGGATTCCGCGGGATTTGCGGCGGCGGATGCTCGACGGGCTCGACGCGCTCAATCGGCGCAGTTACGAGAGCATTGGCGACCCGGAGATTCAGACCCGCACGCAGCAGTACGAGATGGCGTTCCGCATGCAGGCGAGCGTCCCGGAGTTGGCCGACCTGACGCAGGAACCGGCGGCGACGTATGAGCTTTATGGAGACGAAGCGCGGGTGCGCGGGAGCTTTGCGAGCTCGGCGCTGATGGCGCGCAGGCTGGTGGAGCGCGGCGTGCGCTTTGTGCAGATCTTCCATCGTGGCTGGGATCAACATGGATCGCTGCCGCGCGATATTGCGTCGCAGTGCAAGGACGTCGATCAGGCCTGTTATGGCCTCATTCAGGATCTGAAGCAGCGAGGCATGTTGGACGACACGCTGGTGATCTGGGGCGGCGAGTTCGGGCGTACCGTTTATAGTCAGGGCACACTGACCGAAACGAATTACGGGCGCGATCACCATCCGCGGTGTTTCTCCATCTGGATGGCGGGCGGCGGCGTGAAGCCGGGCCAGGTTTATGGCGAGACGGATGAAATGTCGTATAACATCATCAAGGATCCGGTGCACGTGCGTGACCTGCACGCGACGATTCTGCATCTGATGGGCATCGAGCATGATCGGTTCTCGTTCAAGTTTCAGGGCTTGGATCAACGCCTCACCGGCGTGGTACCGGCGCAGGTGGTGAAGGGGATTCTGGCCTGAGAACTCGGAGATGGTTGGCCCGAGGTGACACAGACATTCCTGTCTGTCCCGGATCGCTTGTTTTATGCTGCCAGATTTATGAAGCGACCGGAACAGGCAGGAATGCATGTGTCACCATCGGAACAGGCAGGAATGCCTGTGTTACCGTCGGAACAGGCAGGAATGGCTGTTTTACCTTCGCCGATAACCGGCGGCCTGGGGTTGTGTTTCGGGAACGGCGCATATTCTTTTGCCCTACGTTCCCCGCCCCATGACTCGTTACTTTGTTCCTATCGGTCTGTCGCTTGTTTCGGTCGTCGCGTTACTCGCCCAAGTCGGTGGCGAGACGCGTGGGCCGGCGCCGAGGGAGGCGTCGGGTTCGATTTCACCTGGCGGGGCGGCGGGAGCGCCGGCAAAGCTTTCCTTTAACGAGCACATTCAGCCCATCCTCGCGGAGAATTGTTACGCGTGTCACGGGGCGGATTCGGGCTCCCGGAAGGCCGGGCTCCGGCTTGATCGCGCCGAGTATGCGTTTAAGCCGTTGGAGAAGAGCGGTCCGGCGATCGTGGCCGGGAAGCCGGAGGAGAGTTCCCTGATCAAGCGAATCGAGTCGACGGATGAGAAGGTGATGATGCCGCCGCCGGAAGCACATAAGACGCTTTCGCCGGCGCAGATTTCGACTTTGCGGCAGTGGGTGGCCGAGGGAGCGGAGTACGAAGAGCACTGGGCCTTTATTGCGCCAAAGCGGCCGGCACTTCCGACGGTAATGACGAATGTCGGGTCGTGGCCGCGTACGCCAGTGGACAATTTCATCATGGCGCGGCTTGCCAAGGAAAAGCTCACTCCCTCGCCCGAGGCGGATCGGCGGACGTTGCTCCGTCGGGTTACGCTTGATCTGACCGGGATGATTCCGAGTGCGGAAGACGTGGAGGCGTTCGTCGCGGACAAGGCGCCGGATGCTTACGAAAAGGTGGTCGATCGCTTGCTGGCGAGTCCGCGTTTCGGCGAGCACCGCGCGCGCTACTGGCTTGATTACGTGCGGTACGCCGACACGCATGGATTGCACTTTGATAACTTCCGGGCGATCTGGCCGTATCGGGATTATGTGATCCGCGCCTTCAACGCGAACAAGCCCTTCGATCAGTTCGTGCGCGAACAGCTCGCGGGGGATTTGTTGCCGGCGCGGACCTTCGATGAACTCACGGCCACCGGGTTCGTGCGAAACAATCTCACGACCAACGAAGGCGGTACCATCCCGGAGGAAACGTATGCGAACGAAATGCGGGATCGGGTTGAAGCATTTGGTGCCACGTTTCTCGGGCTGACGACCGGGTGTGCGGCGTGTCACGACCACAAGTTCGACCCGATTTCGCAGAAAGATTTTTACGGGCTGGCGGCGTATCTCGGCAACACTGTGGAGAAGCCGTGGGATCTGAATATTGCGGAACCGCCGCCGGTGTTGCGCCTGCCCAAGGCGGAGACGCGGGCGAGCGCGGAGTTTGTTTTGAAAGCGCGGGCGGAGTTGCAGGAGAAATTGGATGCGCGTCGTAGCCAGGCTCGTGAACTTACGGGCGCGTGGTTGAAGGCGGGCGACTGTCCGAACCCGGTTGGAACCGATGCGCTTCAACTGCGCTTGCGACTCGACGAAGGCAAAGGCGACGTGCTGCGCAATTCGGCGCCCTCAGCGAAGATTAAGGAATTCAAGGCGGACACCAATCCGCTGGTCTGGGGTGAGTCGACGTGGATGTGGCCCTCGATGCGGATGGATATTTTCACGCGGGTTCGCTTGGGGGACCTGGGTGATGTCGAGGCCACCGATAAGTTTTCGGCCGGCGGCTGGCTGATGTTGCGAGCCAAGCCCGGTGGCGGCGTGCGAACGGGAACCGGCAGCGGCTCGCTGCTCTCGCGCATGGGCGACGAGTCGCGAAAAGGCGGAGCGGGTTGGGATCTTTATCAAGACGGCGGACAATTTATCGTGAACCTCAACGCGGTGATTGAAGAGCCGGCC
>JBBQEG010000493.1:0-3677 GCA_038320495.1 Opitutales bacterium | reverse complement strand
TTCCAGGAAGTGCCGCATCCCACGATCGCCTCGCGCACCTCACCAACGAACCTCGGATTGGCGCTGCTCGCCAATCTCGCCGCGCGCGATTTCGGTTATCTGCCCGCCGGGAAAGCGATGGAGCGCATCGATCACGCGCTCTCCTCAATGCTGAAGCTCGAACGGTACCGCGGACATTTCTTTAACTGGTATGACACCCGTACGCTGCAACCGCTTCATCCGATGTACGTATCGACGGTAGACAGCGGCAATCTCGCCGGACATCTGCTCACCCTCGGTGCCGGCTTAAGGGAATTGGCCGATGAACCTATTTTTCACCCGCACGTTTTCGCGGGGTTAAGCGACACCGCCGGCGTACTCCGAACCTACATCGGAAAGCACGCGACCCTCGCGAAACTGGAGGCCGAGCTCACCCAGACTCCCGCCACCCTGTCCGAGGCCGTGGCGATCATCAAGCGCGCCACGGCGCACGCCCGGCAGCTGGCGGACTCAACCGGTAACCCAAGAGCGCCAGGGAATGCCGAAGCAAGGGAGGGAACAGCTGACGATTCGAAGCGGTGGACCGCTACGCTTCGACAAAACTGCGAGGAGCATCTGGAGGAAATCCTCGGCTTCGCCCCTTGGCTGCGGGACCCGGCACCGACCGGCGATATGCAGCCGGCGATGTCCCAAGCTCTCGCACACCTTGGCCCCTCTCCCACCCTCCGCCACGTGGCGGCACTCGATCGCTGGCTCGATCCCTTGAGCAACGCTGACGGCGCGGCGCCCACGCTCGTGGTGGCTCCTCCCGCGGCCGACTCCGCGGCCGATTGGACTCGCCCCTTCCGCGCCGCCAGCGGTCGGGCTCACGCGCGACTCGTGGAACTGGAACGCCTCGCCCGACAGAGCGACGAGCTCGCCACCATGGATTTCACCTTTCTGTTCGATCGAGGCCGGGAGCTTTTCTCGATTGGGTACAACGTCAGCGAACGCCGGCTCGATGTCAGCTTCTACGACCTCCTTGCCTCGGAGGCACGCCTGTGCAGCTTCGTCGCGATCGCCCAGGGCCAGGTTCCGCAAGACCACTGGTTTTCCCTCGGGCGTCTGCTGGTGGCATCGCGCGGCCGGCCGATCCTACTCTCGTGGAGCGGCTCGATGTTCGAGTACCTCATGCCGCAACTCGTCATGCCGTCGTACGAGAACACGCTGCTGGATGAAACCTCGGTGGCCTCGGTTGAACACCAGATCGACTATGGCAACACGCGTAACATTCCCTGGGGCATTTCCGAGTCCGGCTACCACCGCACGGATGCGCATCAGAATTATCAATACCGCGCGTTTGGCGCCCCAGGGCTCGGTTTGAAGCGCGGGCTCGCTGACGATTTGGTGATCGCCCCGTATGCCACGGTGATGGCGCTGATGGTTGCTCCGCGCGAAGCGACAGAAAATCTGCAACGGCTCTCCGACGACGGTCGGGAAGGCGCCTTTGGCTTCTACGAAGCCGTGGATTATACTCCCGGGCGCATGCCCCCGGGTGAAGCCAGCGTGACGATCCAGTCGTTCATGGCGCACCACCAGGGCATGAGTCTGCTCGCCTTGGTTTATCTGTTGCGCGATCGGCCCATGCAGCGCCGTTTTCTCGCGTGCCCGCTGCTGAAAGCGGCCGACCTTCTGCTGCAGGAGCGCGTGCCAAAGAGCACGGCGAGTGTGTTCACCGCCGAACCGGAACAGGAGAAAGGTGTCCTCCCCGAGATCACGACCGCGATGCGGGTCTTCACCGATCCCTCCGCTCACGCTCCCGAAGTCAATCTCCTCTCCAACGGCCGCTATCATCTCGCCATCAGCAGCGCAGGCGGCGGCTACAGCCGCTGGCAAAATCTGGCGCTGACCCGCTGGCGGGAAGATGCCGCGCGCGATTGCTGGGGCACGTTCATCTACCTGCGAGATGTCGCGACCGGCGAGTTCTGGTCCGCGGCCCATCAGCCCACCTTACGCACCCTCAAGCGTTATGAAGCAATCTTCACCCAAGGCCGCGCCGAGTTTCGTCACCGGCACTCGGCCATTGAAACCCACACCGAAATCTGCGTTTCTCCGGAAGACGACGTCGAGCTGCGGCGACTCACGCTGACCAACCGGGGCAACAACCCGCGGACGATTGAGCTCACGAGCTATGCCGAGGTGGTGCTCGCACCAGCGGCCGCTGATGCCGCTCATCCGGCGTTCAGCAATCTCTTCGTGCAAACAGAATTCGTGCAGGAATCCTCCGCGATCCTTTGCACGCGGCGCGCCCGTTCGGCGGAAGAGTCCCCCCCGTGGCTACTGCATCTCATCACCGCCCACGGCGCCGATCCCGGCGCCATTTCCTGTGAAACGGATCGCTCGCGCTTCGTCGGACGCGGCGGCACTCCGACGCATCCCGCGGCGATGAAAGCGGCCGGAGCGCTATCCAACACCGCCGGGTCCGTCCTCGATCCAATCGTTGCTTTGCGTCGAGCCATCACGCTCCCACCGAATGAAAGTGTGGTCATTGACTTCCTTCTGGGTGCAACGGAAACCCGCCAGCAGGCGCTCGCGCTGGTGGAAAAATATCGCAACCCGCGCATGGGTGAACGCGCCTTCGAACTGGCCTGGACACACAGTCAAGTGACGTTGCGCCAGCTCAACGCTTCGGAAGCCGAAGCCCAACTTTACGCCAAACTCGCCGGAGCCCTGATTTACGCGGACCCCGCGCGCCGGGCCAATCCCGGTGTGCTCCGGACCAATCGGCGCGGGCAAAACGGCCTTTGGAGCTACGGCATCTCCGGCGACGCGCCCCTCGTTCTGCTGCGCGTCAGCGAAAGCACGAAGATCGATCTCGTCCGTCAACTGATCCAGGCGCATTCGTATTGGCGGATCAAGGGACTCACGGTCGAACTCGTCATTCTGAACGAAGACACCTCGGTGTACCGGCAATCGTTGCAGGAGGAGATCACCAGTCTGATTTCGTCGGGCATCGAAGCCCAGATGCTCGACAAACCCGGCGGCATCTTCGTGCGCCGGCTGGAACAGATTCCGCAGGAAGATCGCGTGCTGTTGCATGCCGTGGCGCGGATCGTCCTCGACGACGAATTCGGCTCGCTGGCGGAGCAATTGGAGCAGCGCGCCATTCCCGACCCCGTGATGCCGGCGCTGCTGCCGGGTCGTAGCCTCGTGGTGGATACGTCGCCTCCCCTTCCGCCCCGCGACCTGATCTTCGCCAACGGCCTGGGCGGCTTCACCCGCGACGGACACGAGTACGTCATTACTCTCGCGCCCGGCCAACAGACGCCGGCCCCGTGGGTGAACGTTCTGGCAAATCCGCATTTCGGGACGGTGGTTTCCGAGAGCGGCAGCGCCTACACCTGGCTCGAGAACGCCCATGAGTTCCGGCTGACGCCCTGGAGCAACGACGCCGTTCAGGACACGACGGGCGAAGCCTTTTACCTCCGCGACGAGCAGACGGGACAGTTCTGGTCGCCAACGCCCGGGCCCGCCCGCGGCGTGACGCCCTATGTGATTCGGCACGGCTTCGGGTACACGGTTTTCGAGCACACGGAGAACGGGATCGTATCCGAACTCTGGATCTACGTCGCGGTGGATGCCCCCGTGAAGTTTGCGGTCTTGAAGGTGCGCAACATCTCAGGACGCCCGCGCCGCCTTTCCGCCACCGGCTACTGGGA
>JBBQEG010000492.1:0-3691 GCA_038320495.1 Opitutales bacterium | reverse complement strand
CATCCATCTCGCGGTAAAACGCCAGGGGCAGAAGGAGCTCGTCAGCCAGTGCTATATCAAAGGGCATCCGGGCAACGAACGGGATGGTATTTGGCGCCGCATCAGCGATCCTCGGCAGCGCGAGAATGTCACGCTGGACTTCTCACCTCAGGCGGGATCGAAGATCGGCGAACTGACCGCCACGTGGAATATCGTGATGGGCGTGACGCCGGAGCATGGGTGAGGCTTTCATCAGGAGGTGGCCCAGCTCCCGGGCGCACCTGCCTTTGGAATTGGAACGGTCGTTTGGCTATCACTCCACGACGATCACCGCGTCCTCGATGATTATAGGATATTTATAACCACCACCGAAATTGCGGTTGGTGGCCAGTACTCCGGTGACGAGCACAAGGTCCCCGACCTTGGCCTTACCTTGGGAAGTGATCGTGAGATCGTTCGAGCCATCGGAGCCGGTGCCGTCGCGGACGTGCAACCAGTTCTTGCCCATGATGCCGCCGTTGAATTTTACCACCCGGCCGCGAAGGGTTGCCTTTTCGCCGGCAAGTTTCGCGCTGCCGGCATAAAGCTGCTCGTTCTTACTGATCGAGTATTTTCAGTGCGTCCTCGGGAGGGTCGATGGTAGTGGAACCGATGCCGGTTATGCGCGTGCTCCACTGCTGCAGGGTCCAGGCAACTTTCTTCGTGCTGCTGTTGGGAAAGCCGATGCCGAGCACCACGTGAAATTCTGTCACGCCCTCTTCGCTGAGTTTGAAGATGACGGTGCCGTGAATCTCCGGAGCCCGCTTCGCCTGCGCGTCGCCCCACCATTTCTCAATGGTCGCGTCGCGGAGCTCCGCCACAATGAGCCCACTCTCCGTCCGGCACGACTTCAGTTCGACGACCAAGTCGAACAGCTCCTCGGTGAGCGGAAGGAGCGTGGTCGCTTTCAGGGCTTGGCTAAACACCCGGGCGAGTCGCACTTTTTTGCCTTCGACCGTCATCTCCCGGTCACCGCCAGGAACCTGTCCGAGATCCATCCGTCGCCGCCAGCCGAGCGGAGTCTGCGCGACGACATCGCCTTCCCGAAAAATCGCGGTCATGGATGTCGCCCACTCGCGCGAGGGCAGCAGCGTGATCTGCGTAAACCCATTCGGCTCCGTGCGGCCCTCGATGGCCCGAGGGGCATTGGCGTTCAAGCGCGGTTCGGTCGTTTCGCCCTGGAATCGCTGTCGCGTGGTCGTTTCCCAACTGTAGCTCGTGCGCGCGAGCGCCGATACCGCTTGGAGCAGTTCCCGGTCGCACTCGGCGGCCAACGTCGAAATTGGAAACAGGAGGATGAAAAGGCCGAGGACGCGTTTCATGTCCTCCAGTATTCCGCGATAAATTCGGTGGCGGCAACTTGTCTTCGTGCGCCGCCAAGCAAACGGAGACCACAGCACGTTACAGCCGTTCGACGGTCACTGTAGTCGCGCCTTTCGTGGGGCCGCGCTCGTAGGCGAGCAGGACACCTTTTCCTCCCGGCAACGCCACGACCGACGGAAACCGCGCGTCGCTCGCGTGCTTCACCGGCTCGGAGCCATGCAGGTCGGCGAGCGACACCAGATCGGCCCCTTGCTGCCAGATCACCACGGGCGGTGCGCTGCCGGTGTGAACGGCGACGGGTTGTTTGCCTTTGCCGAGATTCATCTCGGCGCCTTCACCGCGGCTGATGAACACCTCGCCGTTGCGCTGCCAGACCGCGCCGAAGTGCCCACCGCCGAGCGCCAAAATCCGACCGCCGTCCATCGGGCAGCCGACAATTTTCCAAGTGCCTTCGCCGAGCTTGCGCGCGGCGGAGAACTGCTTCGCGCCTTTCGCGCGCGTGGACATCCACATATCGCGCGAACCTTCGATGGAGTTGCGCCACATGATCGCGAGATTACCATCGGCATCGAAGAGTGCGCTCGGATGGCAGCATTCGCAGATCGTCTTGTCGGGCGAGCGATAGACCTGTTCGTTCTTCGCCCACGTGCGGCCACCGTCTTCCGACGCTGCGCCCCAGAGCTCAGTCTTGCCGTTGCGCAGATCGAGCCACGTGACGAACAACGGGCCATCCGGGGCGCCGGCGAGGTCGTGCAATCCTTCGCGCGCGCTGGTGGGCACTTCGTTGATCGTGCTCGGCGCGCTCCAGGTCTTGCCACCGTCGGTCGAGGTGAACGCGAGCAGTTCATGCGCAATGATGGTTACGGTGAGTCGATCCCCGTGCGCGACAATGCGTGGCCCGCGTCGCATTCCGAGCATCAGCTTCGGCACGCTCGCAACCTTGCTCGGTTGAGAAAATGTCGCGCCTCCGTCCCGGGAGGAAACGACGAACACGTCGCCGGAACGACCCTGCGGTTGATGGCCCTTATGTTTCTGGCCATCGGCGTGGGCGACCGGCGGCGCGTCACCGGCCTGGCCATACACCATCCACACGCGGCCATCCGCGCCGAGGGTGAGTTGCGGCTGGGCGGCGTTGGCAATCTCCGTCCCTGAAGCGGGGGCCCGCGCAAAGCAGACGAGCCCAAGCGCGACGGTAATGGCGAAAGCGGAAAAGTAACGGAATTGATGCATGAGGTGAGTTAATGAGACGGCACGAGCAGTGCAATCGCGCTCGCGACTCGCTTCATCAGCGTGCGCTCCGACGCCCCGCCCGGAGTGCGCTGCCGCTGGCGGCGGAACGGCATCAAGAGGAGCGAAACCAGATTTAACTCGGACGCATCGCGATAATCCGTCACGCCGTCTACGATTTCTCCTGTGGCACATTCATCAAACGGAAGGCGGCGACGCGCGCGCCGACACGGGATCAAGTGCGCGTTCGACCGCCTTCGGGGGAAGCGATGCAGGGTCGGGCCGGTAGATCGCGGCGAGCGTTTCGGGCGACGCGCCGCCCAGATAACGCAGAAGGAGGCGGACATTCAGCCATTGTTGGCGAAGAACGCCACGGTGCTCGAAGCGTCGCGCGGAGGTTGTCACGAACGCGGGCAGCGAATGGAGTTTCGTTTCTCTGCGGACGCGCCGGAGCAGTTCCACGTCCTCGAAGAGTGGCCACGCGGGAAAACCGCCCAGCGTTTCGTAGCACGAGCGTCGGATCAGAATGCCCTGATCGCCGAACCGGGTGAAAACTGTATCGAAACGCGTGAACCACGCGCAGGTGCGCAGAAACCAATCGTTCGCATCGAAGCGCAGCCGGAAGGTGGCGGCGTTTGCCTCCGGCCGGGCAATGAACCGCGCGACGACCTCGCCGGCGTTGTCGGGCAGCCTGGTGTCCGCATGTAGGAAGAGCACCCACGCGGCACCGGTGGCGGCCGCCGCCGCGGCACCCGCGCGGCATTGCAGCCCACGCCCTCGCGTCGATTCGACAATCTCTGCGCCGGCAGCTCGCGCCAGTGCGACCGTACCGTCACGGCTGCCGCCATCGACCACAAACACCGGAGCATCAGGAAACTGAGCGCGCGCCTGCGCCACCGTCTCGCGAATATGCGCACCCTCGTGCAAAGCCGGAATCACGAGGGCGATTGCCGGTAGTTTCATGAGCGCAAGGGAGGTCATGGCTTGCCGCCCGGCGTGGACTCGATCGACAGCTCTGCAAACCAGGCCTCGGCCTCGAGCCCCGTGTTATCGGTGTCGACGAGCACGGCCACGGCGTCGATCCGGCGGGGCGGTTCGCCGAAAAATGCGCGGTAGTCGGCCA